>CAZIUA010000196.1:0-1005 GCA_964542315.1 uncultured Faecalibacterium sp. | reverse complement strand
ATATAAGCGTGTATCTTCTCCGATTCGTTTTTTTCATTTAACAATGCGATCGACTGTAAGTGTTTTTTTATATCATGAATCAAAATGTTTTGGTTTTCTGTCTTTCAAAGGATAGATAAAAGACATACTTTCGCCGATATAAGAATATGTAGCAATCACAAATATAGATGAACAAGGAAACAGTATAAGGAGAATATTAACGTGCTCTGAATTTTCGGCACTTTTCTTTTGCGTCTTAAAGATACGCGATAAAAGATATACGATCACAAAAAAGGACAACTTACTAAACACAGCAAAAATGACAAGACCGGTATCCTGTTCTTTCATAAAATGAGGCGCAAAACGTGAAACGGCACTGAAAGCAATCAGCTCTGACACGCCCATGACAACTGTTAGTATGACAGAATGAAAAAATGCTGTTTGAAAACGGAGTTGGAACTGAAAAGACAAAAAAACTGTATTCAACACAAAATAGAACAATATGTTGAGGCTGATTACATTAAAAATAGAAATAAAAAATAAGATCAGATAAGAAACACTCAATGCCAAAAAACGCATAGTAAAAGAATATGCAGGAGTAAACAAACTGCCTGCATACCGCCATACAATGATCGCTTCTATCGAAAAACTGAATATAAGTAAAAGAATTCGTTCCATGAATATTACCTCATACTTTCCAGATATAAAAGATAAGCATTTTTAAAAGCAGTGTATTTGCGACGTGTCAGATAGGCAATAATCTGCTGATCGGATAAATGGATGGTCGTGTGATCAAAGTCAACAACATGCTCAAAATTAACGATAAAACTGCGATGTGTTTGAAAAAAGCTATTTTGAGGAAGAACCTCTAACCAATAATTAATGTTATGGATCGACTCAAAATCCTGACAGGTGGTATGTACAATGATCTTTCTTCCCAGTGCTTCCACCGCAATGATCCAAGAAGCAGGTAACGAATAAAGTCCCTGTTTGGTTTCGACAGGAATCTTGACCGTTATGGAATTT
>CAZIUA010000195.1:0-1013 GCA_964542315.1 uncultured Faecalibacterium sp. | reverse complement strand
ATACGGGGGTTCCATCAGTAATACTCAACTTAAAAAAATTCATTGAATTTTGTGAAAAAAGACAAATGCAGTATAATTCACCTTTTTTTTCGTACCTTGTTTCAATAGGCTATTTTGAAATAATACCCTCCGTTATCATGCCAACAGAAAAAATGGAACGATTTGAGGATATGGTTGACGATTTGGGGCGATTTACCTATGAGTTAGACGAAATATATGACATGTTTTTACACAATTCTGACCCTGCAAGTTTGAGTGGAAATTCCTATCTTATAGACCCAGAAAATAGATTGCGTGATATTGCAATGATTTCCTTTAATGAGGTATCAATACGTGGTAAGGTTATTAGACGTTGCAAAAACTGTGGAAAGTATTTTATTCCAGGCAAAAGATCTGATACACTTTATTGCGATAACCCAAGCCCAGAAGATACAGAAATGACCTGCAAAGAATATGGAACACGCCGGTTATGGTATGAGAAACAAAAAGAGGATGAATTGGCCATACTTTCACGCAAAATTGCATCGTCCAAATATATGCTCGCAAAACGTAACCCCGATCAGCCCAAATTCAAAAAATCTTATCAGTATTTCAAGGAGCAGAGACTAATTTGGATGAAAGCTGTCAAGGATGGAACGAAATCCCGTGAAGAATATAAAGAATGGCTTTTGTATATGCAAAGTCAAAAACGAATACCCGAAGCATTTATAGACAGCAATGATTAATAATTCAGCGATAAAACAGTAGGAGATACCACATTACCATTCACAGAAGTATCTAGCAATATTCAGTTAAAAATAAAAAACGCCACCGTGGCGGCAACCACGATGGCGTAGATGTAAACCAGAAGAAACCAATCAAACCGATTTACCCGGGTATTATACCATCTCCGGTGGATCGGTGCAAGACCGAAAGGAGAAAAAATGGCTACAATCAAGAAAAGGGGCAATTCCTACCTTATCCGCTGCTATGACGGTTACGACCAGACCGGGCGGCAAATTGAGCGGACTATG
>CAZIUA010000194.1:0-1015 GCA_964542315.1 uncultured Faecalibacterium sp. | reverse complement strand
TCCAAGATATGCATCGATTACTTTCTGGTTATTCTGGATCTCCTCCGGAACACCCTCTGCGATCGGTTTTCCAAAGTCCAGAACGTAGATCCTGTCTGAGATCTCCATAACCAGATCCATGTGGTGCTCGATCATAAAGATGGTCAGGCCAAAGTCATCACGGATCTTTGCGATAAATGCAGTCAGCTCATCGGTCTCCTGCGGGTTCATACCTGCAGCCGGCTCATCCAAAAGCAGAAGCTCCGGGGAAGTCGCGAGCGCTCTGGCGATCTCGAGCCTTCTTTGTTTTCCATAAGGAAGGGAGGTTGCCATCTCATCCCGGACATCCTCAAGTCCTAAGATCGCGAGCAGTTCCTCTGCCTCCTTGCGCATCTGAGCTTCCTCTTTGCCATTTAAATGGAAGGTCGCAGTAAAAAGATTGCTAGTCCTGCGCAGATGTTTTGCGATCAGAATGTTCTCAAATACAGTCTGACTCTTAAACAGTCGAATATTCTGGAACGTTCTGGCGATCCCAAGTTTCGTGATCTTATCCGGAGTCGGAGCGATCACATGATTGTATTTGCCTTGATTTTCTCCAGCATAAAGTTTTTTCATCTTTCCCTGCGGATGATTTTCAATGATCTTTTGTCCATTGAAATAGACAGCTCCGTTCGTCGGCGCGTAAACACCGGTGATAACGTTAAACGCTGTGGTTTTACCTGCACCGTTCGGGCCGATCAAAGAGACGATCTCCCCTTTATTGACCTCTATGTTCATATTGTCAACTGCGATGACACCGCCAAACTGCATGGTAACGTTCTCGACCTTCAGTACATTATTCTCACTCATCAGGCGTTACCTCCTTTGGCTTCTTTGGATTTTTTATTTTTCCCCTTGCCCGTAAAGAAATTGCGGATACCTTGGATGGAAAATTCTCTGTTTCCCATGATACCCTGTCTGAAGAACAGCACGATGATCATAATGATCACAGAGAATACAACCTTACGGAAACCAGCTCGAAGCAGCGGCACATGGA
>CAZIUA010000193.1:0-1018 GCA_964542315.1 uncultured Faecalibacterium sp. | reverse complement strand
GATCACCTTTGATCCAAAACCGATACGGGTCAGAAACATCTTCATCTGAGCCGGAGTCGTATTCTGTGCCTCATCCAGGATGATAAACGCATTGTCCAATGTACGTCCTCGCATATAAGCAAGAGGCGCTACCTCGATCAGACCGCGCTCCATATTTTTCGCAAAACTGTCCGCTCCCATGATCTGATAAAGCGCATCGTAAAGAGGACGAAGGTAAGGGTCTACCTTACTCTGAAGGTCTCCCGGAAGGAATCCCAGTTTCTCTCCCGCTTCAATAGCCGGACGAGTCAGGATGATCCTGCTCACCTCCTCATTTCTAAAAGCAGTGACTGCCATCGCCATGGCAAGGTAGGTCTTTCCAGTTCCCGCCGGTCCCACGCCAAACACGATCATCTTCTTGCGGATCTGTTCCACATATTCTTTCTGTCCAAGTGTCTTAGGCTTGATCGGTCTTCCCTGTATTGTATTACAGATAAAGTCTTTATCTATCTCTGTGAGAACATCGTTTCTTGCTTCCATTGCCAGAGAAAGCGCATACGTCACATTCTGCTTTGTGATCGTATTGCCTCTCTTCGCAAGCACGACCAGTTCCTCGATCAGCTTCTTTGCAGAAGCTGCACTCTGTTCATTTCCAAGTATTTTTAATATTCCATCTCTGGAGATCACGGTTACGTTCAGTGTCCGCTCCATCAGTTTTAGATGCTCGTCAAACTGGCCAAACACATTCGATTCCAGATCTGCCGGCACCTCCGTGTGTAATTCAATAACATTGCTAGCCATCCTGTGATGTCCTTTCTTCTATAAAACTCTATATCAGAAGCAAAAATTCTCTCACATCTGATATAATCTAACCCCTATTGTACCATCTCTCCTTCACTTTTTAAATACAAATTTTCATCTGCATCCATTTCTGCTCTTATTTTCGTCTCTTTGCCAATCTTTTCTTTGATATGGATCGTTCCCTTGCTGACACACATCGTCTTCGTCAATTTTACGGATATCTTATTTTCCGTGATCG
>CAZIUA010000192.1:0-1021 GCA_964542315.1 uncultured Faecalibacterium sp. | reverse complement strand
ATATAAAGCACTATGATCAGGCATCCTACCTGAAGTTTACAATATTGCATAACCAGCTCCCTCTTTTATCTAGATTTATTATTCTCGAATATTTGTATTAGATTACTTATTCTATTATATCTCAGATTTAGCTAGCGTCAACAAGAAACTGCAGATATATGAATACAAACTTATTTCTTTAATTCTTCCGTCAAACGAAAGATCTCTGGTGCGATCTTCTTACGTTCTTTTTTAAGTGTACGATTGTAAACCGGATACGCCAGTGCAATGACAGCGATCCCGATCACGCCGATCCCAATACCAAGGATAAATCCATAAGTGCCAAAGATCTTTCCAAAGTCTGACATGCAAAGGCTCATTCCTGCTCCCAGGAACAAAGTACCGATCACGCCCACAATGATAGACATCCTAGCAGCCTTCTTATCTGCACTAGCGTCCAAAGCGCGAAGCTGTTCCATTTTGTTTGTTTCCTGCGGCATATATTTTTTGCGGATCTGTTCCACTTCCTCCTGCTGCTGCGCAGAATAAGTCATTTTAAAAATTTCTTTGTTTTCCATTTTTTCTCTCCTTATATATCATTTCTTTTATACATTAGATTTTTCCTATTTCGTTTTTCGTTATAGTTTTCTTCTGTTAGCTCTTTTTTATCTTAACGGTAAAGGTCGTTCCCACATTGACACTGCTTTCCACAGAAATTTCCCCATGCAGGATGTCCACGACCCGTTTCACCAACGCAAGCCCCAAGCCGTTTCCCTGTACTGCGTGAGAAGTATCTCCCTGATAAAATTTCTCGAAAATATGACTCCCGACCTCCACGCTCATACCGCATCCGCTATCTTTGATCTTGACCACTGCATATCCTTCTTCTGCTCTCAGACTGACAAAAACACTTCCGCCTGGAGGTGTAAATTTAAACGCATTAGAAAGAAGATTGTTCCACACAAGGCCTAACAATTCCTTGTCCGCCTGCACAGCCACATTTTCTTCAAGATCTGTTCCAATCCCTATCTCCGCTTTTTCC
>CAZIUA010000191.1:0-1056 GCA_964542315.1 uncultured Faecalibacterium sp. | reverse complement strand
TGGTATTACTATATCTTTCAAGAGATATAAGTTTTGCAGAAAAAACTTATAAAAACAATGAGCGACTGCCTGAAACTATAGGTACTGTTTAAAATTGAGTAGGATGAAATGACAGGAGACGGACAGAAGCACAAAATAATACAAAAAGTAAAAGGAGTGTGGACAGCATGGCTGTAAAACATGGAAATTTATCAATCAATAGTGAAAACATTTTCCCGATCATTAAAAAATGGCTTTATTCTGATCATGACATTTTTGTAAGAGAGCTGGTTTCTAATGGATGTGATGCGATCACGAAACTGAAGAAACTGGAGATCATGGGAGAGTATTCTTTCCCGGAAGGTTACAAGTCAGAGATTCAGGTGATCGTAAATCCAGATGAGAAGACTTTGAAGTTTATTGATAACGGTATCGGTATGACTGCGGAGGAAGTGGAGAAATATATCACACAGATTGCTTTTTCCGGTGCAACTCAGTTCCTCGAAAAATATAAAGATAAGACAACTGATGACCAGATGATCGGTCACTTTGGACTTGGTTTCTATTCCGCATTTATGGTAGCGGACGAAGTGCACATCGATACACTTTCCTACACAGAAGGAGCACAGCCTGTACATTGGTCCTGCGATGGCGGAACAGAATATGATATCCAGGAAGGAAATAAAAATACAGTTGGTACAGAGATCACACTTTTCCTGAACGAAGACTGTCTGGAATTTGCGAACGAATATCGTATGCGTGAAATCCTCGAGAAATATTGTTCCTTTATGCCAGTATGCATCTATCTTTCCAAAGCAAATGCACCGCAGGAATATGAGACGATCGAAGAATCTGAATTAAGAGATGACGATGTAGTCGTAGAACATATCCACGAGGAAGCCAAAACAGAAGAAAAAGAAAACGAGAACGGAGAAAAAGAGATCGTAGAGATCTCACCGGCGAAAGATAAAGTGAAGATCAATAAGCGTCCGGTCTCCCTGAGTGATACAAACCCACTGTGGATGAAACATCCAAATGAATGCACAGATGAAGAATATAAAGACTTCTACCATAAAG
>CAZIUA010000190.1:0-1061 GCA_964542315.1 uncultured Faecalibacterium sp. | reverse complement strand
ACTCCACCGTCCTTTTGCATATCGTCCGGCAGATGTACCCGGATGTGCCTGCCGTTTTTTCGGATACTGGCCTCGAATTTCCGGAGATCCGCGAGTTCGTGAGATCCACGCCCAATGTGACGTGGCTCAGGCCGGAGATCAGTTTCCGCAAGGTCATCGAGAAGTGTGGCTATCCCGTCATCGGCAAAGAACAGGCCGAGTGGATCGAGCGCATCCAGCGCGGCAACCCTGCCGAAATGCTGGAGAAGATTCACGGCATCCGGCGCAACGGCGGCACCAGCCGCTTTCATCTGTCCGAGCAATGGCAGTATATGCTGGGCGCTCCCTTCAAGATCGGTGCGGGCTGCTGCAACGAAATGAAGAAAAAGCCTATGAAGAAATATGCCGAGGAAACCGGGCGTGTCCCCATCATCGCCACCATGGCGCAGGAATCCAAGCTGCGCACCCAGCATTGGCTCAAAAATGGCTGCAATGCCTTCGAGGCCAAGCGGCCCATTTCAACGCCCATGTCCTTCTGGCTGGAGGAGGATGTCTGGGCCTACATCCACAAGTACAACGTGCCATACTGCAAGATCTATGACATGGGCTATGCCCGAACCGGCTGCGTCTTTTGCCTTTTCGGCGCGCATTTTGATCCCGAACCTACCCGCTTCCAGCAGCTTCAGAAAACCCATCCGAAGCTGTGGCGGTATTGCCTGCGGGACTGGGAAGCCGGTGGGCTTGGCATGCGGCAAGTGCTGGATTACATCGGCGTCCCATATGAGAACTATGATACAGGAGAAGATCATGGACATTCAGAAAATTCCCGCCGCACGGCTGAACCCGGCAGCGTACAATCCGAGGAAAGACCTCAAGCCCGGTGACAAGGAGTACGAAAAGCTCAAGCGATCCATCGCAGAGTTCGGCTTCGTAGAACCCGTCATATGGAACCGCCAGACTGGCAATGTGGTCGGCGGTCACCAGCGGCTCAAGGTGCTGCTGGATCTGGGTGTCACCGACATTGATTGCGTTGTGGTTGATCTCGACCTCCAGCGCGAAAAGGCGCTCAATATCGCCCTCAA
>CAZIUA010000189.1:0-1092 GCA_964542315.1 uncultured Faecalibacterium sp. | reverse complement strand
GAGGATTATGAAGAACAATAAATGGAGACAGATCGGTGCATGGACAGTCATCGTAATTTTGCTGCTGGCATGCGGTATGCCAATGATCTTTGCATTTGGGAATGGAGAGAATTCACAGAATTATTTTAAGGCATCTCTGGCAGTGGCGATCATGGTCCCGGTACTTTTCTATGCGATGTGGATGGTGTACCGGATCTTAAATAAAAATGCAAAGGTTGTGGATTCGCAGATGCAGAATATTATTTTTGATGTGGGACAGGTCCTGGTTAACTATGATTGGGAAACTTATCTGGATGGCTTTGGATTTCCAAAAGAAAAACGCGAGAAGATCGCAGATGCAGTTTTTCGCAGCAATGTCTGGAATGAGAGAGACCGAAGCTCGAAAAAAGAATCCTATTATGTAGAGAAGATGGTAAAGGCAGCGCCGGAGTATGAAAGAGATATCCGCGAAGTGATGCGCCGCTCTGACGAGACGATCACAAAGACAGACTACGCAGATACCTGGGTGAGATATTTAAAGGACAAAGGGTATCATATCTATATCCTTTCTAATTATGCGACAGATACGCTAGAGCGGACAAAAGATAAGCTGACATTTCTCAAATATGTGGATGGAGCTGTCTTTTCCTGTCAAGTAAAACAGATCAAACCGGAAGCAGACATTTACCGGACATTGCTAAACCGCTACCATCTTGATCCGAAAACGTCTGTATTTTTGGATGACAGAAAGGATAACTGTGAAGCGGCGCGCAAGATGGGTATCCATGCGATACAGTTTACTTCTTTTAAGCAGGCGGCGGCGGAGCTTGAAAAACTGGGAGTAAAGTGACTTTAGGTTATGATCAGATGCTCTGAATTTTTCCTTACTTTTAGTATGGAAAGACCAGGGATTTAACTAAAAGAAATCTGCCACAGAAAGCAAGAAAATTCACCAAAAATACAAAGAATAAGATTTGTATTTTTTACAAAAAGATGATATAATGAAAAAGCTTGTAGGAAAGTATTACATTTCTTGTGTTTCCACAGGCATATTACCTATGAAATATTGGAAAAGAGGATTAAAGGAAATGAGCGATAAAACAATCTTAGAAC
>CAZIUA010000188.1:0-1104 GCA_964542315.1 uncultured Faecalibacterium sp. | reverse complement strand
GTGGGGCGAAGAACACATGGGAAATGGATATAGCTATGTGGGAGCAGTTGTGGGTGCTACTTATCCGGAAATGGGAAAAACACTCCGCAAGATCATGCCGAAAACTTTTATCCTTGTTCCTGGATATGGTGCACAGGGCGGCAAAGGCGCAGATTTGGTACACTTCTTCAATGAAGATGGCCTGGGTGCTATTGTAAACTCTTCACGTGGGATCATCGCAGCTTACAAACTGGATAAGTATGCTTCCTTTGGAGAGGCAAACTATGCAGATGCTTCCCGTCAGGCAGTAAAAGACATGATCGAAGACATCAGCAATGCATTAAACAGCCGCTAGGAGGAAAAAAACACAATACCATGAGTGATAAGAAAAGAGAGATCTGTACTGTTGTAAGTCAGGAGTGCATTGGTGCCGGCATTTACAGTATGTGGATCCAGACGGACAAGATCGCAGCCAGTGCAAAGCCAGGACAATTTGTCTCTGTCTATACTAATGATAAAAGTAAACTTCTTCCAAGACCGATCAGTCTTTGTGAGATCGATAAAGAAAACGGAAGACTTCATCTGGTCTACAGAGTGACCGGGGAAGGAACCGGAACAGAAGAATTTTCCAAGCTGCAGGCAGGAGATACGATCCCTGTGCTCGGACCTCTGGGAAATGGTTTCCCTGTGGAGAAGGCAGAAGGAAAGAATGTATTTTTGATGGGAGGCGGGATCGGTGTACCTCCAATCCTTGAACTGGCAAAGCAGATGAAATGTGAGAAAAAGCAGATCGTGGCAGGATACCGCGATAAACATACTTTTTTGAAGGATGAATTTGAAGCAGCCGGAACCCTCTATATCGCTACAGAAGATGGAAGCGTTGGGACAAAAGGAAATGTCATGGATGCGATCCGCGAAAATGTGCTGAGTGCAGATATGATCTATGCCTGTGGACCAACTCCAATGCTGCGTGCGATCAAACAGTATGCGCAGGAAAATGACATAGAATGCTATATTTCTCTGGAGGAACGTATGGCCTGCGGAATTGGTGCATGCCTTGCATGTGTGTGCAAATCAAAGGAAAAAGATGCGCACAGCAATGTAAACAATAAAAGGATCTGTAAG
>CAZIUA010000187.1:0-1111 GCA_964542315.1 uncultured Faecalibacterium sp. | reverse complement strand
GCGCGCTACTGCGCGTATTCTTGCAACAGCAATAAAAAAATTAGGACCATTTGACATGATCTTGTGCGGACGAAAGGCAATCGATGGAGAAACAGGACAAGTTCCTGGAGAGCTGGCGGCAGAACTGAAGATCCCGTGTATTACTAATATTGAAAAAATATTTTTTGAGGGAGAAGAATGTACCTGTTTTCGTTTGCTTGAAAAAGGAAACGCGGTGTTAAAAGTTAAATTGCCTGCGATTTTTTCCCTCTGTGAATATACATATTCTCTTAGATTGGCAGGATTGAAAGGCATAAGAGAAGCTTCTTCTAAGAATGTTCAGGTATATTCGATGGAAGAATTAGGATTAACAAAAGCAGAATGTGGTTTAAGTGGATCGTGCACACGGGTAGTGAAAGCAACACATTTGGAAACAGGACTTCGCAATGGAGTTAAGGAAACAAATATTTCAGTTGGTGTAGAAGAAATGATTGCTATGATCAGGGAGAATCAGACATGAAAAAAGAAATTTTAGTCTTATGTCCAGGGGAAGCAGATTGGGGATTAGTTTCTCAAGCTTCAAGATTGCTGCCAATGAAGGACGGATGGCTGCATTTTCTTACAGACTCGGCAGAAGCTGCAGAAGCTGCGTTTGCCTATGGCGCTGATCAGGCAGATATATTTTTTTTAAGAAAAGCAATGGCAGATGACTATTGTTTTGCATCGTGGCTTCGAGAAAAGATAGTAAAAGATTGGAAACCAGAAATAGTACTGGCACCGGCAACTATTCGGATGCGTGCAGTTATGCCGATCCTTGCAGGAATGCTGAATGCGGGATTGACAGCAGATTGTACCGGTTTGGTTATGCAGGAAAATGGAAATTTACTTCAAATTCGTCCGGCGCTCGGCAACAATTTGATGGCGCAGATAGAGACAGTTCAGGGAATTCAAATGGCAACTGTCCGTCCTGGGATTTTTCGTCCAAACCGAAATGAAAAGCCCAAACAACCGATCCGAGAGTATGAGATTTTGGAAGATCCATTTGTAAAACAGCTTGAATTTTTACCTTTTGAGAAAACATGTCCATTAAGTCAAGCAGATTTAATTTTTGCAGGAGGCAAAGGAATTGGAT
>CAZIUA010000186.1:0-1113 GCA_964542315.1 uncultured Faecalibacterium sp. | reverse complement strand
CAGAAATATGGCTGCAAGCCCCGAAAACACTGCGTTTTCGGGGCTTTTTCTTTTGCTGTTTTCTTTATGCAATTGCACTGAACCACCTTTGCTACACTTTTGATGCATTGAGTCCACAGTGCCATCCTCACGGCATGGGGAAGAATGTACCGATACAGAGCGAGCATCAGTTACTGAGCGATACAAAACAGCAATGTGCGCTGGCATACATATGCAGTACTGCACATATTGCTGCCACCAACAACCAAGCGCCTGCAGCATCCAATATGGATAACCGCAGGCGCTTATCGTGATGTCACTTCCCTTCTCGATCCTCAGATTAGTGTCGTCTGCTCATTCATTCACGGATTCACTACCATCCGTTTCCTTTGCAGTACTTGAAATGCTTTTTCTGCGTCTGTACTCAGCAGGAGACATGCCTGTTTTCTTCTTAAAAACATTTGAAAAGTACTGCGAGGAGTGAAACCCGACCTCTTCTGCAATTTTCAGAATAGAATCATTGCTTTTCTGTAGTATCTTTTTTGCATTATCAATGCGTACAGCAGTTAAGTACTCCATCACCCCCACATCCGTGACCTGCTTAAACATTCTTGAAACATGCGTTTCATTGTAGCTCACAAGTTCAGCCAAGGTATTGAGGTTGATTTCAGAAGCGTAATGAGTTTGAATGTACTTCTTTATAGTCGAAACAACATCATATACATAGTGATTGCTCTTTTGGCTCCGCAATTCGTGATAAAGAGCAATGCCTTTTTGAAGCTGTGAGTATGCCTGCGTCCAGGATGCGCAGCCATTCAGACGATACAAGTTGATCAACGAAAAACGTTGCATATACATCTGCCAAATACCGCTTGCCTGAATTTCGTCCTTCAAAACAAGAAGTAGGCGGTAATAGAAATTGATCACGTCAATATCGTACATGTTCTTTTGTTGCAGGAAATATTGCCTCAGTTGGTCCATGGCTGCGTTTTGCGAAGGATTACTATTAGAAAGCAAGCACTGATGGAAATCAGTCAGCATTTGCTCAAGATGAACTTGATCGGAGTGTGGGGCAGCTACGCTCGAACCTTTGAGAATGGTTACAGCCGTGTTGTTCCACGCCTGATTCCAAAT
>CAZIUA010000185.1:0-1131 GCA_964542315.1 uncultured Faecalibacterium sp. | reverse complement strand
GTATCAGCGATGGTAAATTTATCAATAATATTAAATTATTTGAATTAGGAAAAGAAATTGCAGAAGAACGGCTTCGCAATGCTCAAGCAGAACAAAATAAGATCGAATATACGATCAAATATTTACAAAGCAATCAACAGTACAGCAATGTTGAAGGATTATACGAACGAGAAATCCCTGATCGAACGATCATGTCTATGGAATACACGGGTGATCTTACTGATATTTCGAAAATAGAAATGACTTCCGCAAAGCTTTACGCTTACGCACAAGAGAAAAAAGTATCACCTGTTTTTCCAGCAGGTCTGCTTATCAAAAAAACAGATGACAAACTTAACATAAAAGTATTTTTAGAGATCATGGACAAAACTGCAAATGATCCCCTTGCAGAAGTATTGCCTGGTAGTACATTCTTATGCCATAAAATTAATATGACACCAAATATGGATCTTCCCAAAACGATAGAAAGTGCCTACGATGGAGAATCTTTCAATAACATTATCTTAGCAAATATCCTGCTCGATAAATTTCAAATTGGCACCAAAAAAAGCGAACTGCAAAAAAGGCTCACTACTCTCACATATTCTCATTTCTGAGCATACTCTAACAGAAGAACTTAAAAACTTTAAAGGAGACTTCCTATGAAGCGTAAAAAAAAGATTGCTTTTGCCGCAGCTATCATCCTAGCTGTAACCTCTCTGCCAGTCACAGCTTTTGCCGCAAAAAAAGAAAACTCCTCAGACAAAGCTCTGACCCCGATCACCTTAAATGAAGTTGCTCACTCCATCTTCTACGCCCCTCAATACGTAGCGATCGAAAATGGATATTTCGAAGAAGAAGGACTGGAGCTTACCCTTGTGACAGGATTTGGCGCAGACAAAGTTATGACTGCGGTGATCTCCGGCGAAGCGGATATTGGTTTTATGGGAGCTGAGGCATCCGTCTATGCATATCAGGAAGGTGCGACTGATCCTGTGGTCAATTTCGCTCAGTTGACCCAACGCGCCGGAAACTTTTTAGTCGCCCGGGAAGAAATGCCAGACTTCCAGTGGGATGATCTGAAAGGAAAGAAAGTACTTGGCGGCCGGGCAGGTGTTCGCCACTAATAAATGTAAATTTGGAGTCTATAGT
>CAZIUA010000184.1:0-1133 GCA_964542315.1 uncultured Faecalibacterium sp. | reverse complement strand
TCGCGATCGACGGTGGAACGAAAGCCCTGAGCTGGATATTCAGCCCACAGGGAAGCGGTGGAGAGCTGACCTGGACTTCTGACAATGAAAAGGTTGCGAAGGTGGATGCGAACGGCGTGATCACTCCGGTCGCAGTCGGCGAGACAGATATCCGTGTAAAGACTGATCAGAATGTAAAAGCAGTGTGCCATGTGGTAGTCAAGGGCAGTGCAAAAGATATCTTTGCGGCGGGAATGCCGGCGATCAAGAGTTGTAAGGAGACAGAAAACGGCGTTGTGCTTGAGTGGGGAGAATATGAAGGTGCAGCTTCCTATCTGGTCCTGCGCAGAAAAATGGGAGAGAGCGGATTTAGCCAGATCGCAGAGAGCAAAGGATTTTCCTATACAGATACGACCGCGCAGGGCGGCAGTGTTTACTATTACAGTGTACAGGCGGTTTCCAAGGAATGGGGAACAGCGGTAAAGAGCTCTTATGACAAGAATCATTCTGTGACAACACAGAAAAAAGAGGAGGCGGCTGTGACCGTGGGTGCTTGTGGCATCACAGCTATAAGATCCGCAGATTATAACAAAGTGAAGATCACCTGGAGCAAGGCACAGAATGCCGATGGCTATGTGATCTACAGAGCAACCTCCAAGAATGGTACATATAAGACGGCAGCGACCGTTTCTGGCGCAGACACACTGACTGCACAGATTTCTGGGCTGACCGCAGGAAAGACTTATTATTTTAAGGTTAGAGGTATCAAAAAGACAGAAAACGGCACAGTGAACGGAACAGTATCTGCTGTGAAATCTGGCAAAGCAGTTCCGAAGACTCCGTCTGTGAGTGTGACCGCAGGCAAAAAGAAAGTTGCTTTAAAATGGAAGAAAGTCAGCGGAGCCAGTGGATATATCGTATACCGCGCAGATTCCAAGTCCGGAACTTACAAAGTGGTAGCGACGATCAAGAAGGGAAGCGAGCTACACAGATAAGAACCTGACCACAGGCAAGAAATATTATTATAAAGTGTGCGTATACCGTACCGTGAGCGGTAAGAAGGTGACAGGATCTGCTTCTTCTGTTAAAAGCGCAAAAGCTAAGTGATCGTTTCTATAAAATAATAATATTTTTCAATAAAAGTCCTGCAGGAC
>CAZIUA010000183.1:0-1161 GCA_964542315.1 uncultured Faecalibacterium sp. | reverse complement strand
GTCCTATATCGCTTCCGATGTTCCAGCGATCTTAAAATATACCAGAAACGTATATTATATCGGAAATATGGAAATGGCCTGTGTGAAAAAAGGAGAGGTTACTTTCTATAATCTGGATGGAGATGAGATCGAGAAAGAGGCGAAGGTCATTGATTGGGATGCTGAGGCAGCAGAGAAAGCCGGATATGAGCATTTCATGATGAAGGAGATCCATGAACAGCCGAAGGCAGTGAGAGACACTCTCAATTCTGTTTTGAAGGATGGGAAGTTGGATCTGACAGAAGTTGGGCTTACAGAGGATGATATCCAGAAGATCAGTCAGATCTATCTTGTGGCATGTGGATCTGCATATCATGTGGGAATGGCTGCGCAGTATGTGATCGAAGATTTGGCAAGGATTCCGGTGCGTGTGGAATTGGCATCGGAGTTTCGTTACAGAAATCCGATCTTAGATCCGAATGGACTGGCGATCATCGTTAGCCAGTCAGGGGAGACTGCAGACAGTCTGGCTGCCTTGCGTGAGGCGAAGAAAGCAGGTATCCGTACACTCGGGATCGTGAATGTGGTAGGTTCCTCCATTGCAAGGGAAGCAGATAATGTATTTTATACACTGGCAGGCCCGGAGATCTCTGTGGCAACGACGAAAGCATACAGCACACAGCTTATGGCATCTTATGTGCTGGGTGTGCAGTTTGCAAAAGTGCGCGGCACGATCTCAGAAGAAAGATATGACGAGCTGGTGAAAGAGCTGCAGGCTTTGCCGGATAAGATCGCACGGATCTTAAATGACGATAAGGAGCGTATCCAGTGGTTTGCTGCAAAACAGGCGAATGTCAAAGATGCTTTCTTTATCGGACTAGGGATTGATTATGCGACCAGCATGGAGGGAAGTTTGAAGATGAAGGAGATCAGCTATGTTCATTCGGAAGCGTATGCGGCCGGAGAGTTAAAGCATGGAACGATCTCTCTGATCGAAGATGGAACTTTACTGATCGGTGTTCTGACACAGAGCAAACTTTATGAGAAAACGATCTCCAATATGGTAGAGTGTAAGAGCCGTGGCGCATATCTGATGGGACTTACGACGGTAGGAAACTACAATATTGAAGATACTGCGGATTTTACAGTTTATGTTCCGAAGACGGATGAGCACTTTGTGAC
>CAZIUA010000182.1:0-1185 GCA_964542315.1 uncultured Faecalibacterium sp. | reverse complement strand
GAGCTGAATAGCCGCGGCGCAAACCTGAAGCTGGCAAGTGTTGAGGTGGATGGCGAATATGTGATCTTCAAGACCACCGAGCCTTACAGCGCCTTCCCCTATTACCTCACCGAGCCCATGTGCGTCATCGTGGACACCACCGTGGATACCTCCAACTTTGACAGTGCGCCCGTATGTACCGGCCCCTATGTCTGCGTGGAATATGTTCCCGAGGAGCGGTATGAGCTGGTCAAGAATGAAAACTACTGGGGCGGTGTGCCGGATGTGGACAGCATTAGCGTGCTGAACATCAGCAGTGATACCAAGGCCAGCGCCATGCTCTCCGGCGATCTGGACATCGCTGCAGGCGTGAGCGCCACCACCATCTCTCTTGTGGAGGGCAATGAGGACATCGAGATCGTGAAGGTCACCGGTACCCGCGAGAGCGATATTGAAATTAACTGCCGCGAGGGACGTCCCACTGCGGATGTGAACCTGCGCCGCGCTCTGTCCTATGCCATCAACCGCGAGGTTTTGGCGCAGATCGCCGGCAATGGCTATGCGCAGCCCATCTACACCGCCTTCCCGGAGAGCGTGGGATATAATTCCGATCAGGTGAACGGCCAGGCCTATGATGTGGAAAAGGCAAAGGAATGTCTGGAGCTTGCCGGCTATGCAGACGCCGATGGCAACGGCTATGTGGAAAAGGATGGCGAGGAGCTGGTACTGAACATCGTTCTGCGCTCCAATTCCTCCACTGTGATCTATCAGGCCATGCAGGATATGTGGAAGGAAGTCGGCATCCATGTGGAGATTAAGCTGATGGAGAACACCAAGGAATCCCGCGATGCCGGCGATTTCGATTTCCTCGGCGGCGGCTGGCAGACGGTCAACAACGCTGATGGCCAGTCCTTCCTGAAGAACCGCTGGTCTGACGGCGGCCCGGACAACTATGTCGCCTACCACAGCGATGCCTTCCAGGCTGTTATGGAGCGCCTTGACGCCGCATTTGACGAGGAGGAGCGCGTGCAGTGCTATCAGGATGCCCAGCAGATCATTGCGGACGACTGCCCGGCCATCTTTATGTATGCCAATGACAACGTGACGCTGGTCAACACCTCCAAGGTTTCCAATGTCACCGTTTTCCCCATCGACTATTATCAGATCACCGGCAGCTGGGTTGCCGTGAAGTGAGCGGCGCATGGA
>CAZIUA010000181.1:0-1186 GCA_964542315.1 uncultured Faecalibacterium sp. | reverse complement strand
CCATGTAATAATGATTCGACGGAAGCACATCAGACATTGTTAGGATGTTTTTCAGAAAATTATATTACAGCTATAGAAGATATGAATTTGGAAGCATTGTATCGGATTGATAAAAAAATAAAACGTGTAATTGCAGCACCATTGCGAGTTGTCGAGTTAGACAGTAGCCAGGTGAGTGTGATTGCTGAATTTGAAGAGTGAAATTTTTTGTAACCTAGGCTCATTAGAGCTTAAATAATAATTTATTTTCAGGAGGGTGTTTATGAAAAGAAGGTATTTAGCAACAATGATGGCAGCAGCAATGACAATTTCTGCATTATCTGGCACAGCGGTAATGGCAGAAGAGAGTACAGATTTGAAAGCAGTGTACGATTCTATAGAAACTGGTACAAGTGCTTATGTATCTGCAGAGACACTTCCAGAGTTAAAGGCAGATGGAGAGTACACAATAGGATGTGCTATGACCAATGTGTCCACTGGTTGGTTCAAGGCGTTGTATGATAATTTGAATGAGAAACTTGGTGAGACTGGTGTGAAAGTTCTTTTGGTAGAGTGTAATGACGATGCAAATAAACAGGTGAATCAGTTGGAAAACTTTATTGCACAGGGTGTTGATGGAATTATAATTAATCCGGCAGCACCGCAGGAGACAGCGACAGCGGCATTGGATGATCTCTGTGCTGCGGGTATTCCGGTTGTAGCAGTTGATGTTCCGCCAGAGGAAGGTGCAGCCTATTTGGCAGCCTGCACAACAGATTCTTATCAGGTAGGATTCATTATCGGTCAGGAATTAGCAGCAAGACTTCTGGAAAAGTATCCAGATGGAGATATTGCATATGGAATGATTGGTGGAGTAGATGGTGATGCCAATGCAGCATTGAGAAATCAGGGCGCAAGAGACGGTATCGCTGATATTGATACAGAAGGAAGAATTAAAGAGGAAACATTCCTGTATTCAGGCGGCTATTCAGAAGAAACAGGACTTGAGACTGCACAAAACATGCTTGCAGCACATCAGGATCTGAAATGTATCATTGGTACATGTGACGCTCACATCGTAGGTGCAACAAGTGCAGCTGAACAGCTTGGCATGGAAGATCAGCTGATGATGGGTGCAGTAGATGGTTCTAAAGCTGCTCTTGAAATTATGAAAAATGGTGGTCCTATTGTTGCATTAGGATTGAAT
>CAZIUA010000180.1:0-1188 GCA_964542315.1 uncultured Faecalibacterium sp. | reverse complement strand
CGCCTCATCAGGCTGTCATCCATCAGTTTGCGCGTGAAATGCTTGCAGCAGGCGGCAAGATGATCCTTGGTTCTGACAGCCATACTCGTTATGGAGCACTTGGAACTATGGCGATGGGAGAGGGCGGACCGGAACTTGTAAAACAGCTCCTTTCCCAGACTTATGATATCAATATGCCAGGTGTGGTAGCGATATATCTGAAAGGAACTCCTCGTCCGGGTGTTGGACCGCAGGACGTTGCACTTGCGATCATTGGAAAAGTGTTTGCAAATGGCTACGTCAAGAATAAAGTAATGGAATTTGTTGGACCTGGCGTTGCAAACTTAAGTGCAGACTTCCGTATCGGTGTGGATGTTATGACCACAGAGACTACCTGCCTTTCCTCCATCTGGCAGACAGATGAGAAAATCCAGGAATTCTATGAGATCCATGGCAGAAGCGAAGACTATAAAGAACTGAAACCAGGCGAGACTGCTTACTATGACGGATGTGTGGAGATCGATCTTGGTGAGATCAAGCCGATGATCGCAATGCCATTCCACCCGAGCAATACTTATACGATCGATGAGCTGAAAGCAAACCTGGATGATATTCTGGCTGATGTAGAAAAGAAAGCACAGGTCAGCCTGGACGGAAAGATCCCATACACACTGAGAGACAAAGTGATCGATGGAAAATTATATGTAGAACAGGGAATCATCGCAGGATGTGCCGGAGGCGGATTTGAAAATATCTGTGCAGCAGCAGATATCCTCAGAGGCAAAAACATCGGATCAGATGCGTTTACACTGAGCGTTTATCCGGCAAGTACACCGATCTATATGGAACTTGCTAAGAACGGAGTTCTGGCAGATCTTCTTGGAACCGGAGCAGTTGTGAAGACCGCATTCTGCGGACCGTGTTTTGGTGCAGGCGATACTCCGGCAAACAATGCATTCAGTATCCGCCACACAACAAGAAACTTCCCGAACCGTGAAGGCTCTAAGATCCAGAATGGTCAGATTTCTTCCGTGGCACTTATGGATGCACGTTCGATCGCAGCTACCGCGGCAAACAAAGGCTTCCTGACTTCCGCAGAAGAATTTACAGGAGAATATACAGGACAGAAATATTTCTTTGATAAAACAATCTATGCAAATCGTGTATTTGACAGCAAGGGTGTTGCAGATCCAAGTGTAGAGATCCAGT
>CAZIUA010000179.1:0-1207 GCA_964542315.1 uncultured Faecalibacterium sp. | reverse complement strand
GTCTCACCTCAACTCACATATCTTACAATACCTTTGATCTCTCTTGTATCTCATTTTTTCTATCTTTTATATTTTACTTTTTCTATCTCTTTTCTGCCACTAGATCCGCATCTGGTTCTTCTGATGCCCTCTTCCAGTTCTAGTTTTATGCTTCTCTGTCAATAGCTGTCATATCGTCTGATCGCATCTTAAAGCAGCATCACAGAAAGGAAATAAATGATCGGTGCGGTAAAGATCACACTGTCAAAGCGATCCAAGATCCCTCCATGCCCCGGGATCAAAGTTCCATAATCCTTAATCCCCTGATTACGTTTGATCGCAGAGGCAGCCAGGTCTCCAACCATAGAGATCAATGCTCCAATCGCACAGATCACTGCATATTCAACCATAGGTCCATTCGTCACTGCCGCGTAGATCACTCCCAAAAGTGCAGCTCCCACTACACCGCCGACAGCTCCTTCTATGGATTTTTTCGGGCTTAAGATCGGAGCCATCTTATGTTTGCCGATCAGCATTCCCACACAATACGCACAGGTATCACAGCCCCAAGAGCAAAGGAAGATCAGCCATACATGGAACGCTCCTCCTTCCAGACTTCTGGTCAAATAAATAAAGGACAGCATCACCGCCACATACACCACCCCAAAAAATGCCGGCATCACCTGCACCGCCTCATAGGTCGGATATGTAAATACATAGACAAATAAGATCAGTACCAATGCACAAATGATCGCCAGTGTACCATATCTCTCGAAGTCAAGAAAAATCGCTGCATAATAAAGGACAGCACCCGCATACCCTGCGACAGGAAGCAGATTGTATTTCTCATCCTGAACCCGCATTGCCCGGTACAGCTCTCTCATCCCGATCAAAGACACCGCCAAAAGTGTAAAGAACAGCACATATCCGCCACTTATGATCGTGGCAAGAGCAATGAGCACAAGCAAGATCCCGCTCAAGAGTCTTGTTTTAAACATTCTTATTCCTCCTTCACTCCGCCGTATCTTCTGTCTCTCTGATTATATTTCTCGATCGCTTTTATCAGTTCTGCTTTATCAAAATCCGGCCATGCCACGTCTGTAAAATAGAACTCTGTATATGCCATCTGCCACAAAAGGAAGTTGGAGAGACGCAATTCACCGCTTGTGCGGATCATCAGATCCGGATCTGGGATCCCTGCTGTGTCCAAATAGCGGTCAAATGCCTG
>CAZIUA010000178.1:0-1210 GCA_964542315.1 uncultured Faecalibacterium sp. | reverse complement strand
TGAGTTCGGACAGGACACCGGGTGTCGAATCGAAGAGCATCTCCAGTTCATCGTAACGACCGTCCTTGACCAGATCGCGGGCAAGCGCCAGATCGGGAATGTGATTCTGTGGAAGGTTTTGAACCTGCACCAGTCTGCCCGCCCAGCGTCCCGTTCTGTTGGCTCCATAAAACTGGAGCAGGCCGTGGACGCGGCCGTCCGAACACATGGATCGCTGGATGGCTTCGTACTTTTTCACGGAGGTTTTGGCCATGAGCAGACGCAGTTTCAGCACTTCCAGCACATCACCGTCCGCGTCTGCCAGGAGGCTCTTGACCGCCTTCTTATCCAGCGTTTCGGTTTCCATGCCCTGGTCTGCCAGCCAATCCTTGATCTGTGTGGGGCTGTTCGGATTATCCAGACCAGTCAGTGAATAAGCCCGCTGTGTGGTCTGTTCCCGGTAACGGTTATCGCAGTCAATCGCACACTTGACCAGAACAGGATCCACCATGATGCCCCGGTCATTGATCGCCTGATCCATCTGGTAGAACAGCTGTTCCTGCGCGGAAATAGGAAACCTCCGCAGCTTGTGCCGGATCTCTCGCTCAGCGTCCACATCTCGGATGCAATACGCCTTGAATCGGGCCCATTTCTCAGGAGCATGTTCGGGCAGATTACGGGTACGCATACCGTTAGCTTTGGTGGGTTTACAGGGCAAGGAAAAGAAGCGCACCAGGTCTACGCCTTCCTTGAGCTTCTTTCGCTCGATGTTCAGCACCTCACCAACACCATCCAGTGACAGCGGCAGCGCCAGCATGGCAGACTGTACAGCGGTACATTGCCAGCCGACTGGTTCCAAATGCACACCGAGGTATCTGGAAATGCAGGTGCGTTCAAAGGCGGCGTTGAAAGCCGTCTTGATGCAGTTCGGATCAACCAGTGCATCCAGCACACGCTTGGGAAGCCGCTCACCACATTTCAGATCGACGATCTGCGTTTCCTCGTCATCGAAGGCATAGGCAAACAGCAGGATCTCAAAGCTCGGATGATCGCTGTAGGCGTAAACGCCCGACTTGGGCAGATCCACTTCGCTGAACGTTTCAATGTCGATGCTCAATGTAGGCATTTCATCACCTCCGGGAAAAAGGGCGACGGCTTTGTACCGCCGCCCGTGCTGTGTTTAATCGAGGAAATCCGCATCGTCATCGACGGGTTCAAACTCCTCGCTGGC
>CAZIUA010000177.1:0-1215 GCA_964542315.1 uncultured Faecalibacterium sp. | reverse complement strand
CCCATGGCTAAGGAACGCTACGAGCGCAAAAAGCCCCATGTTAACATCGGCACCATCGGTCACGTTGACCACGGCAAGACCACGCTGACCGCTGCGATCTGCATGACGCTGGCGCAGAAGGGCTCCGCGAAGGCGATGAACTACGCGGATATCGACAAGGCTCCCGAAGAGAAGGCCCGTGGCATCACGATCAACACCGCCCACGTTGAGTACGAGACCGAGACTCGTCACTACGCTCACGTGGACTGCCCCGGCCACGCCGACTATGTTAAGAACATGATCACCGGCGCAGCTCAGATGGACGGCGCGATCCTGGTCGTGTCTGCTCCCGACGGCCCCATGCCCCAGACCCGCGAGCACATTCTGCTGGCCCGTCAGGTCGGCGTGCCCTACATCGTCGTGTTCATGAACAAGACCGACATGATGGACGATGAAGAGCTGCTGGAGCTGGTCGAGATGGAGATCCGCGAGCTGCTGAGCTCCTACGATTTCCCCGGCGACGACATCCCGATCATCAAGGGTTCCGCCCTGCAGGCTCTGGAAGCCGTGCAGAATGGCGAGGACGTGAACACCAACCCCTGGTCCCAGAAGATCTTCGAGCTGATGGACGCTGTTGACAGCTACATCCCCGAACCCGCTCGTGCCACCGATCAGCCCTTCCTGATGCCCGTTGAGGACGTGTTCTCCATCTCCGGCCGCGGCACCGTTGCCACCGGTCGTGTTGAGCGCGGCGTCGTGAAGGTGTCCGACACCGTCGAGATCGTTGGTCTGATGGAGAAGGCGAAGACCACCGTCGTGACCGGCGTTGAGATGTTCCACAAGCTGCTGGATCAGGCCGAGGCTGGCGACAACATCGGCGCGCTGCTGCGTGGCATCCAGCGTAACGAGATCGAGCGCGGCCAGGTTCTGGCTAAGCCCGGCACCATTCATCCCCACACCCACGCCATCGGCCAGGTGTACGTCCTGACCAAGGAAGAGGGCGGCCGTCATACCCCCTTCTTCAATGGCTATCGTCCCCAGTTCTACTTCCGTACCACCGACGTGACCGGCAACATCAAGCTGCCCGAGGGCACTGAGATGGTCATGCCCGGCGACAACATCGACATGGAGCTCACCCTGATCACCCCCATCGCCATGGAGAAGGGCCTGCGCTTCGCTATCCGCGAGGGCGGCCGTACCGTCGGCTCCGGCGTTATCGCTGAGGTCATCGAGTAA
>CAZIUA010000176.1:0-1263 GCA_964542315.1 uncultured Faecalibacterium sp. | reverse complement strand
CAGAAGCTCTCTTGCTGTAACTGTCACATTCATCTTCCATTCCTGAAAGATATCGTCCTTCGCCGGACGCTCCAGAAAGTGTTCCGGACGAATCCCTAATTCCACATACTTTCCTATGTATCCTCTCGTTTTCAGTGCTTTCCATAAAAATTCCGGAACTGGGATCTCCATATCATTTTCTGTCAGAAAAATTTTTGCTCCCATCTTTTCCATCAGCAACCCCTTCATAAAATTCATAGAAGGAGAACCGATAAATCCTGCCACAAAACGATTTACAGGATGATCGTATAATACTCTTGGATCGTCTGCCTGCTGGATCACACCCTGATCCATAACCACGATCCGGTCTCCCAAAGTCATCGCTTCTGTCTGATCATGCGTCACATAGATAATAGTATTTCCAAGCGATTAGTGGATCTGCGCTAACTCAGCCCGCATCTGTGTGCGAAGTTTAGCATCCAGATTGGACAATGGCTCATCCATAAGGAGAACTTTAGGATCTCGAATAAGTGCATTTCCAATCGCCACTCTCTGACGCTGCCCACCCGAAAGATTTTTAGGTCTTTGCCTGAGCAGGTCTTCCAGTCCCAGAAGCTGTGCCACCTGATGCACTTTCCGGTCAATCTCTTTCTTCGGAGTTTTTCTTACTTGCAGAGAAAATGCGATATTGTCATACACATTCATCTGAGGATAAAGCGCATAGCTTTGGAATACCATCGCCAAGTCTCTCTCCTTCGGCTCCAGATAATTCACCAGTTTATTTCCTATCCAGAGCTCACCGTCACTGATCTCCTCCAGACCAGCGATCATTCTAAGGGTTGTGGACTTTCCGCATCCGGAAGGCCCTACAAAGACCACCAGCTCTCCTTTTTCAATTTCCAGATTAAAATTTCTGACTGCGCGAAATCCATTCTCATAAATTTTACAGACATCTTTTAACACGATTTCTGACATGCGATTTCCTTCCTTTTACCATTTCTTATACTTTCTTTTTTCATAATTTCCCTTTCCACTTCTTATTCTCTGACCACAAGCATAATTATAAGCAAGTTTTCTCTGTTCCATCTATCACATTTCAGTAAAACCATTGTTAAATGTAAATTAAAAAAATCCCCCCTTTACCAAGTTTAGGTAAAGAGAGGATTCTCATATCTCTCATTATTTATAATTTTTTTACTCTCTCGGTGAGAGCCTTGGCAGATTCCAATGGTAGTGAGCCGCCAGATACCGGATCAGCACCACTGCGGTAGATGCAACTACCAT
>CAZIUA010000175.1:0-1269 GCA_964542315.1 uncultured Faecalibacterium sp. | reverse complement strand
TGAGAACAAGTTCCACATATCTTTACGACGAGCTATACCGTGACGAAGGTGGGTATGAAGTCCACATGCTGTTATGGACACCCAAAGCGCTTCGCTACCTGACGATCTGCTGCGAAGATATACATTTCGAGGATAACATCTCCCTTGAATCGGTACTACACAAAGGAGTTTCCCATGAACACCTACGAAGCATATAAAAACAAAGAATTTGACTTATCCGCTTTCGGCTTAAATCGCTGCGGCGATGATTATGCGTATTTCTGCACACCGGTCGGAGCGGATGTTTTCGCAGCTCCGGGTGTGGACGGTATCCATTACTGCATGGTAGAGGGATTTGGGGAGCTGGTATTTGCCATCAGCCCCATGAATTGCCCCGGTGAGTATGTGCATCCTGTTGCAAGGAGCTTTGATGACTTCCTGCGACTGCTTTTGGTGTGCGATGGTGACGCCGCCATTGAGCAGTGCTGGCAGTGGTCGCAGGAACAGTTTGACAAGTTTATGGGAGAAAAGGAAGTTCTTCCGGAAACCAAGGAAGCAGCTATGCGTTTAATGGAGCTGACGGGTTTGGAGCCCGCAGAGCTGCCCTACAAATACATTCGTGACTTGCAGAGGTCCTTTAACTACAAGAGTATCCCATTCAGCGAAGAATACTATGAGACCGTATCTCCAGAGGATTTGGAACAGGCGGAAGAAATTCTGTGTGAGCCGCCTGCGACTCCTTGGGAGGTCTATTACGGAGATAATTTCTGGGCAAGCCATCATGAGGATGATCCTTGTGAGGAAATATCCTTGGAAAAGCACTTTCGGTGGGCAGACCGGGATTGGTACATCCCCTCTGTTTATACCTGTGAAAAAGGTATGGTTGCAGATATTCTTTTCCGGGTGGATACGGCTAAAGTGCAGGCTTTTATGGAAGAATGGAATGTCACACCGGAAAATGAATTCCAGTTCACTCCGATGCAGCGCAGACAGATGGAATTGGAAAATCCGCTTAGCTTCAACTTCCGTTCAGAGTTAAATATCAACGGAAAGTGTTTGCGTACCAACCGTGGGTGCGGCATAGTGTATGTACCCTTTAGGGATGAGTGCGACAGAGATGAATGGATGCCGATCCTTGATTACTACAATCTGGACAGAGCATCCTGCTGGGTGATCCAGCGTTCCTGCTATCCTTGGATAGATAATCAGCTCATGGATATCGTGACTATGGAAGTCACTATGAAACACCAGCCTATGTTCGTGCCTGGGGAAACCTTTGAGACAAGAGCG
>CAZIUA010000174.1:0-1275 GCA_964542315.1 uncultured Faecalibacterium sp. | reverse complement strand
TGGCTAACTATATATCATATACATTTTCGCAAAAAGCGCAAGTGATTTTTTGTATATTTTATACTTATTTTAGATTTATCTTCTCTGTTTTATCCAGGGTATCCCTCAGAAAAACCTCCTTTTTTAGTTTGTCCGGCTAACTTATATCCCTGTTACCAGCATCTACTCTCAAATGCGCAGCAACAAAAAGAAGCCTCACAGTTTCTTCTCTGCAAGACTTCTCTTTTCTAAATCTTTTATGGTCCGTTATTTTTTATATCAATGGAGTTTGTGATCGAGCATTCTGCGGATCAGCTCAATAGTATCTTTGAGTCCATAGTTGGCACTGTTGATACACAGGTCATAGTTTTCCGGTCTTCCCCACTTTTCACCGGTATAGAACTCATAGTATTTTTTGTGCTGCTTATCCATGTGCTTCAAAAAGCGGGTCGCCTGCTTGAGATCCATATTTCGGATGTCCATCACATGTTTCACACGCACCTCAAACGGCGCACTGATAAACAGGCTGATATGAGGAATGTGGTTATTTTTTAAGATCGCATCTGCGCAGCGTCCCATGATGATACAGTCTTCATTTTTGGCAAGCTCACAAATATAATCACTCATGTTAAAAAATACCGCATCCTGTTTCGGAAGTCCGTGATAGCGGTTAAACTCCTGCAACCAGATTTTCAGACTTGTATGCGGTTTCTTTTTGTACTTGTCAAACCCTGCAAACGTTTCCGCGTCGTTGACTGCACCTTTTTCTGCTTCAAGACGTTTGAGCACCTGATCAAAGATCTCCGCATCGTAATAATTGATCTTGAGCTGGTCTGCCAGTTCAAATCCGATGTCATTTCCACCGCTTCCCTGTGTACGGCTGATACAGATGATCAGATGGTCATCTTCTGAGATCTCCCTGCGTCTGCTGATCAGATTGTTTAGCTGGATACGCTCCTTATCCACGATATCTGTATGGCAAAAGGTGTCCGGCAAAAGTTCGATTTTCTTTAAAATATGATCATTAAACTTGACGCCATTCATCCCACGGTCTAAAGACCATGGGTTTTCTGGTAGAGACATTATAAAATACATGAGCAGAAAGCATCGTCAATCCCATAAAAAATACTCCGGAGACGGCGGTCTTGCCGTGTCCGAAGCATTTATCTTTAAATAAACTGGTTTGTCGCCTCGTCATATTCATAATCGATCGAGCGCATTTTCTCTATCAGTTCATCTTTCTTTAAACCTCTGCAAGTGCAAAGTGCGTCTAAGGAATCATAGTAATCCCTAAGC
>CAZIUA010000173.1:0-1301 GCA_964542315.1 uncultured Faecalibacterium sp. | reverse complement strand
AGTTTACTTGGCCCGATAAGCGTGCCGCTTCGCGTCTCGCTAACGAGCCTACGACAATGACACTCCGTCCTTGCCGTGAAAAGTCTGTTGACTTTGACAAAACCGAAAACCTCTACATTGAGGGCGACAACCTTGACGTGCTCAAAGTTCTTCGCGAGACATATCTAAAAAAAATCGATGTAATTTATATCGATCCGCCATATAACACTGGAAGAAACCTTATTTATAAGAACGATTTTCATATAAACCATGAAGATTATCTACTTAATAGCGGTCAATACGATACTGACGGCAATCGACTTTTTCTAAATGCTGAAAGTAACGGTCGTTTCCACACTGATTGGCTCAATATGATTTATACTCGACTTAAAGTCGCTAAAAATCTTTTGAGTGACAATGGTATCATTGTTCTTACTATTGATGATTGCGAGATACAAACAATTACAATGGTGATGAATGAAATATTTGGAGAAGTAAATCATCTTGCTACGATTGTAATAAAAAACAACCCATCTGGTCGTTCTACTGCATCCGGAGCTTCTATTTCTCATGAGTATGCCTTATTCTATGGGGCTAATGAGAATGTTTCTTTAGGAAGACTACCTCGCAATGACAAACAAATTGCAAGATACAAAGAGCGCGATGAAATTGGAGCATATGAATGGGTGAATTTTAGAAAGCATGGAGGATATAAAGAAGATGCACCAACGATGTACTATCCAATCTATGTAAAACAAGATTGTAGCTCATTTAGAATTCCCAAACTTAAATGGAACGAATCTA
Source organism: uncultured Faecalibacterium sp. (assembly GCA_964542315.1). GTDB lineage: Bacteria > Bacillota > Clostridia > Christensenellales > Aristaeellaceae > UBA11524. The sequence goes on along the minus strand of CAZIUA010000173.1, from coordinate 518 downwards.
CTCTAGATTATGATATATTAGAAGATATTAGGGAAGATGAACTAATATCATATCCTATCGACGAAGATGGTCGACCTCGACGTTGGAAATGGAGTTTAGAGCGTGCTATTCGAGATACATCTGATATGTGTGTAAAATTAGATCGTGATAAGAATCCAGCTGTCTATATCAAATCTCGAATGAAAGATGAAGGCATGCTTCCATTAACTGTCTGGGATGATAAGCTATATTCATCAACTGAATATGGTACAAATTTCTTACTCTCATTGATGGGTAAACGATATTTTGATTATCCTAAATCAATTCATGCCGTAATTGACTGTATAAGAGTTGCAAATTGCGCATCTAATAGCATTATTCTCGACTTCTTCAGCGGCAGTGCTACCACTGCTCATGCTGTAATGAAACTAAATGCGGAAGATGGAGGTAATCGTAAATTCATTATGGTGCAGTTACCCGAAAAGACGGACGAGAAAAGCGAAGCCTACAAAGCCGGTTACAAGAATATCTGCGAGATA
>CAZIUA010000172.1:0-1385 GCA_964542315.1 uncultured Faecalibacterium sp. | reverse complement strand
AGTAGCAGTCGGATAACCATAGTATACCCAGAGGAAAGAACAGATACGCATTTCTTCTCCTGGTTTTTGCAATGTCTCTGCGCCTTCCGGGGTCACAGCCACGATCTCGCCAGGTCCCAGTTCTTTTATTTCTTCATAGCCCAGATTTACATAGGCAAAACTTTCAAAGGAGACGCAGCAGGCATCCTCTTTTTTACCCACATGAAGCGGAGTCCTTCCCAGACGGTCACGCGCTGCCAAAAGTCCTTTCGGTGTCAGGATCAGCATGCTCATAGAGCCCTCGATCATCTCCTGTGCATAGCGGATACCCTCGATCATATTATCCTTCTGGTTGATCAAAGATGCCACCATCTCCGTAGGGTTTACACTGCCTCCACTCATCTCCAGGAAATGTGTACAGCCATTGTTAAAGCAGTTTGTGATCAGTTCATCCATGTTGTTGATCTTACCAACTGTTGTAATAGCAAAATTACCGAGATGAGAACGAACCAACAGCGGCTGCGGTTCATTGTCTGAAATACATCCAATTCCCAGGTTGCCTTCCATCTCTCCGATATCACCATCAAACTTTGTTCGAAACGGTGCATTTTCAATGTTATGGATCACACGGTCAAATCCTTTGTGTGCGTCATACACTGCCATACCGCCTCTGCGTGTTCCCAGATGGGAATGATAATCAATTCCGAAAAAAAGGTCCAGAACACAACTGGTCTTTGATGCTACTCCAAAAATTCCACCCATTGTCTTATTCTCCTTTTATTTATCATCTTCGAGTTTCTTCTGCTCGATTCACAACCTCCATTATATAAAACACCAAAATAGAAGTAAAGTCTTTTATTTGCAACAAAACCATATTTTTCTTGGCATAGTCTAACAATTTTTAGATTATTTCTTCTCTTTTATGACACCTTTTCGGTAGGCATCCAGAAGCTGGATCAGCTCTTGGATCCTCTCTTTGAGAGCATATCCGGTGTCCGTATCTCCCACCAACTGACGTCTCTGCATATAGCTAACTGCCACCCGGTTGGATACAATATCTGTCTCCTTGGCAACTGCGTCTGCCTTGGAAGTAAATGGTTCGTGTGCCGAAAGATTCAGACCATAAGAATTATAGACCAGCGTATATCCCGCAATCCCCGTAACCTTTCTGTATGCTTTGGAAAAGCCTCCATCGATCACGATCACCTTACCGTTACATTTGATCGGGCTTTCTCCTTCACTCTGATGTACTGGCACATGGCCGTTGATGATATGCCCCTTCGCAGGATCCAGACCAAACTCGCGGAGCATTTCATCTACCACTTCCTCATTCTCCCAGAGACGGTAGTAGGCATTTTTCTTTTCTTCATGTGTGGAGGCATCCTTGATAAAATATCGCTCAAAGG
>CAZIUA010000171.1:0-1431 GCA_964542315.1 uncultured Faecalibacterium sp. | reverse complement strand
CCGTGCGCTTGATGCTTTTCACGCCGTAGCCGTGCATCTGGCGATCCGCCTTGGTGGTCACGGGCATGCCGCTGTCAAAGGTGACGGGACTTTCGCAGTAATTCTCAATGCGAATGAGCAGGAAGCTGTTCTGGGTGTAGACCGTCACCTTGATGAGGCGCTTGTTGCGGTCGCTGATCTTCTGCACGCATTCGATGGCATTGTCGATGGCGTTGCCGAAGATGCTGCAAATATCCATCACATCCATGAAGGACATGCGCCCCGCATCGGCATAGCAGGTCATGACGATGCCGTTTTGCAGGCAGGTCAGGTTCTTGCTGGTCAGCAGCGTATCCAGCACCACGCAGCCCGTGTTGGCCTCGGCCTCGTGGGTGCTGATAACCTCCTCCATCTCCCGCAGGTAGGACTCCCGCTTCTCCGCGCTCTCCTCCGCGCGCAGGAAGGCAATTTGATGCTTCAGGTCGTGATAGACCCGATGCATGCTCCGGTTGTTCTCCTCGAACAGCCGGTATTGCTCATACTGACGGTTCAGCAGGTTCTCCATGGCCTCCAGCTCCAGGCGCTGGTTCACCACCGATTGGGATTCATCATGGGCATAGAGCATCACCAGACCGCCGAAATCCACCAGCGTGCGGGAATAGAGCACGCCCGCGCCCAGCAGCTCGGTGAACAGGTTATCGCGGAAGGCGAAGTTGAAATTGCTGATGAAGAACGCCACCAGCGCAATGACCAGGACGCTGACCAGCTCCTTCCGTGCGATGTGCGTCCGGCTGCGCACGGCCAGGATCCGTCGGTTGACGGCATAGAACACCGCATAGGTCACCAGATACACCGCCGCCATGCAGATGTAGGTCTGCGACTTGGTCTGCACAGCGCCGCCCATGATCAGATAGTAGTTGATCTGCCACTCGGCTGAGGCCGCGAATTCCGCCGCAATGAAGGCATGCGCCCAATAATAGCCTGCCTCCACCCAGTGCACCTGGCAGCTCATGCGGATCAGCAGCAGCATCTCCGCCATGCCGACGACCATCAGGGCGATCCACAGCGCGCCCTCCTGCCTTTCGCCCACCAGATTCGTTACCAGCAGCACCAGCAGCGACGCACCATAGAGCAGCCCCTGCTGCCAGCGCGGCAGACGCCTCTTCAGCAGCAGCATGAAGATGCCGCAGGCCAGCCATTCCGCAATGGCGGTATGGGCGCGGGGAAAATAATCCACCATCATCGTCTGCATTACGCCTTGATGCCTCCTATATAACGGGTCAGCGCGGCCATGAAGGCCTTGTAGCGCGGCCGGGAGATGGCCAGCTCATGTCCGGCGACGATGGCGGTGCTGCCCTCCACCTGTTCCACATGGGCCAGGTTGACCAGATAGCAGCTGTTGCAGCGGAAGAAGTCATAATTCGCCATCATGCTCTCCATATTCCGCATGGA
>CAZIUA010000170.1:0-1479 GCA_964542315.1 uncultured Faecalibacterium sp. | reverse complement strand
TCAGGGCGTCCACAGCCTCCTGCAGCATACGCTTCTCATTGCGCACGATGATGTCGGGGGCGTTGAGCTGGATCAGTCTCTTCAGGCGGTTGTTGCGGTTGATGACACGGCGGTACAGGTCATTCAGGTCGGAGGTGGCGAAGCGGCCGCCGTCCAGCTGCACCATGGGGCGCAGATCCGGAGGAATGACGGGCAGGACGGTCAGGATCATCCACTCGGGCTTGTTGCCGCTTGCGCGGAAGGACTCGACGACCTCCAGGCGCTTGATGGCGCGGGCGCGCTTCTGGCCTTCGGTCTCGCGGTTCTGCTCCTTGAGGGTCAGCGCCTCGATCTCGGCCTTCAGCTGGGCGGACAGGGCGTCCAGATCCAGCTCGCGCAGCATGGTCTGCACAGCCTCCGCACCGATCATCGCACGGAAGGTGCCGATGTCCTCGCCCTGGCGCTTCTTGCTCTGGATCTCGCGGTACTTGTCGTCATTGATCAGGTCATGCAGATGCACGCCAGTGACGGCCTCGTTGCCGGGATCCAGGACGATGAAGTTGGCAAAGTAGAGCACCTTGTCCAGGATACGGGGGGAGAGCTCGAGCAGCATGCCCATGCGGCTGGGGATGCCCTTGTAGTACCAGATGTGGCTCACAGGGGCGGCCAGCTCGATATGGCCCATGCGCTCACGGCGGACCTTGGCCTTGGTGACCTGGACACCGCACTTGTTGCAGATTTTTTCCTTGTCCTTATATTTGATCCGCTTATACTGGCCGCAGTTGCACTCCCAGTCCTTGGTCGGTCCGAAGATGCGCTCGCAGTACAGGCCGTCGCGTTCGGGCTTCAGCGTGCGGTAATTGATGGTTTCGGGCTTAGTGACCTCGCCATGGCTCCATTCACGGATCTGCTCAGGGGAGGCCATGCCGATCTGGATGGCGTCAAGATTCGTCAGTTCAAACAAAAGGGTACACACTCCCTTCACTGTCGAGGGCCGCAGCGGCCCACTGCCAGCGGAAAAGGCTGGCTGGATGCGGCAGAGGGCGTTGCCGTACCGCATCCGATATCGTCAAAAGTGAGCAGGCTCACTCGATCAAAAATCATCGTCCAGGGGATCGCTCAGCGGATCGTCCAGCTCCAGCTCGCCCAGGGAATCGATGGACAGCTCGTCGGAGCCGTCATCGCCGTCGATGGAGAAGTCCATATCGCTGAAGTCGCGGTCCAGGTCGTCGTCATCGTCGGAGAGCATCGCCTCGACATCCTCGACGGTCTGGGCGGTCTCTTCGGGCTCCTCGTCGCGCATGGGACGGTTGTCGTTGCCGCCCATATCTTCGGGATCCAGCTCGGGGATCTCGATGACATTGCGGTCAGCGTCCAGCACCTTGATGTCCAGGCACAGGGCCTGCAGCTCCTTGATGAGGACCTTGAAGGACTCGGGCACGCCAGGGGCGGGGATGTTCTCGCCCTTGATGATGGCCTCGTAGGTCTTGACGCGGCCGA
>CAZIUA010000169.1:0-1485 GCA_964542315.1 uncultured Faecalibacterium sp. | reverse complement strand
CCCGTATCCACCACAATATACTGATCCGGTGTGAGCTTGACCGGTGTCGTCTCTGTCGCACCAAAAGAATCCTTGGCATCCAACGCAACGCCATCCATAGCACTTGCCGCATAGTGCGGTGCACAGATTGCCGCGTAAACCGCCTGCGAGGTGATCCGCCCGCAGGAATCCTGCACAGGCACCCTCTCCGTTTTAAAGTCAAACCCATTCTGGATCAGAAGATCCAGATATTCCTGCTTCGCCTGTCCTAGCGGCGCATTTGTTAAATATTCAAATCCCATAACTCAATCTCCTATACTGACCGTCACCTGCACATTCGCTCCTCTTGGAATCCCCTCACAATCTCTGGAAATGCAGAAATACCCATCTGCACCAGCCAAGGTTGTGATCAGACCTGATTTTCCACGGATCGGATACGCGGTCCACTGCACTTCGTCCTGCGCATCTGTCCTGCGTTCTAATCTCACACATTGATACTGCGCCCTTCCATGGTTTGCACTGATATTCTCCGCGATCTGCGCTGTGACTGTATAATTTCGCATCGTTCTTCCCATCAACCTTCCAAGAAGCGGAAGGATAAACAATTTGGTGATAAAATACGCAGCCACAGGATGTCCAGGAAGTCCCGCAAGTGGTTTATTTCCCATTTTCCCTAAGATGGTCGGTTTCCCAGGCTTGATCGCGATCCCATGGAAAAGAAGTTTTCCCATCGATCCAATGATCCTGCAGGAAGCATCCTTCACACCCACGCTGCTTCCTCCGGAAAGAAGAACCGCGTCACACTGGCTGACAGCTTTTTGGACAACCGCTCTGAGTTCATCCTCCACATCCTTAACAATACCATAATGGATCACCTTCGCTCCAAATACCGTCAGCATAGCCTCCAGCATAGAGCTGTTCACATCTCGGATCTGCCCAGGGCCAGGCTTTTGGTCAGCCGAAACCAGCTCATCCCCTGTAGAGATCACGCCTACGATCAACTTGCGCACCACCGAGACCTTCGTTTTCCCAATCGCTGCCAAAGCTCCGATATCCTGTGAGCTCAGCACCCGTCCTTTCTCCAGAATGACTTTGCCCGGGTAGACATCGTCTCCCCGAAATATCATATTTTCACCAGGTGCTGCGGATTTTAATATTCCGATCGTTCCATCCTTGTAATCCTCTGTATACTCCAGCATCACCACACAATCCGCACCTTCAGGAACTTCTCCGCCGGTGGGAACTGCGCAGCAAGTTTCTGGTCTTAGCGTAAAGCCTGCTGCTTCCCCCATCAAAACTTCGCCCGTCAGCGGCAGGATCGCCGGGATCGCGTCTGTACATCCAAACGCATCCTTTGCGCGGATCGCATATCCGTCCACAGTAGAACGGTTAAAATCCGGCACATATTCCTCCGCCGCAATATCCTGAGCCAAAACTCTTCCAATCGCTTCCGACAGTGCTATCTCTTCACTTCTATCTTCCAACGCTCCAAATTCTTGTTGGATC
>CAZIUA010000168.1:0-1528 GCA_964542315.1 uncultured Faecalibacterium sp. | reverse complement strand
GTGCGGGCCTGCTCGGTCTCCATGCCGGTCAGCTCATGCAGGTCGATCCGGCCGTCGGCGACGTTCTGAGCGAGCTGCTCGACGTATTTGTCGCGGTAGCCGAGACCGAGGCCGCTCAGATCTTGGCCGGCCAGCCGTTCCCATGTCGGGAAGGTGTAGAACTCGTGGCCGGCGAGCTGCCGGCGCTCTCCGAACTGCTTGCAGAGGGCCGCGACCAGCTTCTTGATCCGCGGGATGTTGTTGTTCTGGCTGATGACGAAGCTGACCAGCGTCTCCCATAGATCCTGCGTGAGGATCTGGACGCCGGCGGCCTCCAGCACGGCCTCCCGGAGGAACAGGTCAGGGGATCCGTCTGCCAGCGTGGCCTCCCGGGCCTCGCGGACGATGCTGCCGTAGCGCTCGCCGTAGTTGAGGTAGTCCTGCCAGAGTGGCAGCGTGCCCTCCTCTATGAGCAGATGCAGGTCGTCGTCGGGCTCTTTCTGCTCCATGATGGCGCAGGTCTGGCCGGAGGGGATCAGGTACTTACCGGGGCTGAGCTCCTTCCAGCGGAAACACTGACCGCTTTCGGCGATCTTCTTCAGATCGAAGTAGTCGACGGCGAGGGCGATGTCATCGAGGCTCATGCGGCAGCTCCTTTCTGGCCCATACGGCCTCGGTGGCGTCCGACCGGGTGGCCTTCCTGCGGCCGACCGTCTCGAGGACGCCGATGTCCTTCAGCTCGGTGAGCCTCGGGGCGACGTAGTTGCGGTTGAAATAGGGGATTTTCCCGGCGGCTACCAGCTCCTCGGTGATCTCGCTGGCCGTCATCTGACGGTCGCCGAGTGTCTCGAGGATCAGGCGGCTGCGCTTCTTGACCTTCGGCAGAATGGCGTCATAGCTCTCGCGCCGGGTCTCTTTGGTGATGCTGTTCATCGTTTCCTCCTTCCTGAGCGACCAGCTCGACACGGTCGGCCGGCGCTCTGGTGATGCTGTGGCTGTTCTTATCGAGGAGGGAGACAGAGGTGCGCCGGGTGCCGGCTGCGTCATACCAGAGGATGTACTCGGTGATCTGCTGGTATGTGATGCCGTTATACCTGACCGGCAGCTTCAGCCTCATGGCCTCCGCGATCTGTTTGCTGTCCATTGGTTTCCTCACATTCTGCCGGCGTCGGCACTTCGTTCCCCCATGAGTCCCACCCCGGGGCGGTCTCTCTGGCGAAAAGCTCGATCCGGGGCAGGTCGCCCATCAGCTCGACGATCCTGTCGCGGGCTTCGCCCGGTTTCTGGCTGTGCTGCTGAAGCGGGGAGAGGATGACGCTGTGGACGCTGGCGCTGACTCGCTTCGGCTTGCCCTTCACGGCCAGCAGGCAGATCTCTGAATTGCTGCGCGTCCAGTTGCCGAGCCCCATGAACAGGCCGGCGCCGTTTTTGTTCTGTTTCACCCAGTTGAAGGCGACGGTCTTGTAGGTAAATCCCCACGCCTCGATCACGTCGAGGGCCTCCTTCAGCATTGGGAACGTGGCCCACATAAAGAGGGCACAGTCGTCGT
>CAZIUA010000167.1:0-1543 GCA_964542315.1 uncultured Faecalibacterium sp. | reverse complement strand
TGTCGCAAAATTAGTTATTCTGCGGCATTGGGCGGTCTGCAGCGGGGAATTCAGCCGAGCCAAAGTGCGGATACGGATGCCATCAGCTGCTCTTTCATTCAGAAAAAATGGTCTGAATGGTGAAAAAATGATGAGATCCGATGAAATGATGGTAACTGATTAACCGTTTAGTAGTATATCACATTTCATTCCGCATTGCAATACATCTGCGCGGCGATGAAAAAATTTTACCAGCGGCCCCCAGAACACGCTTGACCGAACGATCTTTTAGCAAAGCGTGATCCGGCGCGCAAAAATAATAAGCCGTCAGCAGAGCCGTCAGTATGATCGGCCCGCGCGGCAGAAGGAGGCATAACAGGATGGCACGGCATGGCGAAAACATCTACCGGCGGCGGGATGGCCGCTACGAGGGACGGTACGTCATCGGGAAGACGGAGCGCGGCCGGACGAAATTCGGCTACGTCTACGGCCGACAGTACGGCGAGGTGAAAGCAAAGCTGCTGATGTGCAAGGCGGAATGCGCGCGCACGGCGGCCAGCGGCCGGAGCTGCCGGGAGACGGTGGGCGAATGGCTCCTGCGGTGGATGCAGGATGAGGTCTGCGGCAGCGTGAAGTGCTCCTCCTACCAGACCTACATGAACCTGCTGAACAGGCATTTAATACCCATGCTGGGGCAAATGCGCCTGGGTCTGGTGACGCCGGGCATCGTGCAGGGTTTCGTATCCGCGCTGGAAAGCCGCGGCCTGGCGTGCAGCACGATCCGTGGCGCATACCGGCTGCTGGCGGCGGCGATGCGCTCCGCCTGCGATGCAGGGCTCATCCAGCGCAACCCCTGCAGGCGTATCCGCCTTCAGCCGAAGGAGGCCGCCGTGCAGCGGGTTCTGTCAAAAGCTGAGCAGGATGCCCTCACGCAGGCCGCGCGCGAATGCGATCTGCCGGCGCTGCTGAGCCTGTATACGGGCATGCGGCTGGGCGAGATCTGCGCGCTGAAATGGGCGGATATCGATTGGGCGCAGAAGACCATCACCGTCCGGCGGACGGTGCAGCGCATCGCGAGGGTCGGCGCGGAAGACGGGGCGCGGACGATGCTCATGCCCGGCACGCCGAAGTCCCTGCGGTCGCAGCGGGTGATCCCCGTGCCGGATTTCGTTCTGGCGCAGCTGAGGATGCTGCTGGCTGCAGGCGCAGGCGCGGTGTATGTCTTTGGACAGGCGTCCGTCCCGGCGGAACCGCGCACCATCCAGCGCCGGTTCCAGCGGCTGACGCAGGCACTCGGCCTTGCGGGCGCACATTTTCACACGCTGCGTCATACATACGCCACGCGCCTCATAGAATATGGTGTGGACGTGAAGACTGTCAGCGTTTTGCTCGGGCATGGATCGGCCAAAACGACGCTGGATTTCTACGCGCACAGCCTGATCAGCCAGCAGCGCGCGGCGGTGGCGCTCCTCTCCGCATGAGCCGTCACCAGCCGTCCTGAAACGCTGGAAAGTAAGCGAAATCAAGGCTTTCCGGCATCCGCCAATTAACTAATTTTGCGACA
>CAZIUA010000166.1:0-1571 GCA_964542315.1 uncultured Faecalibacterium sp. | reverse complement strand
TAGCAGGTTATCTCCGGCGCTCTCGTCGATCTCTATCCGCAGACCAACGTGCTGCAGGTCATGACTGTGGATGGCAGCAAGACCCTTGCTACCGTACTGAGCGAGATTCTCGCCAGCGTCGATGCCAAGCAGACCGCCGAACAGGTGCAGACCACCGTAGATAATGCCATCGCCGCGCTGGTGGATGGCGCTCCCTACGCTCTGAACACCCTGAACGAGTTGGCTGCGGCGCTGCAGGATGACGCAAACTTCGCGTCCACCGTCACCAACGAGCTTGCCAAGAAGGTGGATAAGGAGGAGGGCAAGGGTCTTTCCTCCGAGGACTTCACCGCCGAGCTAAAGGCAAAGCTCGACAGCCTTTCCAATTACGTCCACGCAACCTACACCTCCCATGAAACCGGCCTGTACAAGGTATCCGTGGACGGCGAAGGTCACGTATCCGGCGCATCTGCCGTGACCAAGGAAGATATTACCAATCTCGGCATCCCCGCGCAGGATACCACCTATGAGCCTGCGACCGGCGAAGTCCCCGGTCTTATGTCCGCTGCGGATAAGAAAAAGCTGGACGGCATCGGTGAAAACGCCCAGCAGTACGCTCATCCGACCCACACTCCCCACGAAAGCGGCCTGTACAAGGTCACTGTGGATGAACAGGGTCACGTATCCGAGGCTACCGCAGTTGTCAAGGAGGATATTACCGGCCTTGGCATCCCTGCACAGGATACCACCTACGAGAAGGCTTCTGCCAGCGCGGACGGCCTGATGGCCAAGGAGGATAAGGCTCGCTTCGACGCGATGCCCAGCATCTACACCTCCACGCCCGAAACGCTGGTTGAGGGCGACATCATTATCAAGGACATCACCTCTTCCAACTGAGCCGTGATGCCTTGAGCGGCGGTCGGGGAACGATTTCCCCGACCGTTTCCACAGTCCGGTGATCCGGCGAGCAAGGAGGAATGAAATAACCTGGCAGGAATGAAACAATACCGTGTCGTGCAGTCCGGAGCGGAGGAGGTTGTCCACTTTGAAACCGAAACTGCCGCGATCACGGACTTGAACGATTGGGCAAATAAGAACGTGCTGCGCCTCGACGGAAGTCAGGAGCTTGCAGACGCTGGCAAGAAAGCGCTCCGGGATGTGATCGACGCAGCGACGGCATTTCGTGCCACGGCAACGGTACCCAATACCGGCTGGGAAAGCTGCGCGGATGGTCAGCTCGTGTGCGTCAATGTTTCCGTACCCGGCATTTTGGAAGCAGACGCTGACGGTGATTTCAGCGTCGTGCAGTCCGGCAACGAAGCCTCAGACAAGGCCATTCGCGAGGCCGTCGCACTCGTTACCCGCGTAAAGACGATGGATGACTGTATCGTGGTCTATGCAACGGAAACTCCCTCCGTTGCCATTCCTGTAAAGATCGAGGTGATTCGTTAATGGGCGATTTGAGAGTAAGAACCTTCGGCGGCGGTTCCGGCAGCAGTATCGGAGTACGCTCGCTTGAAAATGCGGTAATAACGCTTGCATCAGGTTCATTTACGTATGATGGCACGGTCAAAACGCAAAACGTTGCAAGC
>CAZIUA010000165.1:0-1587 GCA_964542315.1 uncultured Faecalibacterium sp. | reverse complement strand
CTTATGCTTGAAGCCACTTCGCTGCTGCGCGAAGTGGCTTCTTTGACAAACTGAACTCCCTGCTGTTGCAGGGAGTTGTTGTTTTGCGAAACCCTTCTTTTGTAAATCATGATTTCCTTATTGACTTTCGATATATTTCATGCTATCCTTTCCATCAGGAGGGATATATCATGCTTCATGCCAACCAGCACGTCAAGGACGTCATCCTCATCGTCGTCAGCCTTGTCCTCGCCTTTATGATGTTCTTCGCCGGCATTTTTCCATCCTGATTTCGCCAAGCATCCTCTTTTTTGCCGCGCTTGTTCCCCGCGAACCGTCCGCACTTTGCACCGTCCACATCACGGTGGACACGCCGGATGCCCATGTCCTGGGCTACGAATACAGCCTGAACGGCGAGGTGCTGGGCGGTGGCATGGTGATGGACGCAGCCGGGATGGCGGTGCAACTCTCCAACGATCCGCTCACGCTGGACATCACTGCCCAAGACTTGGACGGACGACCGGCAGAAGGGACGCTGCACATCGCGTTCAGCGTGTTCACGGCGAACGGCCAGGCACATCCCACCGATGGGCTGACGCTGGCCATGGCCAACGGCGGAACAGCCCATGTCCGCCTGACCGGCAGCGTCACGGAGGGCTTCCACATGGACGGCGCAGACTGAAAAGCAGCTTCGGCAAGCTATATGAAAGTTTCCTCCCCTCAATCGAATAAAAAGGGGCGAAGTCCCCGCGAAAAAAGGGACGAAGTCCCCCCACGCGCATGCTGTATGAAAGCTCTTTCTACTTAATCGCGAAAAAAGGGATGAAGTCCCCGAAGTCCCCCTTTCCTTTTTCGGGAACATATGATATAATGATGGTGTATGTGTTTTTGACGAAACGACCAACCATCATTGACATAAGGAGCATTCCCTCATGGTAACAGTCAGCAATGTTTCCCTGACCTTTGGCGGTCAGAAGCTCTTTTCCGGCGCGGACCTGAAGTTCATGCCCGGCAACTGCTACGGCGTGATCGGCGCGAACGGCGCAGGCAAATCCACCTTCCTGCGCATCCTCTCCGGGGAACTGGAGCCTACCACCGGTTCCGTCACCTACCCTGCCGATCAGCGTATGTCCACCCTGAAGCAGGATCAGTTCAAGTACGACGCCTATACCGTGCTGGATACCGTCATCATGGGCAACCAGCGCCTCTACGACATCATGCAGGAGAAGGACGCGCTGTATGCCAAGCCTGATTTCTCCGATGCGGATGGCGAGCGCGCGGCGGAGCTGGAGGGCGAATTCGCCGAAATGGACGGCTGGAACGCCGAATCCGACGCAGCCACCCTGCTGACCGGCCTGGGTATCCCTGCCGAGATGCACTACAGCATCATGGGCGACCTGAAGGGCGGCGAAAAGGTGAAGGTGCTGCTGGCGCAGGCGCTGTTCGGCAACCCCGACATCCTCCTGCTGGACGAGCCCACTAACAACCTGGACAACCGCTCCGTGGCCTGGCTGGAGGATTTCCTGATGGACTTCCCCGGCACGCTCATCGTCGTCAGCCATGACCGCTGGTTCCTGAACAACATCTGCACCCACATCGTCGATATCG
>CAZIUA010000164.1:0-1598 GCA_964542315.1 uncultured Faecalibacterium sp. | reverse complement strand
CGGTCAGCCGGTGCTGGTGGAGGGCATCCACGGCCTGAATCCCGCCATGGTGGAGGGCATCGACGATGCGCTCATCCACCGCATCTTCATTAGCGAGATGACCTGCATCAACCTGGACGACCACAACCGCATCCGCACGACGGATGTCCGCCTGCTGCGCCGCATCGTGCGCGACAATCAGTTCCGCGCCACCCCGCCGGAGGAAACGCTGTCCATGTGGGCGAGCGTCCGCAAGGGCGAGGAGACCTGGATCTTCCCCTACCTGGAGCTGGCGGACAGCGTCTTCAATTCCGCCCTGCACTACGAGCTGCCCGTGCTGGGGCATTATGCCTATCGCCTGCTGAAGGCCATTCCGCCGGAAAGCTCGCATTACCTGACCGCGCGCCGCGTGGTGAAGATGCTCAACTACTTCCCGGATATCCCTGAGAACATCCTGGATGAAGTGCCGCCGCTGAGCCTGCTGCGTGAATTCATCGGCGGCTGCACCATCGACAAGGCGGACTGACCGCGGCAGAATTTACAATTCACACCCCGCTGCTGCGCTTGACAGGGACTGTCCCATGGGGTATGATGAAAAGGCAATATCCCTGATGGAGGTTCTATGATGAAGCGATTGACGATGATCCTTCTGGTGCTCGTCCTGCTGATGCCGGCGCTGGCACTGGGCGAGGTTCACATCATCGAAAACGAAAGCGAGCTGCCTGAGGGCTGGTCGGACAAGGAGCTGCTCCGCCTGACTGCCATCGATACGGATCGTTCCGACGCGATGCTCCTGCAATGCGGCGGCGAGAACATGATGATCGACGGCGGCTCGGTGCAGTATTATCCGCGCCTGGAGGAATACTTCGACGCGCATGGCGTGACGGAGTTCAAGTACCTGTTCAACACCCACTACGACAACGACCATATTCAGGGCCTGACCAAGACCATGAACAGCGGCAAATACACCGTTGGCGGATTCTATTCCGCTGTGCGTGAGGACTTCAAGGACAAGGGCAAGTATCACAGCACGGCCGTCCGCGTGGCGAAGAACAACAACATCCCCTTCGTGCAGATCTACCATGGTGATGTGCTGACCCTCGGCGGCGCGACGATCAATGTCCTGCGCTGCGATGAGCCCTGGGGCACCAACGCCCGCAGCGCCTGCACGCAGATCGTGTTTGGGGAGAGCAAGGTGCTCCTGACGGGCGATATCGACAGCCGTCCGCAGAAGTGGTTCGTGCAGAACTGCGATCCCAGCCTGCTGGATTGCGATATCCTCAAGGCGCCCCACCACGGCATCAACGGCTTTGAGGATTCCTTCCTGGAGGCCACCACGCCAGAGTCTGTGTTCGTCTGCAACTATAGCTCCCATGCCAGCATCAAATCCGGCTGGAAGCGCTATTTCGAGTCCAAGGGCGGTCTCTTTGCCGGTGATGGCACCGTCATCATGGAGACCGACGGCACGGACTGGTATATCTGGCAGCTGCCGAACTGGAAAAAGAGCAAATAAGCCTTCGGGCCACACAAAAAGACCTCAGCCGACGGGCTGGGGTCTCAGCGCGTCAAAAAAGTGGCGAAAGCCACTTTTTTGAGTTTTGCACTTCGTCACTGTCAGG
>CAZIUA010000163.1:0-1599 GCA_964542315.1 uncultured Faecalibacterium sp. | reverse complement strand
GCTGCGCAGCATGGTGCAGCTGGACGGCGGCCGCTTCGCCACGTCCGATCTCAACGATCTCTATCGCCGCATTATCAATAGAAACAATCGCCTCAAGCGCCTGCTCGAGCTGGGCGCGCCGGACATCATCGTCCGCAATGAGAAGCGTATGCTCCAGGAATCCGTTGACGCGCTGATCGACAATGGCCGTCGTGGACGTCCCGTCACCGGCCCCGGCGGCCGCGCCCTGAAGAGCCTGAGCCATCTGCTCTCCGGTAAGCAGGGCCGTTTCCGTCAGAACCTGCTGGGCAAGCGCGTGGACTACTCCGGCCGTTCCGTTATCGTCGTCGGCCCTGAGCTGAAGCTGCACCAGTGCGGCCTGCCCAAGGAGATGGCGCTGGAGCTGTTCAAGCCCTTCGTCATGCAGCAGCTGCAGGAGCGCAAGCTGGCGCACAACGTCAAGTCCGCCAAGCGCGCGGTGGAAAAGATGAAACCCGAGGTGTGGGATATCCTCGAGGACGTCATCAAGGATCATCCGGTCCTGCTGAACCGCGCCCCTACGCTGCACCGTCTGGGCATCCAGGCCTTTGAGCCCATCCTGGTGGATGGCAAGGCCATCAAGCTGCATCCCCTGGCCTGTACCGCCTTCAACGCCGACTTCGACGGCGACCAGATGGCTGTGCACGTCCCGCTGTCCATGGAGGCGCAGGCGGAAGCCCGCTTCCTGATGCTGGGCCACAACAACATCCTGAAGCCCCAGGACGGCAAGCCCGTCATGTCCCCCTCTCAGGATATGGTCATCGGCTGCTACTACCTGACGATCGAGAATCCCAATGGCAAGGGCGCCGGCCGCGTCTTCCGCGATCCCGAAGAAGCCCATATGGCCTATGCGCTGGGTCAGATCACCCTGCAGAGCCCCATCAAGGTCCGCATTGAGCGCGAGTTCAACGGCGAGAAGGGCTCCAAGATCATCGACTGCACCCTGGGCCGCCTGATCTTCAACGATGCACTGCCCCAGAACCTCGGCTTCAAGAAGCGCGAGTGCCTGGATGACATGTTCCAGCTGGAGATCGACCAGCTCTGCGGCAAGAAGCAGCTGGGCAACATCGTTGACATGTGCTACCGTTCTCAGGGCGAGCATAAGTGCGCCCTGGTGCTGGACGCCATTAAGTCCCTGGGCTATAAGTACGCCACGGTCGGCGCGCTGACCGTTTCCGTTGCGGACATCAAGATTCCGCCGGAAAAGCAGTCCATGCTGGACGATACCGACGCCAAGGTCGCCGAGGTCAACGAGCAGTACCAGGAGGGTCTGCTGAGCGAGGACGAGCGCTACAAGGCCGTCATCGATCTGTGGAATGCCTGCACGCACAACCTGCGTGACCGCATCCTCCCCAACCTGGATCCCTTCAACCCCATCCGCATGTTCACTGACTCCGGCGCCCGTGGTTCTGCCGCGCAGGTGTCCCAGCTGGCTGGCATGCGTGGCCTGATGGCCTCCCCCACCGGCAAGACCGTGGAGCTGCCCATTCGCGCTAACTTCCGCGAGGGCCTGAACGTGCTGGAGTTCTTCCTGTCCTCCCACGGCTCCCGTAAGGCTCTGTCCGATACCGCTATGAAGAC
>CAZIUA010000162.1:0-1626 GCA_964542315.1 uncultured Faecalibacterium sp. | reverse complement strand
CTGCTGAACCCCTCCTCCGGTGCCATCAACGTGCTGCTGCAGGATTGGGGGTTGCTGAGCAAGCCCATCAATTTCCTGTCCGAGGAAAAGTATTACCGTCCCATCATCATCCTCACCGGTCTGTGGAAGAACATCGGCTGGAACTCTATCATCTACCTGGGTGTGATCTGCTCCATCGACCAGGGCTTGTACGAGGCGCTCGCCATCGACGGCGGCAACCGTTGGCACAAGTTCCGCTACATCACCTGGCCGCACCTGAAGCCCACCTTCGCAATCCTGTTCATCCTGGAGTGCGGCAAGATCATGTCCGGTGGCGACGGTTTCGACCAGGCGTATGCCTTCGGCAACGCCAGCAATCGTCAGGTAGCTGACATCCTGGACACCTACATCATGCGTACCGGCTTTGAAAACGGTCGCTATTCCTACTCCACGGCCGTGGGTCTGTTCAAGTCCGTTGTGAACCTGGCTCTGCTGCTGATTTCCAACAAGGTCAGCAAGGTCATGACCAACGAGTCTCTGTTCTAAGGGGGTGACGAATATGTTGACGCGACAGACTGCGAAAAAGAGCAAGGCTTGGGACAAGCGCTACACTACCTTCGACGTCATCAACGTAGCGATCATGATCCTGCTGATGTTCGTCATCGTTTACCCGTTTTACTATGCTGTACTGAACTCGTTCAACGCGGATCTGGTGCGCAAGCCGTCTTTTCTCTGGAATGCCAACTGGACGCTGCGCCCCTATCAGACCGTGTTCAGCGACAGCAGCATCATCACCGGCTTCGCCAACTCGATCCTGCGCACGGTGCTGGGCACCTTCATCGCGGTGGTGACCTGTTCACTGGCTGCCTTTGCGCTGAGCAAGCCCTACCTGAAGTTCCGCGCCGTGTACCTAGCGATCTTCATCATCCCCACGTTCTTTGATGGCGGACAGATCCCTGCCTATCTGAACCTGAAGAACCTGCACCTGCTCAACACCTTCTGGGTATACCTGGTGCCCAAGATGTTCAGCTTCTTCTGGATGACCATCCTGATGACCAACTTCCGCAACATTCCCAATGAGTTGGAAGAGGCTGCCTACATTGACGGTGCCAGCACGGCGCGCATCTTCTTCACCATCGTGCTGCCCATCTCCCTTCCCGCGCTGGCGACCATCGCCCTCTACGCTGCCGTCAGCCAGTGGAACTCCTGGTACGATACCGCCTACTTCACCAACAGTGACAGCCTGACGACGCTGAGCTGGATCCTGATGCGCACCATCAAGAACCAGGCATTCGCCGACATGGCCAACGACATGGTCGCCTTCGACAACCGCGCCTACAACCCTGAAGGCGTGAAGATGGCAACGATGGTCGTCGCTGCCGTGCCGATCATCATGATCTATCCCTTCCTGCAACGCTATTTCGTCAAGGGGCTGATGGTCGGCTCCATCAAGGGTTGATCCTTACTTTTCCCGCGGCATTAGCGTACCCGCAGTGGTACGTTAAACACAATAGAAAGGAGTCCCCACCTATGAAGAAGCTCGTTTCCCTGATGCTGGCGCTGATGATGTGCCTGAGCATCGCGTCCTTCGCAGCAGCCGATGAGACGCCCGCCTACCTGAACGATACCTCCCCCGTGACCCTGAAG
>CAZIUA010000161.1:0-1663 GCA_964542315.1 uncultured Faecalibacterium sp. | reverse complement strand
ACATTTCTTCCGCGGCGCCGGGCGGCTCATCCGCCACTTCCTGGCACGGCCGAGGTTGGATAAGGTCAAATGAGGAGGAAAAACGATGCAAACGATGCTGAATTGGTGGAAAAAGTTTGAGGCGAAGTACCCCAGCGCGTCGAAATGGGTGCGCGAAGGCGGACTGTTCGTGATCGTCAGCAACGTGATCACGGTGTTCAAATACCTGATCCTGCAGTTTTTGCCGAAGCTGCTGACCAGCCTGCCGGAGACGGATTTCGGCTGGCCGGGCATCGACATGACGCTCCTGGGCGAAACCTTCAAGTGGAATGTTCTCGGCTACGACGCGGCCCATGGCGGTTTGCGCTATTTTGTGGCGTACATGATCGCCATGGTCATCGGCGAAATGGTGAACTTCCCCATCCAGCGGAACCTGGTCTTCCGCAGCAAGGGCAAGGTGTGGTATCAGGCCATGTGGTATGTCCTGGCGTTCTGCGTGGTGACGGTGATCGTCAACTCTGTCAACTGTGTGTGGGTGGCCATCGCGGGCAAATTCGTGCCCGACTGGGTCTACAACATCGGCACGACGGTGCTCAACGGCGGTGTGTCCATGGTGATCTTCTTCGTCGTGAACAAGATCATTTTCCCCGAGGGCGAGGCCAAACGGGCGGAATGACCGCATTCGAAAGCGGGCTGGGAGCGGATCCCGGCCCGCTTTTTGCCTGCCAACGCATTTTCTTCAGAAAAAAGTGAAAAAATTAAAAAAAGGGGTTGACACTTTCGCGATTTCGTGCTATACTAATCAAGCAGTCGAGCGAGAGCTCCCTGCCGGATATAAAGCCGATGGGGAATGGTGTAACGGTAGCACCTGCGACTCTGACTCGTATTGCCTAGGTTCGAATCCTAGTTCCCCAGCTTTATATGCCTCCGTTGTCTAGAGGCCTAGGACGCGGCCCTCTCAAGGCTGAAACAGGGGTTCGAATCCCCTCGGAGGTGCTTAACGCTGAATCGTAAGGTTCAGCGTTTTTTGTTGTTTTGGCGGATCTTTGCGCTTCATGTCCCTCACTCATCGTATTGCCGCCGCTGGACGCGGATCGCTTCCTCCTCCGGGCCTGAGGAAGACGACGGAGGCCGTGCGGAAGGATTACCTTCTGTCCAAGGCTGAGTACGCAAGGCTGCAAAGCAATCTGAACGACCAGAGGTATGGCTACCAATTCAAAAACAGACCCAATGGCGGAAAAATGGTTGCCATGGATAACCCTTTGGTGTATACTGACCGCAAAGGAGCACCTGAGCATGTTTTGGAGATCGACGATACCGACGTTTGGGCGATCAACGACATCCAGCAAGACATGATGCTCATGGAAGAAAGAGGTGAAGATTATGAAATGCAACGAGTCTTACATGAAAGCATGTATGGAAAGGAACGTGCCCATTTCCGTACTAAAGGAGAACGCGCTCAAACTTCAGGGGAAAACCGAACAGGAACAGGACGAAATGCGAGAAGTGTGGGCAAAGGAAATCCAGGAGAAATATTCCCGCAGAAAGCTCGGGGAACGCAGACCAAGCTGAATAGCGAACGCCAATTCGCCCTCCGCGACACGGAATACCTGAGCGCAGTGGAAGCGGGAGCTGGAGAACGCTCAGGCGAAGGGCGTGAAACTCACACTCGGCGGCGCGGAGG
>CAZIUA010000160.1:0-1665 GCA_964542315.1 uncultured Faecalibacterium sp. | reverse complement strand
AGATTTTCTCCTTCTGCGGCCAGCCGCCGCATTCACTGCCCGCCTTCCCTGCTTCTGGAGGAACAGTTTGAGGAGGGTGAAAGCATCTACGCCGCCGAGGGTACGGCAGGCCATGCGCTTGCGGAGCACCTGATCCGTAAGTACCTCAAGCAGCGCACCACCCGCCCCACGTCCGAATACTACAAGGACGAGCTGCTGGAAGCAGTCGATGAGTATGTGTCCTTTGTCATCGGTGAGATCGAGGATGCCCGTCGTGAATGCCAGTCACCTGTGCTTCTGGTGGAACAGCGCATTGATGCTTCCGCGTATGTGGACGGCTGCTTCGGCACAGCCGACATGGTCATCATCACCGATAAGGTCGCCCACGTCATTGACCTCAAGCTGGGCAAGGGTGTGGAGGTGCATGCGGAAGAAAATCCGCAGCTCATGATCTACGGTCTGGGTGTCCTGCACATGGCGGAGGCACTCTACGATATCGAAACGGTGCGCATGACCATCTTTCAGCCGCGACTGAGCAACTCTTCCACATGGAGCGTTTCGCCCGAATACCTGAAGCGCTGGGGAGATGAAGTCCTCCGTCCTGCAGGTGCCCAGGCGCTGATCGGCGCAGGCGAATTCGCTGCCGGGAACTGGTGTCGCTTCTGCCGCGCCCGAAACCAGTGCCGCGCCAGGGCAGAAAGCTATCTGTCCCTTGCAAAGATGGATTTCCGTCAGCCGGCTCTTCTGGACGATGGCGAAATCGCTGAGATCATCAGCAAGGCAGATGAACTGGCAAAGTGGGCAGCTGACGTGTATGCCTTTGCCCAGGAAGAAGCCATCAGCCATGGGAAGTCGTGGCCCGGCTACAAGGTGGTCGAAGGTCGCAGTATTCGTAAGTACACAGACGAAGCGGATGTAGTGCGGGCAGCCAACTCTGCCGGCTACACGGACATCTACAAGAAAACGCTCATCGGCATCGGTGAGATGGAAAAGCTCATGGGCAAGGAACAGTTCCGTTCCGTCCTGGGCCAGTATGTAACCAAGCCCCATGGCAAGCTGACGCTGGTTCCTGAGTCGGATCGGCGCGAGGCTGTCAGTCCCAACTCCGCACAAGATGATTTTGGAGGTATGAATTTATGAGTCATTTCAGCAATCCCAAAAAGGTAATGGTTCCCTGTCGTTTCTCTTTCCTGCACTGCTGGGAACCGGATTCCGTCAATGGCAGCGAACCGAAGTACAGCGTTTCTGCCATCATCCCGAAGTCTGACACCAAGACGGTCAATGCGATCAAGGCGGCAATCGAAGCGGCGAAGCAGGAATCCCTGCCCAAGTGGGGTGGCAAGATCCCCGCAAATCTGAAGCTGCCCCTGCGCGATGGTGATATCGACCGCCCGGATGATGAGTCCTATGCGGGCTGCTACTTCCTCAACGCGAACAGTCGCGAGAAGCCGCAGGTCGTGGACAAGCAGGTCCAGCCGATCATCGACCAGACGGAGGTGTATTCCGGTTGCTACGGTCGGATCACCGTGACCTTCTACGGCTATAACTCCAACGGCAATCGCGGCATCGCGGCTGGTTTGGGCAATATTCAGAAGCTCAAGGACGGCGAGTCCCTCGGCGGCAGGGCAAAGGCCAGCGAGGAGTTTGAACCCGTCGATGACGATGCGGATTTCCTCGATTAAACAC
>CAZIUA010000159.1:0-1685 GCA_964542315.1 uncultured Faecalibacterium sp. | reverse complement strand
ATCTACGACAACGGAGCAAGCACGAAGGGCAAGGGGATTTCCTTTGCCCTCAACCGTCTTGAAACGCATCTGCACAAATTCTGGCGCACGCACGGAACAAGCGGTTATGTTCTGACGTTCGACGTGCATCATTATTTTGACAGCATCCCGCACGAACACATCTTTCGTATCATCGACAGAGCCATCACGGATGAAAGATTAAAGCAGCTCACAAAGTATTTCGTCAGCGCCTTTGGAAAGGTCGGCATGGGCTTGGGAAGTCAGGTGTCGCAGGTCTTTGCACTCGCCGCACTGAACGGTCTTGACCACCGAATCAAGGAGCAGGCCGGAATCAAATACTATGGCCGCTATATGGACGATGGGTATTTGATTCACCATGATAAAGCGTACTTGGAGAAATGCCGCAGGTCGATCATTCGTTATTGCCGCAGCATCGGGTTGGAGCTGAACGAGAACAAGACGCAGATTCGACCGATCAGCAGAGGTATTCCATTTTTGAAGGTGAAATTCAGCATCGGTGAAACGGGGCGCGTGATTCGCCGCCCGTCCCGAAAGAACACGACCTCCATGCGGCGAAAGCTCAAAACGTTCCGTCGCTGGCTGGATGACCCGAAAAAGCGCTTCACTTTTGAGGATGTCCGCACATCTTACATGTCGTGGATAGGCCATATCAAGCAAAGCGATTCGTGGCGAACGCGCCAGCGGATGGATTTGCTCTACCAAGATTTATTTGCAAAGGAGTTGAAAGCATGTACAGCCTCGTAAAGGACGGTCAGGAGATCGGCATTGTCGATAATCCGACCTATATACGGATGCAGGAAAACGGCACCTATGGCCTGTGCGACAGAGCAGACGCGCAGGGAGTTGTTTACGACAATACGCCCTACCATGTGTGGGGCATGCCGGAGCTGGAGGATGAAAACGTCGCAAGCGTCATGCTGGTCGAGCTCGACAGCGGAAAGAGCGTTTTTGACCTTATCCAGCAGAACGCCGATTTGAAATCTCAGAATGAAATGCTCACAGAATGTCTCTTGGAAATGAGCGAGATCGTCTATGCGGAATAGATTGATCTCGCTTTTATTTCACATTCTTTTCGGAAAGGAGGATGAATACATGATGGCTATGCTCTGGTGTCAGCAGATCATGCTGGGCAAGAAGACCTATGCGCAGGTTCCTGCCAAGCTGAAGAGCAAGGTCGCGGAGCTGCTGCGTGATTCCGGCTGCGAAGAGCTGATTTCGGAAGAATAAACAGCGCTTCGATTTGGGAGGAAGCCAGAATGCATTGCGATAACGCAAGCTCGAAACCGTCCGTACCGGGACGGCATTTTTATGCCATTCAACACAACGGTGACGGAACGGCAGACGTATACCTACTGCGGGTATACAGCCCCTACGAGGCGCAGCTCCGACTCATGCGCGGCGTGATTCCGTGGCCGGAGATGGAAGAGGATATTCACGCCCGCTTTGACGCTTGGTGCGAATCAGCCGAAGCGCCCGTGCTTCCGTAAGGATTGGAAGCGAACAGAAAAGAGGCTCTGCAAACGCAGGCCTCTTTTCTGTTTATTATGTTGCGTCAACGCGAGCCGACGTAGGAGCGCAGCGCATTCTCCACAAGGCTGTTCAGCGTGACCTGCTGCGAAATGGCATAGAGCGCCGCCTGCTGATGAAGCTGGGGCGAGATTCGC
>CAZIUA010000158.1:0-1696 GCA_964542315.1 uncultured Faecalibacterium sp. | reverse complement strand
GCCGCCGCTGTAAGGATGGAAAGGCGAGGTAAGAGCTCACCCGCGGCTTGGCGACTTGTCCGCGCTGTAAACCCCATCCGGTGCAAGATACGCAGCAGGACACATGCGGCGGCCCGTCGCGTCCTCAGTATCGCTTGAGCCTGCGCGGCAACGCCAGGCCTGGATAGATGATCGACCCTCGACAGAACTCGGCTTACTGTCACGCTCGCTTCACGGGGGACTTTGTCCCCCGCTTTTCCTATCTACGATCATCCCTGCGCGGGATGGCAGGCATATTCCACCATCATCCGATGACCGCAGGACGCGGCATCCGCCTATGAGGAGGTACACATGAAGAAGGCATTGATCCGCCTGTTCGCTCTAGCGCTCTGTCTGATCACGGCTGCGCCGCTGGCGATGGCCCTGCCGGAGAACTACGTTGTCCGCAATGGTGACCGTGAGGTCCCCAAGATCGCCATCACGGTGGACGACGGCTGGAACCTGGATGTCCTCCGCCAGATCCACGAGCTCAGCGTTGAACTGGACTTCCCCATCACCTGGTTCATGGTCGGCTCCCAGTTCCTCCCGGAGGACAAGGAGCTGTGGGAGGAGATCCTCGACCACGGCAGCGAGATTGGCAATCACACCTGGAAGCACTCCAAGCTGCTGAGCTTCAGCGTTTCCAATGCCAATGTGCAGGTGCGCCTCTGCCAGGAGCGCGTGGATGAGGTGCTGGGCTACCACTATCCGCTGCGCCTGCTGCGTCCGCCGTATGGCGAATACAAGAACAGCGAGAAGAATTTCCTGAGCGTGTTTGAATCCCATGGTGTGGAAAAGGTCGTGCTCTGGGATGTCAGCCAGACCGATCCGGATAAAGCGTTCAAGGCCACGCAAAATGGTTCGATCCTGCTCTACCACACCCGTCAGAAGGATCTGGAGTGCCTGCGGGTGCTCGTTCCGCGGCTGCGAGACGCCGGTTTCGAACTGGTGACGGTTTCCGAGCTGCTCGGTCTTCCGCCGCTGGAGCTCGACAAGGTTGCTCCGGCCGAGGCCGAATAATCGAATTTTTCCGGGGGCGATGCGAAATGCGTCGCCTCCTTTCTTTTGCCCTCAACGCATTATTAATAAGAAGGATTTCGGCGAAATATGTCGAAAAATATCATTATTTATAGTGATGAAAAGCCATCATTTCGATGAGGGGTGTCTACGAATGAAGCATATCACGTTCAGCGGGGGCGGCACGCTGGCTGGCCTTGCGAATATGTTGGCATATCATGGTTTTGACGCGGAAGACAGGGCGATCGCGCTGGAGATGGAGGCGCCGTACCTTTTCGTCCGCCGGAACGGGCATTATCAGGCCGGCGTAAAGCTCTATCAGTTGGAATTTCTGAACCTGTATCTACACAAGCACGGATTCCATCTGCGCCAGGACATGCTTGCGCGCGAGGATGTATGCGCCTTCCTGCGGACGCATGCTCCGGCCATGCTGACCATCGCGGTGACCAAATCCGCAACGCATCCGGCGCTCTTCCGGGGCTACACCAACGGCCGGTACGAGTTCGACAACATCAAGTCCGCCGAAAGCACAGAACCGGACATGCTGTCGCTCTCCAGCGCGATGCTAAAGCGGCGGCTCGCGGCGGAAGTGACGGTGTTCACGCTGGAAACCTGCGCGCGGGAGTCCACCGACATGAAGCCGCTGCTGCTGGAATCGCTG
>CAZIUA010000157.1:0-1707 GCA_964542315.1 uncultured Faecalibacterium sp. | reverse complement strand
CTTCTGCCGCATCAAAGCCAGTCGCACCCAGGTCATAGCCAGACAGCTGAAGGTCCTGGAGCAGATCGGCCAGTGCCTTGGGCTCCCACTCACCGACAGCCTTATTCAGCGCGACATTGAGCGCCTTCTCATCCTGCGGGTTTTCGATGTGCACCACCACGCAGTCGATTTCATTCAAGCCCTCTGCCTTCAGCACCTTGTAGCGCTGGTGACCGCCGACAATGTTGCCCGTTACCTCATTCCAGATCACAGGATCGACATAGCCGAAATCGTGAAGGCTGCGCTTGATCTTTTCATAGGCAGGATCGCCGGGCTTGAGGTCTTTGCGCGGGTTGTATTTGGCGGGCTTCAGCTTGTCAATGCTGATCCGCTGAAGATTCATTTGTGTATTCATAGCGTCTCCTTTCAAAACCGCAGTTTGATTCCCTTTGACGGGTATTATTTCCCTTATTTGAGCCACGATAATAAGGGATCGATCCCCTCAAAACTTGACTATTCCCTTATTTCAGGCTATAATTTAAGGGAATCCGAGAGGAGGTAAGGTTATGAGATCATTCAACTACTCTGCGATCAAGGAGCAGAAATGGGATTCCGACATTCTTGGTCTGATCGCAGGCATATATAAAGAGGCCGGCAAGCAGGAACTTTATCTGAAACAGCGCCCGGAGGAGCTTGAGAAGCTGGTTGAGATCGCCAAGGTACAGAGTACTGAGGCATCCAACGCCATCGAGGGCATCATCACCACCAGCACCCGTGTCCGTCAGCTGGTCGAGGAAAAGACCTCTCCCCGAAATCGTGATGAACAGGAGATTGCCGGGTATCGCGATGCACTGAGCATCATCCATGAGAACTTTGATGCCATTCCAATTACGCAAAACTACATTCTCCAGCTTCATAAGGTACTGTATAGCCATATGAACAATCCGATGGCAGGTCGTACAAAGAGCGTTCAGAACTACATCAGCGCAACCTATCCGGATGGACATTCGGAAACACTGTTCACGCCGATGGCACCTTTTGAAACGCCCGAAGCGCTTGACCGCATCTGTGAGGAATACAACCGCGTTATCGGCAACATGGAGGTCGAGCCGCTGATCGCCATTCCGATCTTCATCCATGACTTCCTGTGCATCCATCCCTTTAACGATGGAAACGGACGAATGAGCAGATTGCTCACAACGCTGCTTCTCTACAGGAACGGCTTCTATGTTGGCAAGTACATCTCCCTTGAGGCGAAGATCGCCAGGAATAAGGATCTGTACTACGATACGCTCCGCCAGGCTCAGATTGGCTGGCACGAAGCAACCGAGGACGCTGTTCCGTTCATCAAGTATCTGCTTGGTGTTATCCTTTCTGCTTACAGAGATTTCGAAGAACGTTTCTCCCTCGTTGAAAAGAAGCAGCCCGCGCTTGAGATGGTCAGACAGGCTTCCATGAATAAGCTCGGACGCTTTACCAAGCAGGACATCCGGGAACTCTGTCCTTCGCTTAGCGTCAGTACCATTGAGGGCGCACTGCGCAAGATGGTCGCCGCTGAAGAGATCAAGCGAGAAGGCACAGGCAAGAACACCTGCTATTACCGCCTGAAATAATCTATAATCATCATGCATCTGCTCGTCATGGGCAGATGCTTTTTTCATGCCTACGCACCGATTTTAAGGTGCGTTTTTTACATTTTGGGGCTAATACCCCGGGCCCCGAATTTCG
>CAZIUA010000156.1:0-1710 GCA_964542315.1 uncultured Faecalibacterium sp. | reverse complement strand
CCGCGCGGT
Source organism: uncultured Faecalibacterium sp. (assembly GCA_964542315.1). GTDB lineage: Bacteria > Bacillota > Clostridia > Christensenellales > Aristaeellaceae > UBA11524. The sequence goes on along the minus strand of CAZIUA010000156.1, from coordinate 1,701 downwards.
GACCGACATCGCCCAGGCGTACAACAAGTTCTACTACGAGCATCGCGTCCTGGACGCGGAGCCTGCCGTGGCCGCCGCCCGCGTCGCGCTGACCCGTGCCGTCAAGGACGTCATCAAGACCGGCCTGTGGCTCATCGGCATCGAGGCGCCCGAACGGATGTGATTCCGGCCGCATCACCATTAACACAAAACCGCCAGAACAGTGTTCATCGCACTGTCCTGGCGGTCTTTTTATTCAGTGATCTTCGTCCACCTCGGCGGGACCATCGGGCATTGCATGGCGCGCTTCGCCGCACGCGTCTCCGCATAGCAGCCGCACAGGCGGCAGGTGCCGTTCATCAGCTGGTCGCAATCCTGGCAGACGGCCAGACGCGCGCGGTATGCCTCCTCCGGCGTGCGGATGGATTCATCCAGGCTCTGGACATATTCCGCCACGGTGCGTGCCATGTCCTGCTGGCCTGCCTCAAAGAGCAGACACCGGCAGGGCGGACGGTTCTCAGCCACGGACGGTGACCTCCACCACGGAGCAGCCGGGCAGATCCAGCACGATGCCCTCGTCGGTGACGGTGAAATCGGTGAAGTCCGCGATCTTGACCTTCTCCTTGTCCTCGAAGGTGTTGCAGTCGTGGATCTCGCCGCTGAGGATGCGCACGGACACGTTCTTCACGTCCAGGCCGGCGATATCCAGCACGACCTGTTCGGCCTTGTCCGCAGCAATGTTGGCCGCGGTCACTGTCAGCACATCGTCCTTGATGGACGCGGAAGCAGTCACCTGCTGCACGCCTTCCACCGCATCGCACGCCACGGTGACAGGCACCAGGGTCGCATTCTGATGCGCCTTGTACAGGTCGAACACATGGTAGGTGGGGGTCAGCAGCATCTGATCGCCATCGGTGAGGATGACGGACTGCAGAACGTTGACCGTCTGGGCGATGTTGGTCATCACGACGCGGTCCGCATGGCTGTTGAAGATGTTCAGGTTGATGGCGGCGACCATGGCATCGCGCATGGTGTTCTGCTGGTAGAGGAAGCCGGGGTTGGTGCCGGGCTCCACATTGTACCAGGTGCCCCACTCGTCCACGATCAGGCCGACGCGATGCTGGGGATCATACTTGTCCATGATGGACAGGTGGCCGCGCAGCAGGCTCTCCATCTTGGTGGTGTGGCGCAGGGTGTCATAATACAGCTTGGTGTCGAAATCGGTGGCGCTGCCCTTGTCCTCCCACTTGCCGGTGGGGACGGTATAATAGTGCAGGGTGATGGCATCGCACTGGTGGCCGGCGACCTTCATCACGCCCTCCATCCAGTTCCAGTCATCCACATTGGGGCCGCAGGCGATGCGGTAAAGCCGGTTCTTGCCATAGTTGCGGCAGAAGGTGTTGAAGCGGCGATACTCATCGGCGTAGTATTCCGGACGCATATTGCCGCCGCAGCCCCAGCTCTCATTGCCAACGCCCCAGTACTTCACGCCCCAGGGATCCTTGCGGCCATTGGCCCAGCGCTTCTTCACGACGGTGGAATCGCCCTCGGAGTTGAGGTACTCGACCCATTCCGCCATCTCGCGCACCGTGCCGGAGCCGACATTGGCATTGATGTACGGTTCGCAGCCCAGCTGCTCGCACAGCTCCAGGAACTCATGCGTGCCGAAGGAATTGTCCTCCACCACGCCGCCCCAGTTGGTGTTGACCATGCGCTTGCGGC
>CAZIUA010000155.1:0-1797 GCA_964542315.1 uncultured Faecalibacterium sp. | reverse complement strand
TTATCTCAATCTCGCAATATTTTCAGATACATATCCAGCCGTGCGTTGATGTATTTTCCTATCGTTTCCTTGATGAAGCGGCGCGGCTTCTGCGGTGTACCAATACGCCATTCACCCGTCAATTCATCTTGATACGCCCAGCGTTTCTCAGCCGTTCCACCCACTTCGGAGTATTCCCCCGTTCCCAGCTCTACATATGTCGCATACTCGCTGTTCGAGCCTATATACACTGCGGGTTCGTCCGGGTCAACTCGAAAAGCTATTGAATCTCTTAGTGCAGTTGTTTTTACCGGGACGAGTTTCACCGCATACTCGTGCATCTTTGAACCAATGCGGGAAAGCGCGCGCAAAACTTGTTCTTTTGCCGCCGCCTTTATTTCCTCAGACATATCGGTGATTTCAAATTCCCACGAGAAAGTTCCGTTGCCATAGTTGAAGCGTTTAGATTTCAAGCTTACTCCTCCACACTCGCAAATATGTCATCATATAACCTTTGCAACAGATCCCCAACTTTATTCAAACTCTGCTGCCCTTTCTCAAATCCTATTGCCGTAATCTTTGCGTCAAGTTCATCAAGTACTAAGTCTATATCTTCGCCCGAATACACTCCGTATTTTTTTAGAATCTCTTTTTGCTTTTCAGACAACAATTTATTCACCTCTTTTTTCTGTGGTTTGGGTTAGTCTGTATTACGTTACCAATGTACGGATTAATCGTCACCGTTGAACCTATAGTCCAAAATCGCTGGCTATATTCTTCATTCTCTTTTGTTATTGGGTCTACCCTTATCGGGTTAATCAGCGCTTCTAAACATTTTTCTAAGCTTACGCCTTTTCTGTCTTCGTTCGGGTTGCCTATAACCCTTGCCGCAAAGTGCACCGACACGCTTTTTATTTCAATGCCGTTGCTTGTGGTTTGACCTACAAGCATATCGACCGCATCGTCATAGACAGCGCGGAGCTTTCTTATAGATGTTTTGTCGCTTATGTTGTTTTTTCTTCGCTCTTTGACAAACGCCTTGAAAAAGCTCCATTCATCGGGTTTATTATACTTCATCTCTTGTAGCTCTGCAAGGCTTTGTGGAGCAGATGATTTAAATTCAGCGCGGTATTTTTCAAACAGTTTTTTGTCTGAGCTTTCATTCCTCGCTTTTTTCTGTGCAATTCGGAACGCGTCAGGGTCTTTTCTTATTTCCTCAGCTCTCCATTCGTCATATGTCTTGTTGTCTATGATTTCCCACTCACCCGTTCGGGGGTTGCGTGCCCGGCGCTTGCCGGGGTCTATCTCGCTGTATTTATCCCATGTGGTTTTCACACAGCGGCAGTTGTAGATATTCCACCCGCTTGCGCCGTGTGAAGTATCGCCCGGGAACATGAGTTCCTCACCGCCGACAACAAGGCGGCGCACCGTAGCTTCATCTATGAGCGTGAAACTGGGAACTTGAAACCAGTTGACTTTTCTACGCTGTAGGCCGCATAATTTCTGTTTATCGTATATATCGTGGGAGTTTTATCATTGACGGAGGCAGCGGCAATACCCTAAGGCAGCAACTGCAAGATATGCAAAAAGAGAACGGCGGTATGCAAAGCTAAAAACCTCTAAAAGGAAAACTCAAGGGAAAACTCAAGGAAAAACTCAAATTGCAACATAAAAATAAAGCTGATTTAAGTGACTTTTCGAACGCAATTCCTGTCAGAAAAAAGAAAACACCTTAAAATACAACAATTTTAAGGTGTTATAAATGGCAGGGGAAGAAGGCTTCGAACCCTCGGCCTACGGTTTTGGAGACCGCCGCTC
>CAZIUA010000154.1:0-1817 GCA_964542315.1 uncultured Faecalibacterium sp. | reverse complement strand
CCGCGCCATACTTGTCGATGACCTCCAGCGGATCCACGCCGTTGCCCAGGGACTTGGACATCTTCCGGCCCTGCTCGTCGCGCACCAGACCATGGATCAGCACGGTCTTGAAGGGCGTTTCACCCATCTCCTCCACGCCGCAGGTGATCATACGGCTGACCCAGAAGGTGATGATGTCATAGCCGGTCACCAGCACGTCGGTGGGATAGAAGTACTTCAGATCCTCGGTCTGATCCGGCCAGCCCAGCGTAGAGAAGGGCCACAGCGCGGAGGAGAACCAGGTATCCAGCACGTCCTCATCCTGATGGATGTTCTTGCTGCCGCACTTGGAACAGCAGCACGGATCTTCGCGACGCACCATCATTTCGCCGCAGTCATCGCAATACCACACGGGGATGCGATGGCCCCACCACAGCTGACGGGAGATGCACCAGTCGCGGATATTCTCCATCCAGTGCATATACTGCTTGGAGAAGCGCTCGGGCAGGAACTGGGTCTTGCCGCTGGTGACGGCCTCGATAGCGGGCTTGGCCAGGGGCTTCATGGACACGAACCACTGCTTGGACACCATCGGCTCGATGACGGTATGGCAGCGGTAGCAGGTGCCGACCTCATGGGTCAGCGGCTCGATGGACTTGACCAAACCCAGCTCGGTCAGATCAGCCACGATGGCCTTGCGCGCCTCATCGGTGGTCATGCCGGCGTACTTGCCGCAATCCAGCACTTCCAGATTCTCGATATCATCAGAGGCATCCGCAGCACCGGTCATATGGCCGTCGTAGGTGAACACGCGCACCATGGGCAGGCTATGGCGTGCGCCGACCTCATTATCGTTGGGGTCATGGGCGGGGGTGATTTTCACCACGCCGGTGCCCTTGGTCATATCGGCATGCTCATCGCAGACGATCGGGATCTCCTTGTTCAGCAGCGGCAGCACCACATGGCAGCCATGCAGGTGGGCATAGCGCTCGTCATCGGGGTTGATGGCCACAGCGGTATCGCCCAGCATGGTTTCGGGGCGGGTGGTGGCCAGCTCCAGCATTTCGCCGGTCTCCTTCACGGGGTAAAGCAGGTGCCAGAAGTTGCCCTGCTTCTCCTCATAGGTGACCTCCGCATCGGAAATCGACGTGCCGCAGCAGGGGCACCAGTTGACCAGGCGCGCGCCGCGGTAGATCAGCTTCTTCTCATACAGGCGGCAGAAGGTCTCGCGCACGGCCTTGGAGCAGCCGTCGTCCATGGTGAAGCGGGCGCGGCTCCAGTCGCAGGAGATACCCATGCGGCGCTGCTGGTGGACGATGCGTCCGCCGTAGTCTTCCTTCCACTTCCATGCACGCTTGAGGAAGCCCTCACGGCCGAGGCTCTCCTTGGTCAGGCCTTCCTTGGCCATGGCCTCAACGATCTTGACCTCCGTGGCGATGGCAGCGTGATCCGTGCCGGGCAGCCACAGCGTCGGATCGCCCTTCATGCGGTGATAGCGGATGGCCGCATCCTGCAGGGTGCAGTCCAGCGCATGACCCATATGCAGCTGACCGGTGATATTGGGCGGCGGCATGACGATGGTGAAGGGCTTTTTGCCCTCCACACGATGCGCGGTGAACGCACCGGCGTCCTCCCACGCCTGATAAAGCTCCCCTTCCAGTGCCTGGGGATTAAAATTCTTTTCCATTTCCATACTCATCATCCTCCTATGCCAGGGGCTCTGCCCCCTGGCCTCCGCCAAGGGCACTGCCCCAGGACCCCCCGAAGGGTCTTCCCCCCACACGACACCCGATTACCGATTTGGTGGGTTTAAAAATAAAACGATGTTAGCGGGAAGC
>CAZIUA010000153.1:0-1999 GCA_964542315.1 uncultured Faecalibacterium sp. | reverse complement strand
ATTGCGGAGCAGGGACGTTTTCTGTGTGCGCGTTATTATGGTCTGGTACCTTGTCCTTACTGAGCACCATTGCCCTTCCGGTTGTTCAGGTAATACAGCGGTGCGGCCACGAAGCACATGCCGCCCAGCATATTGCCGATGGTGACCGGGATCAGATTGGTGACCAGATACCCCGTCCAATTCAGCGTGCTGATGTATGCCGCGCTGTAACCATAGGTCTCCATCGCAAGCTGCACATAGGCGGTGTTTTGCGCTGCCAACAGGCCCGCGCCGATGTAGTACATATTGGCGACGCAGTGCTCAAAGCCGCCAGTAACGAACAGCATGATCATAAAGAAGCTCGCCAGCAGCTTGCCGGTAATGTCCTTTGCGCACATGGCCATCAGCACGGCTGCACACACCAGAATGTTGCAGAGAATGCCGGAGACAATGCCTTGCACAAAGGAAATGTTGACCTTGCCCAGGGCGACCTTGATGGTGTATGCGCCCAGCATGCCGGCGGAATAGTTCCACTGTCCACTCAAAGAGATCAGGAGGGCAATCAGGGTCGCGCCAACGAAATTGCCGACAAAGACGGTCGCCAGGAGCTTGACGACCTGACCGATCTTCGTCTTCTTGTCGAACAGGCAGACTGCAGCCAGGCAGTCACCGGTGAACAATTCCGCCCCCAGCAGGATCACCATCATCAGCCCCATCGGGAACACAACAGCCGCCGCAAGGCGCGCCAGACCCACATCAGCCACCGTATGAGCGGCCACGCTGCTGATGCCTGCGCCCAGGGCGATCATGGCACCGGCCAGGATGCCCTTCCCGAAAATGTTCCAGCTGGACTGCCTGAATTTCGCCTGACAGCCCTGGATGTATTTCTCGATGACTTCCTTGATCGTCAAAAAACCTTCCACTAATTTGTTCCTCTCTTGTCCTGTGTTTCATGTCGTGTGCAGATGCCTTTCGACGGATAATATCATAATGGATCATGTCGAATTCAGGCGGCGATCTGGACAGAATAAACGCCCCCATACCGCAAGGGTACGGGGGTATCTTGTGGTGCTGTTATATGCGCCCTGCGAAGGCGCCCATCAGGATCTCTGCGCGCTTGACTTCCTCCGGCGTGGGCGTTGGTACGCCCTCGAGGGGATAATCCAGCCCGAGCTTGTCCCATTTCGCCCGGCCCATGGTGTGGTAGGGCAGGATCTCCACCCGGCGCACACGGTGCAGGGTCGAGATGAACTCCCGCATCTGCGTCAGATCCGTCTCGTCATCCGTCACGCCCGGCACCAGCACATGGCGGATCCACAGGCGCGCGCGCTTGTCCGACAGGTAGCGCAGCATCGCCAGGATGTTGGCGTTGCCGTGGCCGGTCAGCTCGCGGTGATGACGGTCGGAGAAGCACTTGATATCCACGATGAACAGATCCACCAGGCTGATCAGCTTGTCGAAGCGAGCGAGCCATTCGGGGTCATCGGGGCGGAAGGGCTGGGCGGCTGTGTCGATGCAGGTGTCAATACCGTCGCGCTTGAGCAGCCGGCAGACCTCCGTCACGAAATCCAGCTGGAGCAGGGGCTCGCCGCCGGAAAAGGTCACGCCGCCGTTGGACTTCCAGTAGGGGCGATACCGCATCAGCTTGCGGTACAGCTCCTCCGGCGTCATCAGCGTGAGGGACTCACAGGCCGTCCAGGTGTCGGGGTTGTGGCAGAACTTGCAGCGCAGCGCGCAGCCGTGCAGGAACACGGAGCATCGCACGCCGGGGCCGTCCACCAGGGCAAAACTCTCGAAGGAATGAATACGGCCGATCAGATCGCTCACTGGTGGAAGACCTCCTTGTGCTGCATCCTGGGGATGCGATTCTTACATCTGCTTGTGGCAGGAACGGGCGATAACGTCCAGCTGCTGCTCGCGGGTCAGGTCGATGAACTTGACCGCATAGCCGCTGACGCGGATGGTGAAGTTGGCGTACTCTTCCTTCTCCGGATGCTCCATGGCGTCCAGCAGCTTCTCC
>CAZIUA010000152.1:0-2023 GCA_964542315.1 uncultured Faecalibacterium sp. | reverse complement strand
CTTCCCTATGAAGATTACAAGAGCTTTGCGCGTTCCTTTAATGATGTATATGCACTCAGACCGCAGCAGCTTCAGCTTGGATTTTTGAAAGTGCTGAAAGGTTCTCATATGATGGAGATGTGTGCAGAGTATGGGATCGTATATAAAACACGGGAACCGTATGAGGTACTTTCTACCAAATGGCTCAGCTATGGCGATGTTCTCAAACTGAAAACGGTGGAAAATATGGTGGAAGTGTATTATAATAGTGGACAATTCCAGAATACATTGGAATACATAGAAGGATTTTTTGAGGATGCATTTTCGATGTACGAAAAGCTCGGAAATTTCTATATGGAAAAGGGCTACGCGGATATCTCTCACACAAGAATGCGAAGATATGAGATTTTGCTGGAGTTTGTAGAAAAGATACCGGAAATTTCGATGGAGACAGTCAAGGATAAGATGGTATATGATCTTTATCTGAGAGAGAACCTAAAGAGCCGTCCTGCTTTTGCGGCGGATCAAAAGCCATTTGAGCGGCAGGTATGGGATTTTAGGAAACGCGAAAAAATAGCCAAGAATGCACATGTGGAGGTGTTTGGCAGCAAAAAAGTGCTGTTGTTTGACTATGCACAGCGCGATCCGCTCACCAACAATGCATATGTGGAAGATGTAAGCAATGCAGTTTTACAGCAAGATTTGCTTGCTGAGGATGAAAGAGGTGACAAAAATGGGAATGTTTAATCCAAAGAATCGTAAAGTGCTCACAGCGATCATCGCGATCATTCTGGTAATCGTTATGGTAGTTCCGACTGTGCTTTCCTTTATCATTTAAGATAAACGGAAAATAGGAAAAGTAAATGTAAATGTTTGGAAAAAGAGGAAAGAAATGAGACTTGGACAGGCAGCAATGGAGGCGCTGAGAGCAGAGATAACCGGATGCCTGCAGCCGGGGGATGAGCTGGTGGTGGCATGTCCGACGGCGCTGAAGGGAACATCTCTGATCGCGGAGAAAAAAAGACAGACACTGGCCGAGCGCTTTTCGGCTGGTTTTATCAAGAACTGTGTTTCTTTATGGGAAGATCACGGTGCATATAGAGAAATGATATCTGAGGCAGACAGCGAAAACGATGGTTTGAACGTGAAAGAGAGCAAGGTCTGGAAACTGGCGAAAGAAGCTGGAGCCAGTGCGCTCTATGCGATGGGAGATGGCGGATTTTTAAGCGCACTCTGGAAGATGGCGGAGGCTTCTGAAGTTGGACTGGAGGCGGATTTTCGAAAGGTACCGATCCGCCAGGAGACGATCGAGGTGTGTGAGATCTTCGATCTGAATCCTTATAAATTACAGGCGGATGGAGCTATCCTGATCGGGATCCGCGGGGGAGAAGCACTTGTACAGAAACTTCGCAAAGAAGGATTTATGGCGGAGATCATCGGACAGACGAATGCGGGTAAGGACAGGCTTTTGTACAGCGGCGAAAGCGCCCGTTATCTGGAGAGACCTGCGAAGGATGAGATTTTCCGAATGACCCTTGCATGAGCTAAGGAAGCGTTAAGATAAAAGAATAAAAAGTGATAAAAGGGAAATACAAAAATGGCAAAGTTAAATATTGTACTTCATGAGCCGGAGATTCCTGCAAATACAGGAAATATCGGACGAACCTGTGTGGCAACAGGAACGAGACTTCATCTGATCGAGCCGCTGGGCTTTTCTTTGAGTGAAAAAGCGTTAAAAAGAGCGGGAATGGATTATTGGAAAGATCTGGATGTAACAACGTATCTGGATTTTGAGGACTTTTTGCAGAAAAATCCTGGAGCAAAGATCTATTATGCAACGACCAAAGCACCACAGACGTATACGGATGTTGCATATGAAGAAGACTGTTATATTATGTTTGGAAAGGAAAGCGCGGGAATCCCGGAAGACATTCTGGTAGATCATCAGGATACCTGCGTGCGCATTCCAATGATTGGAGATATCCGTTCTTTGAATCTGAGCAATTCTGTAGCGATCGTTCTTTATGAAGCATTGCGTCAGAAC
>CAZIUA010000151.1:0-2023 GCA_964542315.1 uncultured Faecalibacterium sp. | reverse complement strand
TGTTGCAGCGGAAGAAGTCATAATTCGCCATCATGCTCTCCATATTCCGCATGGATTCCCGCAGGCGCCACATGCCGCGGCTGGTGTAGACGCACACAGCATGGTTCTCCGTCTCCATATAGTAGATCTGGGAGACATCCAGCCGCGTCAGCCCGTGATCCGTCGGCAGGGTGATGTACCGCCGCGCACGGGATTCCAGCATGCGCTCCACACGGGTCAGCAGCTGCTTGAGCATGAGGTAATTCACCGGCTTGAGCACGAAGTCCAGCGCGTTGACGCCATAGCCCTTGATGGCGTAATTCGCCAGGTTGGTGATGAAGATCAGATAGACCTCGCCGTCCAGCTGGCGGATGCGCTCCGCGGTCTGCATGCCGTCCAGGCGCTGCATCTGGATGTCCAGGAAGATCAGATCATAATCCGCGCGATAGTTCTCGAGGATCTCATCGCCATCGCTGAATTCAGTGATCCGGCATTGGTTCTCCCGACCCTCGAAGTATTTGAGGATGTACTGCCGGCATTCCGCCCGCTGGCGCGCATCGTCCTCCACGATTGCGATATTCATGCGGAATTTCCTCCATTTTCGACATGTCTTCAGGATATTATATCACATTCTCCGCAGCGCCTGCAAGCATTCCCATTGCCCCTTACCGACAATTCAGGACCGGAAATGCGCAAATTACGTTTTCCGCGCGGAAGGGCGTCTTGGGGCGAAACGCATCCGGCTGAAAAAGCGAAAAAAATCGATCCGAAATTGAAAAAAAGCGTGTCAAGCCCCTTGCAAAAGGGGGAAAAGTCTGCTATAATCATTAACTGGCACATCCTTGCGATGCACAAAAGGATGCATCGCCAAAAGTCCAAGAGGAGGTGAAAATGATGAATAGGTATGAACTGACCTACATCATCGATACTGCACTGGAAGAGACCGCTCGTAAGGAACTGATCGAGAAGGTGTCCGCCCTGATTGCTGCTAACGGTGGTGAGGTGGAAACTGTTAATGAGGAGCCCTGGGGCAAGGGTGCGAAGCGCCTGGCCTATCCCATTAACTACAAGACCGAGGGCTGGTACGTGCTGGTGACCTTCAAGGCGCCTGCTGAGCTGCCCCGCGAGCTTGAGCGTAACCTGGAGATCTACGACAGCGTCCTGCGCTATCTGATCGTGAAGCTGGAGAACAAGAAGAGCAGCGTGAAGCCTCGCGCCGCCCGTCCTGTGGCCGCTCCCGCCGAGGAGACCGCTCCCGCTGCTGACGCTGAATAAGGCATCATCAAAGAGGTACGAACATGAATAAGATCATCCTCATCGGTAACCTGACCCGTGATCCCGAATCCCGTACCACGCCCAGCGGCCATACGGTGTGCAATTTCGACATTGCCGTCAATGAGCGCCGCGGTGGCCAGGACAACACCACTTATTTCCGCATTGCTGCGTGGGATAAGACCGGTGAATCCTGCCAGCGGTATCTGAGCAAGGGACGCAAGGTGTTCGTGGCTGGCCCTCTGTCCGCCCGCACTTATCAGGCCAACGATGGATCGACCCGTGTTTCCCTCGAGGTCAATGCCAACGACGTCGAATTCCTGTCCTCCCGCAATGATGACCAGGCCGGTGGCTACAGCGCCCCCGCTGCCTCCGCTCCTGCCCCCATGGCGCAGAACAGCGGCTTCACTGCGGTCGAGACGGACGAACTGCCCTTCTAAGATCCGCCATCCACATTTGCATGGATGCGCTGCATCGTTGCGGCAGACTCTCTACATTACGCAATATAGTTTGTAAAGGAGGTCATCCTCATGTCTGAAGAACGTACTGAGCGTCGGCCCCGTCCCCGTGGCGGCCGTCGTCCCCGTCGCAAGGTCTGCGCTTTCTGCGTGGACAAGATCGAATACATCGATTACAAGGACGTGAATCGTCTGCGTCGCTTCATCAACGAGCGCGGCAAGATCCTGCCCCGTCGTATGAGCGGCAACTGCGCTAAGCATCAGCGTCAGCTGAGTGAGGCCATCAAGCGCGCCCGTGCCATCGCGCTGCTGCC
>CAZIUA010000150.1:0-2047 GCA_964542315.1 uncultured Faecalibacterium sp. | reverse complement strand
GCCGTCTTTCTTACCGATTTTCGCCATGTCGCTTCTCTCCTTTCTTTATTCGTCAGCGTAGTGGACCCACAGCTTGGAGGAGCCGAAAATGATCAGCGTGATGAGCAGGATGACCGTGAACTGCACCCAGGAGATGGCGCTGGCATAGCCCATCTTGAAATAGCCGAAGCCCTGCTTGTACAGCAGCAGACCCAGCACGTTGGTGGACTTCAGCGGTCCGCCTTCGGTGATGATGCTGGGGGAGGTGAAGTTCTGCAGCTGTTGGATCATCTGGTTCAGCAGGGTGAAGAAGATGATGGGGGAAATCTGGGGCACGGTGATCTTGAAGAATTTGGCAACAGAGCCGGCACCGTCAATGTCCGCGGCCTCATACAGGGATGCGGGCACGTTCTTCAGTGCAGCCAGGAACATGACCATCGAGGAGCCGAATTGCCAGATCTCCAGCAGGCAGATGACGGGCATCGCCCAGAAGGTGGAGCCCAGGAAGTGCACGGTGGGGATGCCCAGGGAATTGAGAAAGGCATTGACCACGCCGTTGTCCAGGAACATCAGCCGCCACAGGATGGAGATGGCGACGCTGCCGCCAAACAGGGAGGGGATGTAGTACAGCGTGCGGATCAGGTTGATACCGCGGATGGAGCGGTTGAGGAACATGGCCACAGCCAGGGCCAGGATCAGCTTGAAGGGCACGGTCATCAGACCGAACTTCAGCGTGACCTTCAGGGAGTTCCAGAACTCACGGTCACGGGTGAAAAGGCGGATGTAGTTATCCAGCCCGATAAACTCCATCGTGCTGCCGATCTTGTAGTTGTGGAACGAGTAGACAAAGGACGCCAGGAAGGGGTACAGCTGCAGGACGAAGAAGCCCAGCAGCCACGGGAGCAGGTAGAGGAAGGCCTGGTAGTCGCGCTTGGTGTAGCGCCGACGGGGAGCCTTTTGTAAGGTGAAATTCATGGGCGTTACTCCTTCTGGAAAAGAGAAGCCCTGCTTGTGGATAAGCAGGGCCTCTCGTGAATGACAGGGGGAATTACTGCTCCAGATCCTGCAGCTGCATGATGGTATCGGCAGCAGCCTCGGCAGGGGTCATCTGGCCGTAAATGACCTGCTCCACCATGTCGGCGAAGATGGCCTTAGACTCAGCAGAGGAAACGATCTTGTCGTTGGGGGTGCCGCTCACAGCCATGGCCTTGTCGGAGGCACCACTGACCACCGCGGTCAGAGCGCCGGTCTTGGTAGAGATCTCGCGGGCTTCGGCAGTCGGGGGCACGGAGCGCACAGCGCCCAGGGTCTCCATGGCGACGGGATCGTTAAAGAAGTAGTCCAGGAAAACGGCGGCAACTTCAGGATGCTCGCAGCTCTTGGGGATGACCAGCAGCTGGGGCGTGTTAGAAGCCCAGCCACCCTCGGTAGCGCCGGGCTCAACAGGCAGGGTGCCGGTGGTGTAGTTGGCGGTGGGGTTGCCAGCGACCATCACGTCCACGGTGGAGATGTACGCCAGGCAAGCCACGTACTTGCCGGCCAGCCAGTTCGCGTCGGACTGGATGTTGTCGCCCACATAGGTCGCCATGTACTCGGGAGAGGGCACGACTTCATTGTCGATCAGCGCCTTGACGTACTCGTAGATCTTGGTCAGCTGTTCCTCGGTCAGCACCAGCTTGCCATCCTGGAACACGGTGCCGCCGACCAGCTGCTTGGCATAGGTCAGCACGACCAGGTTGACCAGGTAGTCATTGTTGGCGCACAGCAGGTACACGTCGGGGGTGGCGGCGCGCACGGCCTTGCCCAGCTCAATCAGGTCGTCCCAGGTCATGCCTTCCTTGGCGAGGTCAACGCCCAGGGAGGTCGCCAGATCCTGGTTCACCAGGATGGCGGGGCCGGCGATGCCGGTGGGCAGGCCCAACTGCTTGCCGTCGTAGCAGCCGTTGATGGGCAGACCGATGTAACCGGCTTCGAACTTGGCGGTGTTAACGCCCAGCTCGTTCAGATCCCAGAACATGTCGGGATTGTTGGTCACATAGGTGGGGAAGGTCTCGGGGTCGACCTGGAA
>CAZIUA010000149.1:0-2069 GCA_964542315.1 uncultured Faecalibacterium sp. | reverse complement strand
CCAGCTCTATTATACCAGAAAAGGCCGCTTGGTGCGACCTTTTTTGACAGGCTGTGCGCCGTCCCGTTCGGGGGACGGCGCATTTTTTCGACCCGATCCACCAGAAAATTCTCAAAAACTATTGACACATGCCCCTGTATGTGTTTTAATATCATCGTTTGCAGTTTAGTTTTGCTAAACTTGAAGACGCAATATTGCCTTTATCTGCGCAAGGAGGATTGAGCGCTGATGGATATCGGCGAAAAGCTCCGCCAACTTCGCCTGCAGCGGGGGCTGACGCAGGAGGATATGGCCGACCGGTGCGAATTGTCCAAGGGATTCATCTCCCAGGTGGAACGCAACCTGGCCTCTCCGTCCATTGCCACGCTGACGGACATGCTGGAGTGCCTCGGCTCATCTCTGAGCCTGTTTTTCTCCGAGGATAAGAACGAAAAAATCATCTTTACCCCCCAGGACATGTTCGTCAAGGAGGATGCGGAGGAATTGCGCGGGGAGATCACCTGGCTGATTCCCGATGCGCAGAAGAACTCCATGGAGCCCATCCTCATCGAGATGAACGAGGGCGGCGAAAGCTACCCCCTTCCGCCCCATGAAGGGGAGGAGTTCGGCTATGTGCTGCAGGGCGCCATCTATCTGGTGATGGGGGACAAGAAAACCCGCGTGCGCACCGGATGCAGCTTCTGCATTCACCCGCGCGAATCGCACCGCCTTGTCAATGCCGGCAAGACCCGGGCGAAGGTGCTGTGGGTATCCAATCCGCCCGTGTTTTGATTTGTCCACGGTTTCCGGCGCGAATATTATAGAGCAAGGGAGAAGACCCGTATGAATAACGAACAGCTCAATGAGCGCATCAAAAAGGCGCGCGAAAAGGATCACCTGATCGACCTGCTGGGCGTCAGCAAGGAATACGACGGCGTGAAGGTGCTCAAAAACATCGACCTGTACATCCGCAAGAAGGAATTCCTGACCCTGCTCGGCCCGTCCGGCTGCGGCAAGACCACCACGCTGCGCATCATCGGCGGCTTCGAGACGCCCTCCGACGGCGCGCTGCTCTTCGACGGCCAGGAGATCTCCGCTCTGCCGCCCTACAAGCGCCGCGTCAATACCGTCTTCCAGAAGTACGCGCTCTTCCCCCATCTGAATGTGCATGACAACATCGCCTTCGGCCTGAAACTGAAGAAGATGCCCAAGAAGATGATCGACGACAAGGTGGAGCAGATGCTGGAGCTGGTCAACCTGAAGGGCTACGGCAAGCGCCATGTGGAGGCGCTCTCCGGCGGCCAGCAGCAGCGCGTCGCCATCGCCCGCAGCCTGGTCAACGAGCCGGAAGTCCTCCTGCTGGACGAGCCCCTGGGCGCTCTGGACCTCAAGCTCCGCAAGGATATGCAGCTGGAGCTGAAATCCATGCAGCAGCGCCTGGGCATCACGTTCATCTACGTCACCCATGACCAGGAAGAGGCGCTGACCATGTCCGACACCATCGTGGTCATGAAGGACGGCACCATCCAGCAGATCGGCGACCCCAAGACCATCTACGACGAGCCGGCCAATGCCTTCGTTGCGGACTTCATCGGCGAGAGCAACATCCTGCGTGGCACGATGATCGAGGATGAGCTGGTGGAATTCGCCGGAGAGACCTTCCCCTGCGTGGACTCTGGCTTCGGCCAGAATGCACCGGTGGATGTGGTCATCCGCCCGGAGGACATCATGCTCGTGGGCGAGGACGTGGGCCAGCTGATCGGCACGGTCAAGAGCGTGCTGTTCAAGGGCGTGCATTATGAGATGATGATCGACACCGGCGCATATACCTTCAAGGTGCATTCCACCACCATGCAGCCCCAGGGCAGCCGCGTCGGCGTGAATATCGTGCCTTTCAACATCCACATCATGAAGCCCATGCAGGAGGAAAACTGACGATGTTCACGGATATGTCGCTCCCCTGGTTCGCGTGGGCGGCCATGGGCGCAGGGCTGATCGCCTTCGTGACGATGATCGTCATCACCATCCGGCGCAACCGCGGCATGCATCGCTCCCTGTTTGCATCGCCCTATACGCTGTGGATGATCATC
>CAZIUA010000148.1:0-2071 GCA_964542315.1 uncultured Faecalibacterium sp. | reverse complement strand
TGGCCGTGCAGCAGCTCACCCCTGCCGCGACCTTCCTGCGTGACCGCTATTTCCCGACCAACGACGCGAGCGACGTTTTCGCCACTGACGACGTGCTGGTCGAGTACAGAGACGGCAGCAAAAAGCTGGCGCCCTTCGTCGCTCCCCGCAAGGGCGGCGTGACCATCCTGCGCAACGGCTACCACATGGAGAGATACACTCCTCCTTTTGTGGCTCCCAAGCGCTCCCTCTCCGCTGACGACCTGAAGAAGCGCGGCTTCGGCGAGGCCCTCTACACGCAGCTCACTCCTGAGCAGCGCCAGCAGACCCTCATCCTGAAGGACGCCGACGAGCTGGGCGAGTTTATCACCCGCCGCGAGGAGGCTATGGCCGCTGAGACCATGCTGACCAACGGCTGCATCATGAAGCACATCGCCGACGACGCTGACGAGAGCGACGAGATGGAGATCCGCTTCTACTCCGAAGGCAGCAACCCCGCAACCTACGCACCTACGACCAAGTGGGACGCCACCGGCGCGAAGATCCTCGCCGACCTCGGCGTGATGGCTCGTATGCTGACCAGCAAGGGCCTCCGCGCGACCGACCTGATCTGCTCCCCTGACGTGGCCGACACCATCGTCAACAACGAGGTCATCCAGAAGCTGCTCGACAACAAGCGCTACGAGCTCGGCATGGTCGAGCCCGAGGTGCTGCCTGCCGGCGCTGCTGTCATGGCCCGTCTGAACGTCAACGGCCGCATCATCAGCGTGATCTCCTACGACGAGACCTACACCGACGACGCCGGCAAGGATCAGCTCTACATCCCTTCCGGCAAGTGCATCCTGACCGCGCCCGCCTGCGGCCGCACTCTGTACGGCGCCGTCACTCAGGTGGAGCAGGCCGATGGCGAGTTCCACACCTATGCCGGCCGCCGCGTGCCGAAGTATCTGTCCAACGCTGAGGGCAACACCCGCAGCCTGACGATCTCCAGCCGCCCGCTGCTGATCCCTAACAACAAGAACCCGTTCATCGTTGCGGACGTCCTGACTCAGGGCTAAGCGCAGCAGAAAGGAGCAGACCATGATCCAGATCATCGCGGGCACCTTCGGCTACTATAACGGCCGCAAGGTGATCCCCATCACCAATCAGGACGGCCCCAAACAGTTCGACCCCGAGCTGGAGGCCCGTCTGGTCAAGGAAGGCGTCGCCAAGTACGTCGACGCAGCACCCGCTCAGGCTGAGGATCCCAACACGCCCGACCCGGCCGGCGCCAATGCGCCGCAGGATCCCGGCCAGCCCGAGGGAGGCGCTGAGCCCCCTGCGGACGGCCTGCCTGAGTACAACGAGGACATGAAGCTCGACGAGCTGAAGGACATCGCCGCAGCCTACGGCGTCGACGCCTCTGCCATGCGCAAGAAGGCCGACGTCATCGCTGCCATCGAGGCGGCCAAGGCCGGCCAGACTGACGACGACGGCACCGACGACGAGGAGCCCCCTCAGTTCGGCGCTGCTGATCCCGTCTGATGGCCTTCAGTTTCAAGGAGATGGTCGCCAACGACCGGCGCCGCGTTTTCCTCGATCTCTCTGAGTTCGGGGAGGAGCACAGAGTCGAAGGCAAGACCATCGCGGCTGTACTCGACGACAACGCCCTGCGAGAACGCCAAGGGGGGCAAGAGCTGAGCGTGGCAGAGTCCTCTCTGCTGCTTTATGCAGCGGTCGAGGATCTGCCCGCCCGGCGCCCGGCGGGCGAGGGCCTGAACGTCGACGGCCGCGAGTACATCGTCAACGACTGGAGCGAGGACATGGGGATCGCAACCGTGGCTCTCGGCCAGACCGTGACCATGTAGGAGGTGCTGCACCGTGTCCATCGTCAATAGCATCGAGACCGTCCGGGGCTGGCTGAATACCGAGGTATGCCCTCTGGTAAAGCTGAAGCTCCCCGACGACAACGCCACAGACGCCTCCTACCCCTACAAGCTGGTGAACCCGGCCGCCTTTTCCCTGTTCGTCCCGTCCAAGGACAGGACGCCCCCAAAGGTCGCGGCGCCGATCCCTTCGGTCTGCGTCCAGCTCGCTCAGGGGGAGGATGACC
>CAZIUA010000147.1:0-2116 GCA_964542315.1 uncultured Faecalibacterium sp. | reverse complement strand
GTGGATGATATCGACCATCTGGGCAACCGCCGCCTGCGCAGCGTGGGCGAGCTGCTCCAGAACCAGATCCGCATCGGCCTGAGCCGCCTGGAGCGCACCGTTAAGGAGCGCATGAGCGTGCAGGATACCCTCGAGGTCTCCCCTGGCGATCTGATCAACATCCGCCCTGTGACCGCCGCGATCAAGGAGTTCTTCGGCTCCTCCCAGCTGTCCCAGTTCATGGATCAGTGCAACCCCCTGGCTGAGCTGACCCACAAGCGCCGCCTGTCCGCCCTGGGCCCTGGCGGTCTGAACCGCGACCGCGCCTCCTTCGAGGTCCGCGACGTGCATTACTCCCACTATTCCCGCATCTGCCCCATCGAGACCCCTGAAGGCCCCAACATCGGCCTGATCGGCTCCCTGGCGACGTATGCGCGCATCAATGAGTACGGCTTCGTCGAAGCCCCCTACCGCCGTGTGGACAAGGAAAACTGCCGCGTCACCAACGAGGTGGTCTACATGACCGCTGACGAGGAGGACTTCTACAAGGTCGCCACCGCCACCGAGCCGCTGGATGAAAACAATGTTTTCACCAACGACCTGATCACCGTCCGCGACAAGACGGAATATGTGCAGGTGCCCGGCTCCCAGGTGGACTTCATCGACGTTTCTCCCCGCCAGGTGGTCTCTGTCGCGACCGGCATGATCCCCTTCCTGGAGAACGACGACGCCACCCGCGCCCTGATGGGCTCCAACATGCAGCGTCAGGCTGTGCCGCTGCTCGTACCCGAAGCGCCCCTGGTCGGTACCGGTCTGGAATTCAAGGCCGGTCAGGACTCCGGTGTGGTCATCCTCGCCCGCGAGGACGGCGTGGTGGAAAAGGTCGCCGGTGATGAGATCATCATCCGCGACGAATACAACGAGCGTCACCGCTACAAGCTCATCAAGTTCGCCCGCACCAACCAGTCCAACTGCGCCAACCAGCGCCCCGTCGTGGTCGCCGGTCAGAAGGTGCAGAAGGGCGACCTGCTGGCGGATGGTCCTGCCACCGAAAAGGGCGAGATCGCGCTGGGCCGCAACGCCCTCATCGGCTTCATGAACTGGGAAGGCTACAACTACGAGGACGCCGTCCTGCTGTCTGAGAAGCTGGTCAAGGAAGACATCTACACCTCCATCCACATGGAGGAGTTCGAGTGCGAGAGCCGCATCACCAAGCTGGGACCGGAGGAGATCACCCGCGATATCCCCAACATCAGCGACGATGCGGTGAAGGATCTGGACGAGAACGGCATCATCCGCATCGGTGCGGAAGTCAAGGCCGGCGACATCCTGGTCGGTAAGGTCACCCCCAAGGGCGAGACCGAGCTGACCGCGGAAGAGCGCCTGCTGCGCGCCATCTTCGGCGAAAAGGCCCGTGAAGTCCGTGACACCTCCCTGCGCGTTCCCCATGGCGAATGGGGCGTAGTCGTGGATGTGAAGATCTTCACCCGCGAGAACAAGGACGAAATGGCCCCCGGCGTGAACCAGATGGTCCGCGTCTACATCGCCCAGAAGCGTAAGATCTCCGTCGGCGATAAGATGGCAGGCCGTCACGGCAACAAGGGCGTTGTGTCCCGCGTGCTGCGCGAAGAGGACATGCCCTTCCTGCCCGATGGCACCCCCCTGCAGATCGTCCTGAACCCCCTGGGCGTTCCCTCCCGTATGAACATCGGTCAGGTTCTGGAAGTCCACCTGGGTCTGGCCTGCCGCGCGCTGGGTCTGCACATCGCGACCCCCGTCTTCGACGGCGCGACCTACCCCGAGATCCGCGATTACCTCCAGCGTGCCTGCGACACCATGGCGGCCCCCTATGACGAGACCGACTGGCACATGACGGACAACCACTTCCACAACGGCGCTCCCCTGCGTCTGAACCTCAACGAGGAAGACCAGAAGCTGTTCCTGGATGGCAAGCTCCGCCTGCGCGATGGCCGCACTGGCAACCTCTTCGAGAATCCCGTCACCGTCGGCGTGATGTACTACCTCAAGCTGCATCACCTGGTCGATGATAAGATGCACGCCCGTTCCGTCGGCCCGTACTCCCTGGTCACCCAGCAGCCTCTGGGCGGCAAGGCGCAGTTCGGCGGCCAGCGCTTCG
>CAZIUA010000146.1:0-2118 GCA_964542315.1 uncultured Faecalibacterium sp. | reverse complement strand
ACGGACAATATTTTATCTGCAATCGAATATTCAAGGATAATCAGACAACATTTTATCCATCGGAGGAGCATATGAGTTTTATCTGGGAAACCCCGGAGGAAATTAACCTGGCACTGGCGCAGCGTCTGAGCCGCATCCGCAAGCGGCGCAAGCTGTCCCAGCAGGAGCTGAGCGAAAAGAGCAATGTGAGCTATGGCAGCATCAAGCGGTTTGAGACCAGCGGGCAAATATCGCTAATCTCGCTGACGAAGATCTGCGTTGCGCTGGACTGCGCTGACGAAATTCGCAACCTGTTCACCAACGTGGAGTACGGCAGCATTGAGGAGGTTCTCCGTGAACGAACGTAAGGTGGAAGTGTACCTGCGAGACCGCCATGTGGGCACGCTGGCGGAGGCGGCCGATCATCGGGTGGCCTTCGCCTATTCCGACGCATGGCTGGAAGGTGGATTCGCCATCAGTCCGTTTTCGCTGCCTGTCGAGCAGAAGGTCTTTGTGCCCACGTCCACGACCTTTCAGGGGCTGTGGGGCGTGTTTGCGGACAGCCTGCCGGATGCATGGGGACGATTGCTTGTGGATCGGATGCTGAAAAGCAGAGGGCTGGACGCCTCCCGTGTGACGCCGCTGGAACGGCTGGCCATTGTAGGCGAATCCGGCATGGGCGCGCTGACCTATCGCCCGGCGTGGGAGGTTCATCAGGATGTGAAACTCGCTGATCTGGACGAACTTTCCGCCAAGTGCCACGCCATTCTGAATCGTGAGGACGTCAGTGACCTGGACGATGTGTTCCAGATGGGCGGCAGCTCCGGCGGCGCTCGTCCCAAGGTCATGACCGATGAATGGGTCATCAAGTTCCCGGCCTCCGGCGACATGCCCGACACGGGTTTGATGGAAAAGGAGTATATGGATTGCGCTGCCGATTGCGGCATCACCGTGCCGGAAACTAAGCTGATGCCGTCCAAGCGGTGCAGCGGTTACTTCGCCGTGCGGCGATTTGACCGGCAAGGTGCTGTCCGGCGGCATATGCTGACCGCAGCGGCCATTCTGGAGGCCGACTGGCGCACGGCGTCCATGGACTACCATACCCTGATGAAGCTGACCCGCATCCTGTCCCGCAGCAATGCGGCGGACACGGAGCAGATGTTCCGCCGGATGTGCTTCAACGTGTTTGCCCACAACCGGGACGACCACGCGAAGAACTTCACATGGATCTACGATGCTGCGCAGGATTGCTGGCATCCCTCGCCAGCCTACGACCTGACATGGAGCACCACCTACTTTGGCGAGCATACGACCACGGTTGACGGCAACGGAAGTGATCCGGGTGCGAAGGAACTGCTGGCGGTGGGCAAAGCGGCGGGAATGAAGGTCAATGCCTGCAAGCGCATCATTGCAGAAATTCAGGATAAGACAGCCGAATTGGAACGCAAGTACCGAGATATTCGCTCCTGACTTTTCGCAGGACAAAAGTATCTTCATAGACAAGTTAAGGCCCTCCAGCGCGGAGGGCCTTGTTTCATTCTTTGGTTGTAAATCCTTCGTTGGCCAGCCAGCGAATCATGGCTTGCTCGATCGGGCCGGAAAGCGTACCGTTCTTGTCTACCGTGAAGGGGCCGATGCTGTACGCGAATGTGGGCGCGTTCTGGTAAAGCACCTTCCCTCCCGTGTAGTTCGCTACGGCCTCCACCAGCGCCTTTCTGCGGTCGCCGGAGATGTTGTAGGCGATCTCCTGCGGCATGGATTCAGCCGCCTTGGGGCCACGCTTCTTCGGCTTTCGCGGTTCCGGCCAGACGTCTGGCAGTACGCCCTCCTTGAACCGGATCTTGAAGGTAATGACCCCGTTTTCCCATACGTCCAGCTTGTAGTCCTCGAAGGGCAGCTTCTTGATCTCATCCGGGATCTCGACATTCTTGAGGCGCTTGACCTCGATCCCGTTGACGATGAAGCAAACCGGTACCGCATCCCTGAATTTCGCTGTGAGCTTTCCGCATTCCATGCTGAATACCTCCGATATGTTGATGTGCCTCGCGGCTGAGTCACAGCTTACGCACGGGTGGTGAAAAAGCAAGCTCAGAACGGTCTTTTCTTCAAGGAAAGTTCGATCGCAGACGTCAGGTTGAC
>CAZIUA010000145.1:0-2192 GCA_964542315.1 uncultured Faecalibacterium sp. | reverse complement strand
TCGACGACGTGCTGGCCCTGTTCGAGGTGCTGAAGGCGATGGACGACGAGCGCGACGACCTCGCTGCCTACGTCAACCTGTTCGGCTACAACCCGAAGTACGGCGTCAGCGGCCGCAGGATCGTCGGCGTCAGATACGAGCCGCAGGGCTTCAATAAAGCCATGACGCGGCCGGAACAGACCCTCCCGGCCCGCGCGGCCCGGAGGTGAGGACAATGAGCAAGAGCTCACCGATCACAATCACGAGCGAGGAGCTGCGCGACCGCGTCGAGGAGTACCTCGACCGCTGGATCCCGGACGACGTCTGGAACCGCAGCGAACCCTACGCCCGCCGCAAGCTCGACCTCTGCCGGGAACGGCAGCCGGAGGTCGAATACTTCAACAACGAGTACCTCGTGCTGCTGGCAGCGGACACCGTCAGAGAGACGGAGTTCAGCGACTTCACCCTCGCGGACTACGCCGCGAAGATGGCAGCCAGAGCCACGAGCTGAGAGGAGAAAACAATGGCAACAGTAACAAAAAGGGCCGCCTGCTGCAATCAGGCGACCCCTGCGAGAAGAACAGGCCAGCCAGCCGTCAGATCTCGCTCGTCGTACAGTATAGCACGAAAGAAGCACCGCGCCAAGTACCTGCGCCGGCAAATCGCCTGCCTGCTGCTCGCTGCTGCCGCCCTGACCGCCCTGATCTACGTCGTGGTCGGGGCGCTGACCCCGGACAAGCCCGGGACGGCCACAGTGGTGACGCCGCGGCCGGTCATCGAAACGCAGACCCCGATCCAGACACCAAGCCAGACGCCGGCAGCAGAACCGACGCCGGCCCCACGCTTCGAGCTGAGCGCAGCAGAGCGCGACGTCGTCGAGCGCGTGGTCATGGCTGAAGCCGGCGGCGAGTCCTTCGAGGGGCAAATGCTGGTCGCACAGTGCATCCTCAACGCCTGCGAAAAGACCGGCACGCAGCCCTCTGAGGTCGTCGTGACGTTCAAGTATGCACCAGCCCGCCCGGATCCGACCGACAGCGTCAGGGAGGCCGTGGCGGCAGTATTTGACGCCGGCGAGTTCATCACCGACGAGCCGGTCATGTTCTTCTACAACCCCGCAAAAGTAACGAGCACATGGCACGAGAGCCAGACCTTCGTCATCGAGGTCGGCGGCCATCGCTTTTTCGCAGAAAGGAGCCAAGACAATGAGTGATAAAACCAACGCGGCCATCGCCGCAGAACAGCAGGCAGCAGCTACCGAGGAAAGCTCGGCAGCTCAGCAGGCCGAGGCCCTGCCGGCTGCCACCCTCGAGGAGCTCGAGGAGTTTGACCTCGGCAGCGTCGCCGATCAGGAGACCCCGCGCTTCAGGATCACGGACGACCGCTGTGCAGACTGGGCCGTCCGCAAGATAGCCGAGGAGCGTGCGGAGTACGACCGCCTGAAGGAGCTGGCCGACCAGCAGGTCGCAGCCATCACCGAGAAGATGGAGGCGGCCAAGCGCCGGCTCGAGAACGGCACGTCCTACCTGACGAGCTGCCTCGCCGAGTATTTCCGCACCGTGCCCCACAAGACCACCAAGACGACCGAGAAATACCGCCTCCTCTCCGGCACCCTGACCCTCAAGAAGGGCGGCACCAAGGCAACGCCGGACGACGCGAAGCTGGTGCCGTGGCTGAAGGCCAACGGCTTCGGCGACTACGTCAAGACCGAGGAGAGCGCCAAGTGGGGCGAGCTGAAGAAGGGCCTCACCTTCGTCGGCAGCGTCGCCACCATCACCGAGACCGGCGAGATCGTCGAAGGCATCACCGTCACGGAGCAGCCCGACATCTTCAAGGTCGACCTGTAAAGGAGGCCCACCATGACAACCGCAGCAGAAAAGAAAACCACAGCGGCAGCCAAGACCGCGGAGGCTCTGCCTGACGTGGCCTCCTGCCTCTCCCTCCGGCAGAAGCTCGTCGAAATGAGGAAAGCCTGCCCGGAGATCCTGAAGAAGAAGCACAGCGACGGCGTCAGCTACTCCTACGCCAAGATCTACGACGTGTGGGAGAAGATCACCCCGATCATGAACCAGCTCGGCGTCGACTTCGACGTCATCGCCGAGACGGCCACCAAGCACTCAGACAACGGCGACCCGCTGTACTGGATCACTATGCAGACCAAGACCCGCAACGGCGACAAGCTCATGTTCCTCTACGAGGCCGACCTGACGATCCGA
>CAZIUA010000144.1:0-2212 GCA_964542315.1 uncultured Faecalibacterium sp. | reverse complement strand
TCCGGTCTATGTGACTGAGGACATGGTCGGTCACAAGCTGGGCGAGTTCGCCCCCACCCGTACCTTCAAGGGTCACGCGGGTGACAAGGCTTCCGGCCGCAAGTAAGAAGAGAGGAGTGAAACGAAATGGCTACCCGTTCTAAGGAAAAGGCCGCGTTCCGCAAGGAACATGCCGATAAGCGCCCTCAGGCTCATGCCAAGTACGTTCGCATCTCCTCCCGCAAGGTGAAGATCGTCATCGATCTGATCCGCGGCAAGAATGTGGACGAAGCAGCGGCGATCCTGATGTACACCCCCAAGGCCGCTTCCCCCGTTGTGCTGAAGGTGCTCAACAGCGCCATCGCCAACGCGGTGAACAACCAGGAGATGGATCGCAAGGATCTCTACGTCGCTGAAGTGTACGCCAACCCCGGCCCCACGCTCAAGCGCTACGTTGCCCGCAGCCGCGGCAGCGCGTCCCCCATGCTCAAGCGCACCAGCCACATCAGCGTGGTGCTGGACCAGAAGAAGGCGTAAGGAGGTTTATCCATGGGTCAGAAAGTCAATCCCCACGGCGCTCGCGTGGGCGTGATCTTCGGCTGGAGCGGCCGCTGGTACGCTGGCAAGAAGGATTTTGCCAACTACCTGGTCGAGGACAACAAGCTGCGCAAGATGCTGAAGGAAAAGTACTACGCAGCCGGCGTCAGCAAGATCGATATTGAGCGCACCGCTCAGACCGTCACCATCAATATCTTCACCAGCAAGCCCGGCATGATCATCGGCCCCAAGGGTGCGACCATCGAGCAGCTGAAGAAGGATGTCACCGCTTTCCTCGGCCGTGCCGCGCAGATCAACGTTCTGGAGATCAAGCAGCCCGACGCCGACGCTCAGCTGGTGGCTGAGAATATCGCCGCGCAGCTGGAGAAGCGCATCAGCTTCCGCCGCGCGCTGAAGCAGGCGCAGGGCCGCGCGATGAAGCTGCCCGGCGTCAAGGGCATCAAGACCAGCGTTTCCGGCCGTCTGGGCGGCGCTGATATCGCCCGCACCGAGCACTATCACGAGGGTTCCATCCCGCTGCAGACCCTGCGTGCTAACATCGACTACGGCTTTGCCGAGGCGAAGACCACCTTCGGCCGCCTGGGTGTGAAGGTCTGGATCTACAAGGGCCAGATCCTGCCCAAGGCCAAGAAGGCTCCCGCTGCTAAGGAGGTCAAGTAACCATGCTGATGCCCAAGAGAGTCAAGCGCCGCAAGGTTTTCCGCGGCCGCATGAAGGGTGCTGCCCACCGCGGCAACTTCCTGGCTTACGGCGATTTCGGCCTGCAGGCCACTGAGCCCTGCTGGGTGACCTCCCAGCAGATCGAGGCTGCTCGTATCGCCCTGACCCGTTACACCAAGCGTGGCGGTCAGGTCTGGATCAAGATCTTCCCCGATAAGCCCGTGACCGAGAAGCCCGCTGAGACCCGAATGGGTTCCGGCAAGGGCTCCCCTGAGTACTGGGTCGCCGTTGTGAAGCCCGGCCGCGTTCTGTTCGAGATCGCTGGCGTGCCCGAAGAGACTGCCCGTGAGGCGCTTCGTCTGGCTTCCCACAAGCTGCCCCTGAAGACCAAGTTCATCAAGCGCGCTGACAAGCCCGCGAACGAAGAGGCTGGTGAAGAGTAATGAAGGCGAATGAATTTGTTTCCATGAGCACTGAGCAGCTGACCAACACGGTCGCTGAGCTGAAGAAGGAGCTCTTCACCCTTCGCTTCCAGCTCGCTACCGGCCAGTTGCAGAACACCATGCAGATTACTGCGGTGAAGCGCGACATCGCTCGCGCGCTGACCGTGCTGCGCCAGAAGGAACAGGCGTAAGTGAGAGTGGAAGGAGGCAGCTGCTGCCATGTCTGAAATCAACAACACTGTAGAGCGCGGCCTGCGTAAGACCCGTATTGGCGTTGTCGTGTCCGACAAGATGGACAAGACCTGCGTCATTCAGATCAAGACCCGCGTTCGTCATCCGCTGTATGGCAAGATCATGAACAAGACTTCCAAGCTGAAGGTTCATGACGAGAACAATGAGTGTGGCGTTGGCGATACCATCAAGGTGATGGAGACCCGTCCGCTTTCCAAGGACAAGCGCTGGCGCCTGGTCGAGATCATCGAGAAGGCTAAGTAATCCGCGCGTTAAGGAGGAAATACTATGATTCAGCCGCAAACCCGGCTTAAGGTCGCCGATAACTCCGGCGCCAAGGA
>CAZIUA010000143.1:0-2218 GCA_964542315.1 uncultured Faecalibacterium sp. | reverse complement strand
GGTATGATCACATACGCAAGAATGAAAAATCCGAAACTCCTCATCGTTCTCGATATGCAGGAGAATCGTCTTGAAAAAGCCAAAGAATTCGGTGCTGATCTCGTCTTCAATCCAGGCAAATGCGATATCGACAAAGAAATCAAAGCTCTGACTGATGACTACGGCTGTGATGTTTACATCGAAGCAACCGGAAATCCGGCAAGTGTACGTCAGGGACTTACCATCACACGTAAGCTCGGCAGATTTGTAGAGTTCAGTGTATTCGGTTCTGAGACAACAGTTGACTGGTCCATCATCGGAGACCGCAAAGAGCTCGACATTCTCGGATCTCACCTCAGCCCGTACGCATATCCGTTCGTAATCGACAATATGCTCAAAGGCAACATCAAAACAAATGGCGTAGTATCTCATATCTTCAAGCTTGAGGAGTGGGAAAAAGCCTTTGAATATGCAACCGGAAAGTATGGGGACTTTAAGGTCGCATTTACGTTTGACTGATCTGCGCAGGCAAAACAGTTTCAGACAAACTAAGTGGTGTAAAATCCACAAATTGACCGGAACGAGAATCAGGCGGCATGAACAAATTCAAAAACTGCAGCTTTTGCAAAATGCATGACCCAGCACTGATTGCGTACCTGTCAGAGAACATCCAACTAATATCACTTTTGTACAAGGGGGTACAACATGAACAAGAAAAAAGCATTAGCACTCTTTATGAGCGCAGCAACACTGAGCAGCATGTTCGCAGGAATTAATGTTTCAGCTGAAGAATTCAACTGGAAAGCATACGAAGGAACAACACTGAACGTAATGTTCAATGAACATACTTATGCAGATGCAATCATCAGCAAACTGTCTGAATTCGAAGAAGCTACAGGTATCAAAGTTGAATACTCCACTACTCCGGAATCCAACTACTTCGACAAACTGAATACAGCACTTAGCAGCCGTTCCGGACAGCCGGATATCTTCATGACAGGTGCTTATCAGACATGGGAGTACGCTCCAGCAGGCTATATTCAGCCGCTCGATGAGTACATCAACGACGCTTCCAAGACTTCTGCAGACTACAACTACGATGATTTCATTCCGGGTATCATCAATGCTCTTAGATGGGACCTCGTACCGGGACATTCTGTAGGCGAAGGTGAGCTTTGGGCACTTCCGATGGGATGGGAAATCAATACACTTACTTATAACGCAAGAATCTTCGAAGAGAACGGTATCGCTGTTCCGACAACAACTCAGGAACTGTATGATGCAGCTGTAGCTCTTCAGGAATTCGACGGATCAGGTACATACGGACTGGCAGTTCGTGGTCTTCGTGACTGGGGTACAATCCATCCGGCATATATGTCACTGTTTGCAACATGGGGTGCAAAAGACTTCGAAATCGAAGATGGCAAACTTGTATGTAAACTTGACTCTCCGGAAGCAATCGAAATGACAGATTTCTGGGTTAACCTGATCAAAGCCGGCGGTTCTTCACAGTGGTCAACATACGGATGGGAACTGTGTGGTGCTGACCTTGGTGCTGGTAAAGCAGCTATGATGTGGGACGCAGACCGTGGTGGATATACACAGAACGTTGAAGGTGCATCTGCAGAAGCTGGCAACCTCGCATTCGCAGGTATTCCGCTTCCGGAAGGCAAAACAGAGCAGCTCTCCAACCTTTGGACATGGTCTATGGCTATGAACGCTGATTCTCAGAACAAAGATGCAGCTTGGTATTTCCTGCAGTACTTCACAAGTCCGGAATTTATGCTTTACTCCGGTACAGAAGGTGCTTGTACAGATACTCCGCGTACATCTGTAATGGAAAGCGATGCTTATAAAGAGATCGTTGGCCAGGCAGAAGGCTACCTTGAATCCTTTGAAACAGTTTCTGCAAATGCAAGTATCTTCTTCACACCGCAGCCGTACTTCTTTGAATGTACAACAATGTGGGCAGAAACTCTTCAGGACCTTGTAATTTCTGACACATACTCTTCTACAGAAGAAGCAATGCAAACACTGGCAGCTAACCTGACAGAGATCGTTTCTGATCTTGAAGTAGAGTAATTTAAAACCGTAAGCAAGGCAATCATTAATTAAATCCTAAATATCTTTATGATATAGTTGGGTATCTGACGGTTGAATGACAAGGAGGGTGGCCTGCCCCTCCTTGTTACTTTATCCGGATTCTTTACACCGCATTCGAGATTATGCGGTCTTACTA
>CAZIUA010000142.1:0-2277 GCA_964542315.1 uncultured Faecalibacterium sp. | reverse complement strand
CCTATTGCGAGGGTGCCCCGGAGGATCCCGCGCACATGCAGCTCATCACCCTGCAGCCCGGTCTTGAGGCTGTGAAAGACGTCGCCCTGAGCAAGATGCAGCACTTCAGCTGCCTGGGCAAGGCGTAAGCCGCCATCACGAAAGGAGCAGAAACCATGAAAGTAGCACTGGTTTATACGAGCACCACCCCTGAACTGATCGACATGGTGGAAGACGAGGTCCGCAGCCAGATCGGCACGGAAGCCGAACTGATCAGCATGCAGGATCCCTCCATTCTGGCTGAAGTGCGTGAGGCGGGTCATGTGACCCCCACGGCGGCTGCCCGGCTGATGGGCATGTACACGTCCGCCGTATCTCAGGGCGCTGACGCCGTGCTGAACATCTGCTCCTCCGTGGGTGAGGTGGCGGATGCCTTCCAGCCCGCTGCCGCCTACATCGGCGTGCCCGTGGTGCGCATCGATGAGGACATGTGCCGCGAGGCCGTCCGCACCGGTCTGCAGGTGGGCGTGCTGGCGACCCTCGCCACCACCCTGGAACCCACCAAGGGCACCATCCGTCGCGTTGCCCGCGCCATGGGCAAGCATGTGGAGCTGGTGGACGGACTCATCGACGGCGCCTTCGGTCTGGATCAGGCGCAGTTCCGCACCCTGCTGATCAACGCTGCCCGCAAGATCGCCGACCAGGTGGACGTGATCGTGCTGGCGCAGGGCTCCATGGCGTATGTAGAAAAGGACATTCAGGCTGACTGCGGTATCCCCACCCTGTCCAGCCCCCGCTTCGGCGCCGTCGCCCTGAAGAAAGCCCTTGTGGAGAAAGGATGCCTGGCATGATCACCGACACCTCCCGCTCCCGTCATGCCCGGCTCAGCGGCGTTCCCTTTCAGGACGTGCGCTGGACCGGCGGCCTGTATCAGGAGCGCTTTGACACCGTAGCGAAGGTCACGGTGCCCCATCTGCAGCACATGTTTGAAAGCGCGGACATCAGCCATGTGGTGGAGAATTTCCGCATCGCCGCCGGTGAAGCCGAGGGTGCCTTCGACGGCACCGTCTTTGGTGACGGCGACTTCTACAAGTGGTTCGAGGCTGCCGTATACACCGCCGTGCGCACGGATGATCAGCCGCTGCTGGATCAGCTGGAGGACTACATCGCGCTGTTCTCCCGGGCACAGCTGGCGGACGGCTACCTGTCCACCAAGCAGATCATCGGCGAAAAGCAGGGCACGGGCATCCAGCGTCAGGGCGACATCAACGACTTTGAGGTGTACAACATGGGCCACATGTTCACCTCCGCCTGCCTGTACTATCGCCTGACCGGTCGCGACAGCTTCCTCAAGGTGGCTGAAAAGGCTGCCGGTTACCTAAAGAACCTGTACGAGGAGGCTGCGCGTACCGGCGAAGTCAAGACTGCCGTGTGCCCCTCCCATTACATGGGGCTGATCGAACTGTACCGCACCACCCGCAAGCAGGAATACCTTGATCTGGCGCGACTGTCCATCACCCTGCGTGACTCCGTGGAGAACGGACTGGACGACAATCAGGACCGCCTCCCCCTGAAGGAGCACCGGAAGATCGTGGGGCATGCCGTGCGTGCCAACTACCTCTACGCCGGTGTCACTGACCTGTATCTGGAGGAGGGCGACGAGGAATACCGTCAGGTGCTTGAGTCCGTGTGGAACCATCTGGTGACGCAGAAGATGTACATCACCGGCGGCTGCGGCGCACTGTACAACGGTGCATCCCCCTACGGCAACTTCTTCAACCATCAGCTGGTGCATCAGGCCTACGGCTATGAGTATCAGCTGCCCAACGTGACGGCCTACAACGAGACCTGCGCCTCCTTGGGCGGCGTGTTCTGGGCATGGCGCATGTTCCTGATGGATCCCGTCATCTCCTACATGGACATGCTGGAGCGCATGATGCTCAACGTGAACATGGCAGGCGTCAGCCTGGACGGCCGCAAGTTCTTCTATGAGAACATGCTGCGCCGCGCCAGGAAGCTGGAGTACGATCTGGTGTGGGGACAGACCCGCACCGAGTACATCATGAGCTACTGCTGCCCGCCCAATCTGGCGCGCACCCTGGCGCAGACCTCCGAGTACGCCTATGCCGCCGATGACACGGGCGTGTGGACGGGTCTTTACGGCGAGAGCGAGGCGAAGTTCGCGCTGAAGAATGGCGCTGCCTTCACCCTGCAGCAGGCGACCCGCTACCCCTACGAGGGACAGATCACCTTCACCGTGAAGGAGCACAACGGCGTGCCCTTCCAGCTGCATGTGCG
>CAZIUA010000141.1:0-2280 GCA_964542315.1 uncultured Faecalibacterium sp. | reverse complement strand
TGCTGGCGGATGAGGATTTCAACCAGCGCTCCACCGGCGGCAAGCAGAAGACGCTTGTGATCGTCTGCGAAGAGGGCATTGAGGAATACGATGAGGACAAGCTGGCCAAGCAGGGCGTTTCCGTCGTGATCCTGGACAGCGCGGACGAAGTGACCACCGAGCGTATGGCTGAGCTGGCCAAGGAATACAAGCCGGAACGGGTCATCATCGAGTATAACAGCGTGTGGACCATCGAGCGGCTGGGCGGCTGCATGCTGCCCCGTCTGTGGGAAGTGGTGCAGATCATGACCACCGTGGATGCCACCACCTTCGACAACTACTTCACCAACATGCGCCAGCTGATCACCGATCCGATGAAGGTGGCTGACCTGGTGCTGTTCAACCGCTGCGATCCCAAGGCGAACAAGAGCCCCTGGCGCCGTCAGGTCAAGGCAGTCGCGCCGCGCGTCAACGTGCTGTTCGAGAACACCGACGGCACCAGCGAGGACGGCATCTCCGATGAGGACCTCCCCTACGATATGAAGGCGGACATCATCGAGATCGCCGATGAGCACATCCCGGCGTTCTACATTGATTCCATGGATCATCCGGAGCGCTATGACGGCAAGAAGGTGCGCCTGGTCGGCCAGGTGTTCTCCGATAAGGGCATGCCCAAGGGCTTCTACCTCTTCGGGCGGATGGCCATGACCTGCTGCGCCAATGACATCGCTCCCATCGGCTGGATCACCCAGGGCGTGGAACGTCCGAACGCGAAGAACTACGTCCGCCTGACGGCCGCCTGCCGGAAGGTTGTCGCCAACGGCGAGGCGATGCTCATGTTCACCGAGCAGCACACCGAGCCGGCCCCCGCCCCCAAGGAAAAGGTGCTGTCCTTCAGCTGATCGCAAACCGCACGGCGTCCCCCGCACGGGGGACGTCTTTTTGCATGCCCCCACGCGCCGTTCCTCCCCCACCTTGCACGCAGACCCGTTCCTGTGCTATAATTAGGCAACACTTTCCTGCGGAGGATCGATATGAAGCAGATCTACAGCCAGTTTCGCCTGGACGGCGAGGTCATCCACTGCGCCCGCATCGGCGGCGGACACATCAACCGCACCTACCTGCTGGTGACAAGCAAGCCCCACCTGTACGTCCTGCAGTGGCTCAACGGGCAGGTCTTCCCGAACCTGACCGGCCTGATGGAAAACATCGTCGCCGTGACGGACTATCTCCACCAGCGCACGGACGATCCCCGGTCCGCGCTGACCCTCGTCCCCACCCTGACCGATCAGCCCTATCTGCGCACCGCCGAGGGCGATTGCTGGCGCGTGTATGAATACATCCTGGACAGTGTCTGCCTGGAGGCCGCCGAGACGCCCGACGATCTGCGCCAATCCGGCTTGGCGTTCGGCATGTTCCAGAATCAGCTGGCGGATTTCCCCGCCGACACCCTGGTGGAGACCATCCCCCATTTCCATGATACGCCGGATCGCTTCCGCCTTTTCCATCAGGCCATCGAGGCGGACGCCGCACATCGCCTGCACACCGTGCAGGATGAGGTCGCGCGCTTCCTCGCCCATGAGCACAAGGCGGATACCCTTCATGCGCTGCTCCGCGCGGGTGAATTGCCCCTGCGCGTCACCCATAACGACACCAAGCTGACCAATGTCATGCTGGATGCCGCGACCCACCACCCCCTGTGCGTGATCGACCTGGATACGGTCATGCCCGGTCTGGCCGCCCATGACTACGGCGATGCGATCCGGTTTGGCGCCTCCACCGCCGCGGAGGACGAGACCGACCTGAGCCAGGTGGGGCTGTCCATGCCCATGTTCGAGGCCTTCACGGAGGGCTTCCTCAGCGCATGCGGCGACCGCCTGACCGCCCGCGAGATCGAGACGCTCCCCCTGGGCGCCAAGCTCATGACGCTCGAATGCGGCGTCCGCTTCCTGACGGACTACCTCAACGGCGACACCTACTTCGCCACCAGCCGCCCGGCGCACAATTTGGATCGCGCCCGGACGCAGCTCCGTCTGGTGGAGGACATGGAGCGCCACTGGGACGAAATGCAGGCCGTCATCGGGCGATTCCGCCGCTGATGCGCCACCATTCACCAACTTTCTGCCCGAAATTGAAATTTCCCCCTTGACAAATCAGCCGGACAGGGATATAATAATTCCTGTTCCGTGCGGGAATGGCGGAATTGGCAGACGCGCATGATTCAGGTTCATGTGCTCGCAAGAGCTTGCAGGTTCAAGTCCTGTTTCCCGCACCAAAATCCGGACGAATATTCGTCCGGAT
>CAZIUA010000140.1:0-2362 GCA_964542315.1 uncultured Faecalibacterium sp. | reverse complement strand
GGAAAAGTGTGCGTATCTCTCAGGAGCGGACGTGTGGCACACGCATGCGGTGGAGCGGCTGAACGTCCCAGCGATGATGATGTCGGACGGGCCGAGTGGGCTGCGGAAGCAGGCGGGGGAGGGCGATCACCTCGGCCTGAACGCCTCGACGAAGGCGACTTGCATCCCATCTGCCGCGACGTATGCCAATAGCTGGGATGAGGGCGTGGCGCAGAAGCTCGGCCATGTGGTCGGCGCGGATGCCCGGGCGCAGGGCGTGAATGTGCTGCTTGGCCCCGGGTTGAACACCAAGCGCAGCCCCCTTTGCGGCCGCTCGTTTGAGTATTACTCGGAAGATCCGTACCTTGCAGGCAAGCTGGCCGCCGGGT
Organism: uncultured Faecalibacterium sp.; assembly: GCA_964542315.1. GTDB lineage: Bacteria > Bacillota > Clostridia > Christensenellales > Aristaeellaceae > UBA11524. Next base: position 1,994 of record CAZIUA010000140.1, on the reverse strand, counting down.
TCATCCGCGGCGTGCAGGAGAACGGCGTGTCCGCGTGCGCGAAGCATTTCTGTGCCAACAGCCAGGAGATGCTGCGCATGTCGTCCGATTCGGTCATGGACGAGCGCACCCTCCGCGAAATGTACCTGACGAATTTCGAGATCGCCATCAGGGAAGGCCAGCCGCACGCGGTCATGACCTCGTACAACCGGCTGAACGGCACCTACACCAACGAGAACGAGCACCTGCTCAAGGACATCCTGCGCGGTGAGTGGGGCTTTGACGGCATGGTCGTGACGGACTGGGGCGGAAGCAACAGCTACGTCGATGGCGTGCGGGCCGGAATGAATCTGGAGATGCCTGCTGCAGGCGATGACAGTGCCTGCCAGCTGCTGGAGGCCGTCAAAGCCGGTCAGATCAGCGAAAATGAGATCGACCGGCGCGTGTCCGAGCTGCTGGAGGTGGTGCTGGAGACCACGAAAAACGCACCCGTTCCGGTGGATGCGGACGCCCAGCACGCCGCTGTCCGCGAGGCGGCGGAGAAATCCATCGTGCTGCTGAAGAACGACGAGCACATCCTGCCGCTGCGGAACGATGCGAAAGTCGCGCTCATCGGCGATTTCGTGCAGACGCCGCGCTACCAGGGTGCAGGCAGCAGCATGGTCAATGCCGAGCGGGTCGAAAGTGTCGCGGAGCTGCTGAACGGCTATTTTCCGCAGCACATCGGCATCGAACGGGGCTTCGAGCGCCAGGACAAGCCGAATGACGCGCTGGCGGACGCTGCCGTTCAGATGGCGAAAAAGGCGGACTGCGTGCTCCTGTTCCTCGGCCTGCCGGAAGCCTTCGAGACCGAGGGACTCGACCGTACCCACATGCGCTTGCCCCAAAACCAGAACGACCTCGCCGAGCAGGTCATCGCGGCGAATCCGCATACGATCGTTGTGCTGAGCGCGGGCAGTGCCGTTGAAATGCCCTGGGCGGACAAGGTGCAGGCCATCGTTTACGGCGGACTTGGCGGACAGGCGAGCGCATCGGCGATGCTGAATGTGCTGACCGGGCAGGTGAATCCGGGCGGCAAGCTGTCGGAGACCTTCGCCGAGAAGTACGCCGATATGCCTGTCAGCATGTATTATCCGGGAGAGGAAAAGACCTCTGAGTACCGCGAGGGACTCTATGTCGGTTACCGCTACTTCACCACGGCGAAAAAGCCGGTGCGCTTCCCGTTCGGCTTTGGCCTGAGCTACACGACCTTTGCGTACAGCGGCCTGAAGATCACGAGCGAGGGCGCGACGTTCACGCTGGAAAACACGGGCGACCGCGACGGCGACGAGATCGTGCAGATGTACGTCCGGCTGCCCGGCGCGAAGGTCTTCCGGCCGGACATGGAGCTCAAGGGCTTCCGCCGCATCCGCCTGAAGGCCGGCGAAAAGACCGCCGTCACGCTGCCCTTCGATGCTTATACTTTCAGATATTTCAACACCGCTGCGAACCGCTGGGAGATCGAGGGCGGCCGTTATGAGATCATCATCGCTGCGTCGAGCGAAGACATCCGCCTGCGCGAGCAAATCAGCGTCGCGGGGACGGGCGCGCCGCTGCCGTACAGCAGCAAAAACGCCGCGCGAGCCGCCCTGCTGGACTGCTACCGTACGGGGGACGTGACGAATGTGTCCGACGAGAGCTTCACGGCGCTGCTGGGGCGGAAGATCCCCGCGAACCGCTGGAACCGTACCGCGCCGCTGGGGCTGAACGACACCGTCCGGCAGATGGTGTACGCGAAAAATCCGGTCTGCCGCCTGGCCGCGAAGGTGCTCGGGGGCATGATCGACCGCGCGGTGAAAAAGGGCGCGCCCGACCTGAACCTGCTGTTCATCTACAACATCCCGTTTCGCGGCATGGCGAAGATGATGAACGGCATGGTCACGATGGCCATGGCGGAGGACATCTGCTACATCGCCAACGGACATTTCTTCCGCGGCGCCGGGCGGCTCATCCGCCACTTCCTGGCACGGCCGAGG
>CAZIUA010000139.1:0-2430 GCA_964542315.1 uncultured Faecalibacterium sp. | reverse complement strand
CCTTCGCCAGTGATGTCGTGTTTGACATTCAGGCCGCTCTTACTCTTCAGTAAGCCAGCGGTGTGCAGTCCAAGATCTCCGACTTCCACCGTCGGAAGGTTCACATGAACTCCGGTGTCAATTACGATATTCCCATGAGCAGGCACATAGACTTCGACAGGGGACATAATATCAAGCCCAGCATCCGTGTCATGCGCTCTCACCGGAGCAAACGCATCAGTGTCGAGCATCACCTCCAATTCGGGATGTAAGTTTTGCAATACAATCATTTCATTTTCCTCCATTCAAGTTAGTTGGATCGTTAGCTCCCAGAACCGGGTAGTCCGTCTCTCCACCCTTTTTCTTAACCACTGTATACTTGCTGTTGATTCCACGAATAGACCTGTTCGCAAGGGCGTAGAAGCTGTCAAGACTAGCGCATCCGAGTTGCCTCCGGCATTCTCTTGCAGTTCCTCTGGCGACAAGCCTCCCGCTTTCTTTCAGATACACCTCGTAGTAGTTCACTCCGCTGTTTTCTCCATACTGGGAGTGATGAAATCTCCACACACCTCAACGAACTTAACGCTGTAGTTACCGCCAAATTCTTCTCGTAGCATTTCTTTGAGAATTTCTATGCTTTTTCCAGACTTTCCAATGAGCATTCCGGGATGTTTTGATACAAGTGTGATTTCTCTATTCCACGCTTTTCTGCTGTATCCGACCATCTCGTAACAACCAATTTCTTCTAGCCATTTCTCTATGATTTTCCGTTCTTTCTTACGAATGTAATTGTTTGCCTCGTCAATCATATCTTCCATGTAATCGTTCCACACCTGTTCTTCAACTCCTTCCTCTACAGGCCTATCGCAAAAGCTGCAATAACCGTCGTACCACATGGCTGCCCAGCCTTTATTTTCTCGGATCTCTCTTCCGCAATATGGACAACGCATATCACTCGTCCTCCCATTCAAGCAGAAAAACACGAACAGTATCACCGTCTACCATAAATTCGCACTTGCGCCAGCGGTCTTCAAGAAGAAACCACACGTCGCCATTGACTGTGTTGAAATACTGGATACTATTTGCCTTTAGGTAATTCCTCAGCAGATCGTTAAGAGACTGGAATCCGCTTGTGAATTGCGTAGTGAACCAGTATTTTTGTCCAATCGGATTTCCCTTCGGTCTACGGCGGAAAAAGTCCTCACACAGTTCACCGAATGTCAATTCCTTTTCCATCTAGGTTTCCTCCTTCCGTACTCTGACTTTGCGGATGATGGGAACGATTCCCTCGTTTTCTATGTACTCCCGCTTGTTCTGCTTTGCCTCCGCAAGCGTTTCTGCGCAGCAAATCACTTCAAGGCCATGGCCGTATCCGTAATCATACATGAGTTGGAACTCGTCACACGTCTTTCTCACATAACCCATTCTTAAACCTCCTCCCCGACGAAGATTCCGGAATATACAATGTCTTCGACTTCGTAGTGGTAGAATCGGTGACTTTCCGGCACGTCGTTCTCACTCAGCTCCGTTTTCCGTAAAACCATAGGATGTACGCCTACCATGACGAAATACTCTCCATCAGGCACCAGTGACTTCATCCATGGTCTCAGGAGTTCAGCATGGCACTTGCTGCCATCAAACAGGCTCGTTGCTACCATACTGTTTTCTCCCCTTCAGTGCAGCAGCCATGATTTCTTCAATGTTATTTTCCAGAAGGTAATCAAAGTCCTGCATCCGTTCTTCGATGATTTCATGTGCAGTTGCGATGACCGCCGCTGGTGTGACTTGCCGGCAGTTGTGGTGAACTGCAAGAATCACATCATCGAACGTGATTCCGTCCAGTAGACTATCACTACTAATCAGGTCATCTCCGAGCTTCCATTTGGTTTCCATATAATGTGCCTCCTCAATTACCGCCATGTTCGTTTCTGCGTTTATTTTGGTAATTCCATATTAGAGTTTCTACGACTTTAATTAGAATTACTTTGGCTTTACGGTAACACAACCACCGAGCAAGTCAATATGGCCGGCAAAAATATTTCGTTTCGACTTTGCTCATTGCACATTCTCGTTCCAGACACATCGCAATAGCATTATGCCATGTATCATTCTCGCACTCATTGCAATCCTGATTGTCCTCAAAGGCATCTGCAAACACGTCCAGCATTTCCTTTGCCCTTTCCACAGATACGCCCGTTTCTCTTTCAAACATTTTCTCCAAGTTGGCCTTCTGGAAGTCGCTCATATTCCATAAATCTTCATCGCCATAGATTTCTGTGTACAGGTGCTCACTCGCATCCGCAAGTCTATACTGACGATCCTGATACCGGAATGCTGCTTCGATCTGCTCCTCGGTCATCTTGTACTGCTTCCCACCGTACTCAAACTTCTTTTTCTTCATCTTCTTCATCATACCAAAACGCTCCTTCTTCCTTCATAATCTGCTTACAA
>CAZIUA010000138.1:0-2465 GCA_964542315.1 uncultured Faecalibacterium sp. | reverse complement strand
TCACTATCGGCTATGAAAACTCCACCTACAAGCAGTCCTACGAGTTCTTCAACAACGGCCAGTGCCTGGAGAATGTTCTGTGGGCCGCTACTCCTCAGGCTCTGATCGATTACGGTTCCACCCTGGGCGATATCCTCACCGAAGGTTTCACCAAGATCATTATCGGTGATCAGCCCATCGAATACTTTGACACTGTTGTGGCCAACTGGGAAGCCGCTGGCGGCGCTCAGGCTACTCAGGAAATGAACGAGCTCTATAACAAGTAAGCGCAAGCACTCTGAGAGCTCCTTCCAAACGTCATAGCAAGGGGGAATACGCGCTTAACTGCTTTAAGCCGTATTCCCCCATTTCGTTCCCTTTGAGAAAAATCAAGGAGGCATTGTACGTGCAAACGACACGCAAACGCACTTTAGCAGCACGTTTCCGACTCGAATGGCAATACCATCTGCTTCTGATCCCTGGTATCATTGTCACCGCAATTTTTTGCTATTACCCGCTCTATGGTCTTGTCCTGGCCTTCGAGAAGTACAATCCTGCCCTGGGTTTCGCTTCAAAGTGGGTCGGCTGGAAAAACTTCCAATTTCTATTCGCTCAGCCTAACTTTACCCGAACGATTTGGAACAGCTTCTACATGTCGGTTATGAAAATCGGACTCAACATTGTTGTAGCCGTTTTCTTTGCACTGCTCCTCAATGAGGTTCGCAATCAGAAAGCAAAGCGACTGTTCCAAACGCTCGTTTATGCCCCCAACTTCCTTTCCTGGGTTGTCGTTGCTGGTCTGATGAACGATATTCTGAGCCAGAACGGCATCGTGAACCAGGCACTTTCCCTGATCGGCATTGGCCCGATTGGCTTTCTCTCCACGCCTTCCGTCTTCCCTTGGACCATGATCATCACAGATGTATGGAAAGGCTTCGGTTTTGGCACCGTTGTCTACCTGGCTGCGTTGACTGCCATCGATCCCGGCCTGTACGAAGCAGCTTGTCTGGATGGCGCCACCCGTTGGAAGCAAACGATCTACATCACTTTGCCCATGCTTACACCTACCATCATGCTGATGCTGGTGCTTTCTTTGGGCAGCGTCATGAACGCTGGCTTCGACCAGATCTACAACATGTATTCTCCCATCGTCTATGAAACCGGCGATATCATTGATACCTATGTGTATCGACTCGGCATTCAGCAGGCCCAGTATTCCGTCGGCACGGCAGTTGGCTTGTTTAAGTCTGTCATTTCCAGCATTCTGGTGATTGCATCTTACATTCTGGCTGACAAGGTTGCCGGGTATCGCATTTTCTAATGAAAGGAGACATACACCATGGATTGTTACCAGACGTCTAAATGGGCCAAAGTCGTCATTTACGCATTGCTCATCCTGGCTTCCCTGATATGCATTCTGCCCTTCGTCAACCTGCTTGCAACATCCTTTAGCAGTAGCACCGCTGTAAAGGCCGGTCAAGTAACATTCTGGCCCGTAGAATTTACAACGTACTCCTATGAGTATGCACTTCAGGGTGGAAAATTCGTCCGTGCCCTTTGGCAGTCCGTAAAGCTTGTCGTGCTCGGCACCGCAACCAACCTGCTGGTTATGGTCATCACCGCCTTCCCGCTGTCCCGATCCTCCAAGGAATTCTGGGGACGCAACGTATACATGGGCTTCTTCGTTGTGACCATGCTCGTCGGTGGCGGCTTGATCCCCTCCTACCTGGTCGTTGTTCAAATGGGCCTTAAAAACAGCATTTGGGCATTGATCATTCCTGGTGCATTGCCTGTTTCCAACATGCTCATTCTGATGAACTTCATCCGCGGCATTCCCCGCGAGATCGAGGAAGCTGCCGTCATCGATGGCGCTTCGCCGCTGAAGATCCTTATCCGGGTCATCCTTCCGTTGATTAAGCCTGCCTTGGCGACCGTTTGTCTGTTCTGCATGGTCGGTCACTGGAACAACTGGTTTGGCGGCATGATTTACTTTAATGACCCCAACGATTATCCCCTGCAGACCTATATGCAGTCCCTTCTGACCAACTTCGAGGCATTGATGCATCAGCAGAATGTTAGCGACTTTACTGTTCTGCTCGCTAAGATGAATGCGCAGACGGGGCGAGCTGCTCAGCTGTTCCTTGGCGCACTGCCGATCCTGCTGGTTTATCCATTCCTGCAAAAGTACTTTACGACCGGTTTCGTTCTGGGCAGCGTAAAGGGATAAGGAGAAATACATATGCAAAAGCACATCTTTTACCATCCGCAGACAGGTGTCGCAGCAGATGTCATTCCGTTTTTTCATGATGGCACGTTCTATTTGTTCTACTTAAAGGACGAGCGCGACATTCCCACTTATGGCGAAGGTGTCCACTGGTTCCTGCTTACCACAAAGGATTTCGTGCACTACGAAGACCATGGCATCGTTTTGCCGCATGGCTCTCCCGAAGACTTGGATTTCTATGCCTTTACCGGCTGTGTTACGC
>CAZIUA010000137.1:0-2500 GCA_964542315.1 uncultured Faecalibacterium sp. | reverse complement strand
TACGATGAACTGGAGATGCTCTTCGATTCGACACCCGGTGTCCTGTCCGAACTCATCCGCACAGCGTTTGTGCCCAAGCCTGGTACACGTTTCATCGTCGCCGACTTCTCTGCAATCGAAGCGCGTGTCATTGCATGGCTTGCCGGGGAACAGTGGCGACTGGAAGTGTTCGAGCAGGGCGGCGATATCTACTGTGCATCAGCATCGCAGATGTTCCATGTGCCTGTTGAGAAGCACGGCCAGAATGCGCATCTGCGTCAAAAGGGCAAGATTGCAGAGCTGGCACTCGGCTACGGCGGCTCCACCGGCGCACTTGTGGCGATGGGTGCCTTGGACATGGGGCTTACAGAAGAAGAACTCCCCGAATTGGTCAAGCAGTGGCGCAGCGCCAATCCCCATATTACCAGGCTGTGGTGGGACGTAGATGAAGCGGCTACGAAAGCAGTGGAGGACAAAACAGAAACGGCGGTCGGCTCGATCCGCTTTGTGTACCAATCCAAAAAGCTGTTTGTGGTACTGCCATCGGGAAGAAGCCTGTGCTACATGCGCCCGGATTTCACCAGCAACCGATTCGGCAACCGCTCCCTTTGCTATAAAGGTGTTGGGGAAAGCAAGAAATGGACGACAATCGAAACCTACGGACCCAAGCTGGTGGAGAACATCGTCCAGGCCACAGCGCGGGATATTCTGGCGATGGCGATGCTCAGACTGCAAAACGCGGGCTTTGAGATCGTCATGCACATCCACGATGAAGCTGTGCTGGAGGTTCCTATCGGGCAATCCAGCGTAAACGAGATTTGTTCCATCATGAGTGAAACGCCGCCATGGGCGCAGGGCTTGCCCCTCCGTGCAGACGGCTATGAATGCGAATTCTACAAAAAGGATTAGGAGGCACCTATGAGCAGAATCGGTCCCTACAACCACGAGGGCTATTATGATCCGACTGCCTTTTATGCGCTGAACAGCGTGGATCAAGAGCAAAGGCAGAAACGGAAAGAAGTGCGCGAAAGCGCCTATAAAGACCATCCGTACCGTCCGCTGATCTACATCTGTTCTCCCTATGCGGGAGATCCCGAGAAGAATACCGATGCTGCACGGAAATACAGTAAATTCGCTGTAGACAGCGGTACCATCCCCTTCGCGCCACACCTGCTGTTCCCGCAATTTCTGAATGATCAGGATGATTATGAGCGTGAGCTTGGCATGATCATGGGGCTTGCCATAATGAGCAAGTGTGCAGAGGTCTGGGTGTTCGGTGTTCAGCTATCTCCCGGCATGCGCCGCGAAGTCAGAAAGGCCAAGCTGAAGGAGATCCCCATCCGTTACTTCGATGCAGACTGCCGGGAGGTGTTTGTATGAACCGAGAACTGAAGATCGCCTACGGCAGCAGTTGCTTCGCGAAGGTGTGGTCAAACAAAACGATCACCTTTGAAGCCCTGTGCCAGCGGCTCTCCACCACCATCCGTACCCCGGAGACGGTAGAGGAATATCCGAAGCTGAGCAAGCCTGAACGCGACCGTGCCAAGGACAAGGGCGGCATGGTCGGCGGCTGGCTCAAGGAAGGACGGCGCAAGGCGGCGAATGTGGAGTGCCGTTCCATGCTGACGCACGATGTGGACGATGCCGATCTGGATTTTCTGGAACGGTATCGTATGCTGAATGGCTTTGAATCCTGCCTGTATTCCACCCACAGCCACACCCCGGAAGCTCCTCGATATCGCATCATCACGCCGCTGTCCCGCGATGTTTCGCCCGAAGAGTATGTGGCGCTTGCCCGATTGCTGGCAAAGGAATGGGGCATCGACTGTATTGATGCCTGTTCGTATCGCGCCCATCAGCTGATGTATTGGCCCACCACGCCCTCCAATGGCGAGTATGTGTTTGAGCGCTTCCAGGGAGAAGTCCTTGATCCCGACCAGTACCTTGCCCAGCATCCCGAATGGCGTGACTGTACCATGCTGCCCACCTCCTCCCGCGAGAGTGTGCTGATGGACCGCCAACGCACACAACAGGCCGACCCGCTTGAAAAGCCCGGTTTGGTCGGTGCGTTCTGCCGTACCTACAGCATTGAGGACGCTATCGATACCTTCATTCCTGACGTGTATCAGCCCAGCGCCATGTCCGGGCGTTACGATTATGTGCCCGCTGATTCCTCAGCCGGTGTCGTTCTGTACGACGGCAAGTTCTCTTATAGCCATCATGCCAGTGACCCAGCCTGCGGACAGTTGCTCAATGCTTTCGATGTGGTGCGCGTTCACAAATACGGTCATCTGGATGCCCGTGCGAACGAAGGCACAGATCCTTCCAAGCTGCCGTCCTTCAAGGCGATGCAGGAGTTCGCTCTGCATGACGATGGTGTCAAGACAACGTTGGCTCAAGAACGCCGGGAACAGGCTTTACAGGAATTCACGAGCCCGGATGACTGGCAGAAGCTGCTGGAACTGGATAAGCAGGGACGCGTAAAAGACACGCTGACGAATATCGCCAACATCATCCGCTA
>CAZIUA010000136.1:0-2549 GCA_964542315.1 uncultured Faecalibacterium sp. | reverse complement strand
GAAAAGGCCGAGAAGAAGGAGCGCAAGCCGCGGGAGAAAAAGACCGATGCGGAACGCGCCGCCGAGGCCGAAGCCGCAGCAGTGGCCGCCGCTGCCGAGGAGCAGAAGCGCAAGGAAGAAGCGCCCGTCCCCCAGATGACCAACAACGCCATCGGCAAGCCCATCATGGGCCGCGCCATCGCCGACCGCCCCATCGAAATGAAGGAGCTGACCTCCGACGCGGGTCTGGTGGTGGTGCAGGGCGATATCTTCAAGCTGGAAACCAAGGAGCTCAAGGGCGGCGAAATGCTCCTTGTCACCTTCGCCATCACGGACTATACCTCGTCCATCCTCTGCAAGAATTTCTTCCGCTTCCGCCGCAATCAGTTCGGCCGCAAGCGCAATGAGGACGAGCCCCTGCCCCCCATCACCGAGGAGGAGCGCAAGGCCGTCATGGACAAGGTGGATCAGATCAAGGTGGGCATGAACGTCAAGGTGCGCGGCGAGTGCATGTATGACAATTTCGCCCGCGAGCTGTCCATCTCCGTGCGCGATATGGTGCCGATGGAGCGCATCGAGCGCGAAGATACCGCCGAGGAAAAGCGCATCGAGCTACACATGCACACCAACATGTCCACCATGGACGCCATGACCCCCGCCGGCGACCTCATCAAGCGCGCCATCAAGTGGGGGCATCCGGCTGTGGCCATCACCGACCATGGCGTGGTGCAGGCCTTCCCCGCGGCCTTCAACGCGGTGAAGAAGCAGCCCATCAAGCTCATTCCCGGCTGCGAGGGCTACCTCATCGACGATAAGGACGTCGTTGCATCGGCGGATGACCGCTCCCTGGATGATCCCATCGTCGTGCTGGACTTTGAGTCCACCGGCCTGAACACCGCCGTGGATCGCGTGATCGAGATCGGCGCGGTAAAGCTCGTGGGCGGCACCGTGGTGGACTCGCTGTCCCTGCTGGTCAATCCGCAGGTGGCGCTGAAGGAGAAGATCGTCCAGCTGACGGGCATCACCGACCGCATGCTGGCGGACAAGGAAACGGCGGACACGGCCATCCCCAAGCTGATGGATTTCATCGGGGATGCGGCCATTGCGGCACACAATGCCGCCTTTGATGCCTCCCTCCTGCGCGCGGAACTGGGGCGTCTGGGCCAAAAATATGACGCGCCCGTGCTGGATACTCTGACCCTGGCGCGCAAGATGTTCCCCGATATGAAGAGCTTCAAGCTGTCCAGCGTGTGCAAACAGCTGCATGTCAGCCTGAAGAACGCGCACCGTGCCGTACATGATGCCACCGCCACGGCCCTGTGCCTGGCCAAGATGATCAAGCAGCTCCAGGAGGAGAAAGGCTTCACCCGCCTGAGCGACCTCAACACCCTCAAGGGCGGCGCCATCGGCGAAAGCTATCATGTCATCATCCTCGTCAAGACGCAGAATGGCCTGGTCAACCTGAACAAGCTCGTCACCATCGGCCATCTGGAATACTTCCGCCGCCGCCCCCATATGCCCCGCCAGAAGATCGACGAACTGCGCGAGGGGCTCATCATCGGCAGCGCCTGCGAGGCGGGCGAACTGTTCCAGGCCGTCCTGGCCAATGAGCCGTGGGAGAAGCTGAAGGAGATCGCCTCCTGGTATGACTATCTCGAGATCCAGCCGGTGGGCAATAACTACTTCATGGTGCGCGATGGGCGCATTGCGGATGAAGAAGGCCTGCGCGACCTGAACCGCGTCATCGTCAAGCTCGGCGAGGAGCTTGGCAAGCCCGTCGTCGCCACGGGGGACGTGCATTTCCTCGACCCCCACCACGCCAAGAACCGCGCCATCATCCAGGCCGGCATGGGTTTTGACGATGCGGACAATCAGGCGCCCCTCTATTTCAAGACCACGGACGAGATGCTGGAGGAATTCGCCTATCTTGGCCCGGAAAAGTGCTATGATGTGGTGATCGGCAATCCGCGCAAGATCGCCGACCAGGTGGAGAAACTACAGCTCTTCCCCATCCATCCCAAGGGTGAGGACACCTTCCAGCCCCTGTGGGAGGACGCGGCGGACAATATCCAGAACATGACCTGGGGCCGCGCGAAGGAGCTCTACGGCGAGGAACTGCCTGACATCGTCACCGCCCGCATCGAAAAGGAGCTCAAGTCCATCATCGGCTATGGCTTCGCGACGCTGTATAACATCGCGCAGAAGCTGGTGAAGAAGTCCAATGATGACGGCTACCTCGTCGGTTCGCGTGGTTCGGTCGGCTCGTCCTTCGTGGCGCATATGTGCGGCATCACCGAGGTGAACGCCCTGCCGCCCCATTACCGCTGCACTCACTGCCGCAAGGGCTTCTTCGATGTGGACAAGGCCACCTACAAGATGGGCGTTGACCTGCCCGACCGGGATTGCCCCATCTGCGGGCGGAATCTGGCCAAGGATGGCTTCGACATCCCCTTTGAGGTGTTCCTGGGCTTCGAGGGCGACAAGGTGCCGGATATCGACCTGAATTTCTCCGGCGAATATCAGAACCGCGCCCACCATTATGTGGAGGAGCTCTTCGGCAAGGATCACGT
>CAZIUA010000135.1:0-2579 GCA_964542315.1 uncultured Faecalibacterium sp. | reverse complement strand
GCAGGACGCATTCGCATTCTTGTAGCTGTAGAAGGACATTGCATCACGCCTCCTTGTCGTTGGGCTGCAGGGCCTCATGCCTTGCTGAGCCTTCACGAGCAGATTATGCCTTTGCGGCGGATGCGTGCAAAAAAAGCAGCCCGATGCGCCTCCCCAGGGGAAAAGGCAAAGGGCTGCGATGTGACTTACTCCACGCCGTAATACTCCAGCAGCTTTTCGGCGAAGCGGTTGCCCAGCGTCGCGGCGTCCTGCGCGCTGAAGTGATACTGATCCGTGCCGACGATGCCGTTTTCGCCCACGATGATCAGATCCGCCGTCTCGATGGTGTAGACATTGTCCATGCTCGCGGCGACTTCCTCCAGCATGGTGTTGAAGGCCGGCACGCTGGGATTGTTGTACACCGCGAAGGTCGTGGCGATCTTGCCCATCACGAAGGGCATCTCCAGCGCCGCACTGTCACCGGTGATCTGTGCAACATCCGCGCGGATATCGGTGATGAAGACGCGGATCAGCTCCCTGTACGCCGCCACGGAGCTCAGGTCGTCCTCGCCCTGCATCCAGACCATGCCGCGCACACGGATCGTATAGCCTTCCGCCCTGAGGTAGTCGCAGACCCAGCGGAGGTTCTCGACGAAGTTGGCATACTGCACGCCGGTTGCGCTGACCAGGGGATCGATCGTCTCCGCAGGCCAGAGGGAGCGCGGATACCAGTTGCCGAAGACCTGCGAATTGCCGGACTGCTTATTGCGCAGGGACGTGCCGCCCGCAGCGGACTTGAAGATCAGCGCCGGATGCTCGCTGCTGTAATGGTCATTGAGTACCTGCGCCATGCCGTATTCCGGCCCCACGCGGGACGTTCCGCTGCCCAGACCGGCGGCGACCTCATACCGGATGGTCTGCTCCTTGATGGTGGACAAAGCCGTTTCGCCCGTCAGGCGGTTCTTGTCCACCTCACCGGCGAACCAGATATTCGGGAAATGCCCGCTCAGGCCCTTGCGCTTGCTGTACCCGGCCGCATTGGACTGTCCTGCGATCAGATACAGATCGATCACGCCCTTGTCGGACGTGCTTTCCGCCAGCGCGCAGCAGGCCGTTGCCATCAGCAGCGCGCACATGAGCGCCGCCAGCATCCGCTTGATCATCATGGTGATCCTCCCTTTTTTCATTCCGGCTGAAATGCCTCAGGCCGGGTCGGTCACTTCGCTTCGTAGTGCTCCAGCAGCTTTTCGGCGAATCGGACGCCCAGCGTCACCTCATCCGCCGTGTTGAAGTGGTATTGGTCGGTGCCCAGCACGCCGTTTTCGCCCACGATGATCAGATCCGCCGTCTCGATGGTGTAGACATTGACCATGCTCGCGGCGACTTCCTCCTGCATGGCGTTGAACGGCGGCACATTGCGGTTATTGTACATGCCAAAGGTCGTGGCGATCTTGCCGATCACGATGGGCATCTCCAGATCCGCGCTGTCGCCGGTGATGGCGGCAATGTCCGCGCGGATATCGTTGATGAAGGTCGGCAGCAGCCGGGCGTAGATCGCCGTTGCGAACAGATCTTCCTCGCCCTGCATCCAGACCATGCCGCGCACGCGGGGCGTATAGCCGTCTGCCTTGAGGCGCTCATAGAGCCAGCGGAAGTTCTCGACGAAATTGGAATACTGCACGCCCATGGCGCTGGAGGCCGGATCGATCTCCGGCTTTTTCCACATGGAGCGCGGATACCAGTTGCCGAACAGCTTCGAATTGCCGGACTGCAGGTTGCGCAGGGACGTTCCGCCGCCTGCGGACTTGAAGATCATCGCCGGCTGCTCGCTGCTGTAATGGTCATTGAGCCCCTGCGCCATGCCGTATTCCGGGCCGATGTGCCAGCGCGTCAGTCCCAGGCCGCGCGTGACGGCCTTCAGGTAGGTTCCCTGCTGGAACGTGGAGGCCGCCGCCTTGCCCGTGCTGCGATTTTTGTCCACCTCGCCGGCATACCACACATGGTCGAATCTGCCGCTCAGGTCGCCCGCAGAGCTGCACCCGGCTGCGTTGGACTGTCCGCCGATCAAATACAGGTCGATCACGCCTTTTTCCTCCTGATCCTCCGCCAGTGCGCCGAACAGGCTGGACGCAGTCAGCACGCAGAGCAGCATCGCGATGAGTTTTCTGATGGTCATCGTATTCTCCTTTCTTCTGGAAACAAACGTTGCGCCAGTGGTGCCACGGCAGGATCCTCCCGCACCGGATCGGTGGATTCCGCCGGTGGAATCCACATGTTGCCAATTCATGCTGCTAATACGCAAAAAGCCCCGAGAAAGCAGCAGGCACCGCTTTTCGGGGCGATCGCTGCCAGCTTGATTTGCGCAAAGAAGATCGGCGCGCAGCAGCCTTACGCCATCCGGGCCTTGAAGCCCTTCTTCTCCACCGCGGCGACCAGATCAGCATCCAGCACAGCCGCATCACAGGTCACGGTGGCGGAATTGCCCATCAGGTCCACCGTCACCGCCGTCACGCCGGGAACGCCGGACAGCGCCTTCTCGACGGATGCCTTGCAGTGGTTGCACATCATGCCTTCAACGTGGAGCTTCTTTTCCATGGGGG
>CAZIUA010000134.1:0-2766 GCA_964542315.1 uncultured Faecalibacterium sp. | reverse complement strand
TGTTATTGGGAGAGGGAACCGGCACGCCATTGGGCAGGTTCTTCTGGTAGGCCTTCTTCAGCGCATCCTCCACCGTGGCGAAGAGCATCTCCTCGCTGATGGACTTTTCGCTGGCCAGCATCTTGATCGCCTCGACCAGTTCGCTGGTCTGGGGCTTGGCAGCAACTGCCGACTTCTTGCTTCTCATGATATTCCCCTTTATATGTGATGTTGTGATCGCTTATTCTTCGATCTCGACCTCGGAGCCTTCCTCCACGGCGGCTTCCTCATCGCCCAGATCGACATCCTGCACACCGTCCATGTCCACCACGGGCTTGATCAGCGCGGCGGCGCGGCGGCCGAAGCGCTTTTCCTCCCCCGCGATGAGCAGGACGACCTCGTCCTTGTCATACCCTGCGAGGGTGCCGGTGAACTCCTTGCAGCCGTCCAGCGGCTTGAACAGGCGCAGCTCGACCTCCATGCCCATCGCGCGCTCGAAGTCACGATCCTTCTTCAGCGGACGGTCGATGCCCGGGCTGGACACCTCCAGGAAGTCGTAATCATAGCTTTCCAGCTGGGGCTGGATCGCCCGGTGGTAGCGCTCGCAGTCGTTCAGGGTGACACCCTCCGGCTTGTCGATGTACAGCCGCAGGTACTTGCCCGTGTCCTCCTTGTCCAGCGCCACGTCCACCAGCTCATAGCCCAGCTCTTCTGCCTGGCGGCGGCACTTGGGCTCCACCACGGCGGTCAGTTCCGATTTTGCCACGAGGGCACCTCCTTTTCCACTAATTGGAAATTCGTTGCATAGGAAAAGAGCGGACAACATCGCCGGGCAACACGAATAGCGCAGCTTCCCGGAGGGGGACATCACAGGCCAGGCGGAAGCTGATCGCTCCCCTGCTGTCTGCGGTGCTTGCGCCCCTGATCCTCCTTGCGCTGTCAGATCGTGCCGTCAGGCCATGCCCACTCTTTACCGTCGAACCCTTCTTTCCAAGCTGTCGCCGGTCGCCCGGCGGGAAAGCTGCCGCATGGGCAGCCAGTCATTCATACAGAATAGAGTATACCACACTTTGCCGCCAAATACAAGCATTTTCAAGGGCTTGCGAAATATTTCTTATGCGGAGATCCCCCCCTTGCGGCGGGCGTAGAAACGTGCTACCATATTGTTACCAAAGCCGCCAGGAGGTACCCGATATGGAATGCACCCTTTGTCCCCGCCGCTGCGGCGCGCTGCGCACCCCTGAGGAAGGCCACGGCTTCTGCCGCCTGCCCGAAACGATGCTCATCGCGCGCATCCAGCCCCACCTGTGGGAGGAGCCGCCGATCTCCGGCAACCGCGGCACGGGCGCTGTCTTTTTCAGCGGATGCACCCTGCGCTGCGCCTATTGCCAGAATGGGGACATCAGCCACCGCAATGCCGGACGTCCCTTCACCGCCAGTGAGCTGGCCGATGCCCTCCGCCGCCTGACGGAGGCGGGCATGCACACGCTGTCCTTCATCACCGCGACGCCCTATGCCCATCAGGTCATCGAGGCGGTGAACCTCTACCGCCAGCGCTGGGGGACGCCGCCGCCACTGGTCTGGAACACCTCCGGCTATGAAACGGTGGAGACCATCCGCCTGCTGGACGGCGTGATCGATGTGTACCTACCCGACCTCAAGCACCGCAGCGAGGCCATGGGGCGACTCTGCGCCAAGGCGCCGGACTATTTCGAGTGCGCCTCCGCCGCCATCACCGAGATGGTGCATCAGACCGGCCTGCCCCAATATGACGAAGACGGCATCATGACCCGCGGCACGCTCATCCGCCACCTGATCCTGCCCGGGCTGACCAGCGAATCCATCGCCCTGCTGGACTGGGTCGCCGAGCACCTGCCTGGCATCCCCGTCAGCCTGATGCGCCAGTACATCCCCATGAACGACGTGGACATCAAGGGGCTGGATCGCCCCATCACCGAGCGGGAATACCGCCGCGTGCGCGACCACATGCTCGCCCTCGACCTGCCCGGCTTCCTCCAGGAGCCCGAAAGCGCCTCGGAGGACTTTGTCCCCGTCTTCTGCAAGGACGAGAGCTTTATCTGAGTCCCTCATCTCCCCCGCTCCAAATGTCAACAGCCGTTGACTTGCATTCATTCCGCCCACATGGTAAAATATGATGAACGATTATGTGCGGAGGTAAGCGCGGATGAAGAAGATCGGCATCGTGACGGACAGCCATTCCAGCCTGACGCCTGTTGAGGCGGCGCGGCTCGGTGTTTATGTGCTGCCCATGCCCTTCGATGTGGACGGCCAGAGCTACCTGGAGGGCATCGACCTCACCCGGGAGCAGTTCTTTGCCTACCAGCGTGCAGGCGCGCAGATCGGCACGTCTCAGCCGGCCCCCGCATCCGTGATGGCACTGTGGGACAAGGCGCTCACCGAGTGCGAATCCGTCCTGTACATACCCATTTCCAGCGGACTGTCCGGCTCCTGCCATACGGCGATAGCCCTGGCGGAGGAGGCCCCCTATGCAGGCCGCGTTTTTGTGGTGGACAATGGCCGCGTCGGCACGCCCCTGCACCGCAGCATCCTCGATGCCATCGAGCTGATTGACCGCGGACTTTCCGCCGAGGAATGCAAGGTCGCGCTGGAAAAGGCACGCGGCGACCTGGTGATCTACGTCGCGGTGGAAACGCTGGAGTACCTCAAGCGCGGCGGACGCATCAGCTCCACAGCGGCGACCGTCGGCACGCTGCTGAACATCAAGCCCATCCTCCATCTGGCCACGGGCAAGCTGGAATCCTACAA
>CAZIUA010000133.1:0-2863 GCA_964542315.1 uncultured Faecalibacterium sp. | reverse complement strand
GAAGTGCACCTCCTGCGGCAAGTGCGTGGCGGCCTGCCCCAAGCATGTCATGGAGTTGCAGTCCGAGCAGAATGCCGTGTCGGTTCGCTGCCGCAACACCGACAAGCTCAAGACTGTCATGGATGTGTGCAAGGTCGGCTGCATCGGCTGCCAGAAGTGCGCCAAGGCCTGCAAGTTTGAGGCCATCACCATGGTGAATAACCTGCCCGTGGTGGACTACAGCAAGTGCACCGGCTGCCAGATGTGCGCTGAGAGCTGCCCCACCGGCGCGCTCAAGGCACTCAAGCCCCGCAAGGCGGCGGAGATCGATCAGGACACCTGCGTTGGCTGCACCATCTGCGCGAAGAACTGCCAGTTTGGCGCCATCGAGGGCAGCCTGAAGCAGCCCCACAAGGTCAATGCGGCCTGCACCGGCTGCGGCGTGTGCGCCACCAAGTGCCCCAAGAAGGCCATCACCCTGAAGGATGCCACGGCTCCCCGTGATCCCAAGGCGGCCATTCAGGCGTAAGAAATAACCGCGAGCCTCCCTCGTCAGCAATGATGGGGGAGGTTCTTTCTGTGTGGAGGGAAGACGATCTGCTGCGCAAAACGGGACGAAAGTGGCCTTGTGCAGGATAGCTTCCTGCGGCCAAAACCGGGACGAAGTTTCCACGCGCAGGTGCTGCATGCTGCATCAGTCAATGCAATTGTATAAACCGGGACGAAGTCCCCGAAGTCCCCACCATGCGGAGAAAATCCGGGCGATTTTTGCATGCAAGGATGCAAAAAGGCGCCTTGTAAACACTATCATGCGGGGAAACTTGTGAAATTGTGAACAAAACGCAGGGAACTGACTTGCAAAAAAACAAGATACATTGTATAATAAGACGTTGAAAGCTGGATCGCCGGGAAGCAAAACCGGTTTCTCGGCTTTTTCCGACAGGGCGGAGAGCAATTTCCGCCAAATGCAGAAAAGGAGTGTTTCCCATGGCGAAGAAGTTTGTCTACCTTTTCACCGAAGGCAATGGCAACATGCGTGAGCTGCTGGGCGGCAAGGGCGCGAACCTGGCTGAGATGACCAACATCGGCCTGCCCGTGCCCCAGGGCTTTACCATTACCACCGAGGCCTGCACCCAGTATTACGAGGATGGCCGCCAGATCAACGCCGAGATCCAGGCTGAGATCATGGAGTATGTTGAGAAGCTGGAGAGCATCACCGGCAAGAAGTTCGGTGACAAGGAGAACCCCCTGCTGGTCTCCGTCCGTTCCGGCGCCCGCGCTTCCATGCCTGGCATGATGGATACCATCCTGAACCTGGGCCTGAATGAGGAAGTGGTGGAGGTCCTGGCTGAGAAGTCCGGCAACCCCCGCTGGGCCTATGACTGCTATCGCCGTTTCATCCAGATGTACTCCGACGTCGTCATGGAAGTCGGCAAGAAGTACTTCGAGGCGCTCATCGACGAGATGAAGGCCAAGAAGGGCATCACCTATGACGTCGAGCTGACCGCGGACGACCTGAAGGAGCTCGCCAACGAGTTCAAGGCCGAGTACAAGTCCAAGATCGGCGTTGACTTCCCCTCCGATCCCAAGGAGCAGCTGATGGGCGCCATCAAGGCTGTGTTCCGTTCCTGGGACAACCCCCGCGCCAATGTCTATCGTCGTGACAACGATATCCCCTACTCCTGGGGCACCGCTGTCAACGTGCAGTCCATGGCCTTCGGCAACATGGGCGACGATTGCGGCACCGGCGTTGCGTTCACCCGTGACCCCGCCACCGGCGAGAAGAAGCTGATGGGCGAGTTCCTGACCAACGCTCAGGGCGAGGACGTTGTCGCTGGCGTGCGTACGCCCATGCCCATCGCTGAGATGGAAAACAAGTTCCCCGAGGCCTTCAAGCAGTTCGTCGAAGTGTGCTCCATCCTGGAGAACCACTATCACGACATGCAGGATATGGAGTTCACCGTTGAGCACGGCAAGCTCTACATGCTGCAGACCCGTAACGGCAAGCGTACCGCTCAGGCTGCGCTGAAGATCGCTGTCGATCTGGTCGCCGAGGGCCACAAGACCGAGGCTGAGGCCGTTCTGATGATCGACCCCCGTAACCTCGACACCCTGCTCCATCCCCAGTTCGACGCCAAGGCCCTGAAGGCTGCTCAGCCCGTTGGCCGTGGCCTGGGTGCTTCCCCCGGCGCTGCCTGCGGCCAGGTCGTCTTCTCCGCTGAGGACGCTGAGGCTTGGAAGGCTGCTGGCAAGAAGGTCGTTCTGGTCCGTCTGGAGACCTCTCCCGAAGACATCACCGGCATGAAGGCTGCTCAGGGCATCCTGACCGTGCGCGGCGGCATGACCTCCCACGCGGCTGTCGTTGCCCGCGGCATGGGCAAGTGCTGCGTCTCCGGCTGCGGCGAGATCGCCATGGACGAGGAGAACAAGCAGTTCACCCTGGCCGGCAAGACCTACCACGAGGGCGATTACATCTCCATCGATGGCTCCACCGGCAACATCTACGATGGCATCATCCCCACCGCGGATGCTGAGATCTCCGGCAACTTCGGCACCATCATGGGCTGGGCTGACAAGTTCCGCACCCTGAAGGTCCGCACCAATGCCGACACTCCCGCTGACGCCAAGAAGGCCCGCGAGCTGGGCGCTGAGGGCATCGGCCTGTGCCGTACCGAGCATATGTTCTTCGAGCCGGAGCGCATCGCTGCCTTCCGCGAGATGATCTGCTCTGACACCGTTGAGGAGCGCGAGGCTGCGCTGGCCAAGATCCTGCCCTATCAGCAGTCTGACTTCGAGAAGCTGTATGAGGCGCTGGAAGGCATGCCCGTGTGCATCCGCTTCCTGGATCCCCCGCTGCATGAGTTCGTGCCCACCACCGAGGAGG
>CAZIUA010000132.1:0-2918 GCA_964542315.1 uncultured Faecalibacterium sp. | reverse complement strand
TGCCGCTGGCGCAGGCGCTCCGCGACCGCGATGCGCTCACCGTCAGCAAGGAGCTCTTCCAGCAGCAGATCACCGTCTGGTTCGATGGCGAAGAGCACTGGGCGAGCTACGAGAGCCAGTACATCGGCACGCTGACGGCCGTCATCCCGAAAACGCCCGATCAGGTCAAAGTCTTCACCGGCACGGGCAAGATCAACGGTGCGGACTGCACCTTCACGGCAGAGGTGTCCCCCATGGCGGCTGTCCTCACCCTGGACAGCGGCGTCGGATTCGCTGACTTCCTGACCGCGCCCGCCGATGCGGCATTCACCTGGGGCGAGATGCATCTGGTGGATCAGGATGGTCGGGTGTATCAGGCGCAGGGCGGCTTCCTGCTGGATGACACGCGCACGGTGACTGTGGCCTTCAACGGTACGGGCGCATTGCCTGCCGGGCTGACGGCGTATGCCATCGGCTGGGGCGAGACCGCGCAGGACTTCGACCTTGCCGCCTTTGAAGGCATTGCGCTGACCGAAAAGTAAACGAACGCGTCCCCTTCGTCCCGGCCATGCGCTGCGGCGAAGGGGCATTTTTCATCCGCCGGCAAAAGAATGATCCCGGCGGTTGCTTTCTCCCGCCAGACGTGCTATACTATCAAAAAACAGACAAAGGAGATACGATCATGCTGGATAGAATGTATGCTGATTTCGCCTGGGAGCAGACCGCCGCGCTGCTGGCGATCGATTCTCCCTCCGGTTATACGGCGGAAGCCGCCAAGTGGGTGCAGCAGGCCTTTGCGTCTCTGGGTTTTGATGCGAAGGTCACCGTCAAGGGCGGCGTGCTGGTGGATCTGGGCGGCGAGGACGTTCATGACGGCCTGCTGCTGGAGGCCCATGCGGACACCCTGGGCGCGATGGTGGCACAGATCAAGGGCGACGGGCGGCTGAAGCTCACTTCCCTGGGCGGGATGAATCCGAACAACGCCGAAACGGAGAATGTCCGCGTCCACACCCGCGACGGCAAGATCATCGAGGGCACCTGCCAGCTCTGCAATGCCTCCGTGCATGTCAACGGGGACTATTCCGGCCAGAAGCGCAGCTGGGACAGCGTCGAGATCGTGCTGGATGAGGACGTGAAGTCCGCCGCTGACACCCGCAAACTGGGCATCGAGGTGGGGGACATCGTCTGCTTTGAGCCGCGCACCCGCCGCACCGGGTCCGGCTATCTGAAATCCCGCTTCCTGGATGACAAGCTCAGCGTGGGCATCCTGCTGGGCCTGGCGAAGTACCTGTCCGACAACAAGATCACCCCGAGCCGCCGCGTCTGGGCGCATATCACCGTGTATGAGGAGGTCGGCCATGGCGGCAGCGGCTCCGTGCCTGTGGGTGTGACCGAGGCCATCAGCGTCGATATGGGCTGCGTGGGCTATGGCCTGCAGTGCACCGAAAAGCAGGTGTCCATCTGCGCGAAGGATTCCGGCGGCCCCTATTCCTACGACGTGACCACGCGCCTCATCAATGCCGCCAAGGCGGAAGGCGCGGACTACGCGGTGGATGTGTACCCCTTCTATGGCTCCGATGTGGAGGCGACGCTGCGGTCCGGTGTGGACATCCGCCACGGCCTGATCGGCGCAGGCGTGTACGCCAGCCACGGCTATGAGCGTAGCCACATCGACGGCGTCCACAACACGCTGCTGGTGCTCAAGGGCTATCTGGGGGTGTAAGGCGGATGGTGAAGATCTTGCTGATGCTTCTGGCCCTGGCGTTTTTCACCCCTGCAGCGCTGGCTGAGGCGACGGATGAATACGAGGATCCGCCGGTGGGGTTTGATCAGACGCAGGCGGATGTGACCTATGGCAAAACGGTGCTGGCGCGCTACGATTCGTCCACCACGGGCACCGAACGCCGTGCGATGATCCTTCTTCCGCCGGATTATTCCGAGGACAAGGAATATCCCGTGCTGTACCTGCTCCACGGTATCGGCGGCGATGAGAACGAATGGGCTGGCGGACGCCCTGCATGGGTCATCGGCAACCTGATCGCCAGCGGCGACGCGCAGGAGATGATCGTCGTCATGCCCAATGTCCGTGCCCGGGCGAAGGATGCCGCCAACGCGGCGGACATGTATACCCCGGCGCATTTCGCGGCGTTCGACAATTTCATCAACGACCTGCGCGACGACCTCATGCCCTATGTGCAGGCGCATTATGCCGTCGCGGCCGGACGCGAAAACACCGCCATCGCGGGGCTGTCCATGGGTGGACGCGAGGCGCTGTACATCGGCCTGACCATGTCCGAGACCTTCGGCTATGTGGGCGCGTTCTGCCCTGCGCCGGGCGTGCTGCCCTACAATGTGGAGGGCGGCCTGTTCCCCACGGCGGATTTCAAGGCGGATACGGCGTATGAAACGTACATCCTCATCAACGCCGGCAGCACCGATGGCGTGGTCGGCGCCTGGCCGCAGACTTACTCCGACACGCTGGCGGAAAACGGCACATCCCACACCTTCTATGTGACCGAGGGCGGACACGATTTCCGCGTGTGGAAGCATGGCCTGTATAATTTCGCGAAGAACATCTTCTGGTGACCGGAAAACGGCACGAAAGGGCGCATCCTGCTTCGGCGGATGCGCCTTTGTGTGTCGAAAAAAGTGGCTTTCGACACTTTTTTCGACACGCTGGGTATGCTTCATTCTTTTCCCCAAACGTATTCCGCAAGGCGGTCAAGGTCAGTATGGCACAGCAGACGCAAACCTGCAAGAACTATTCCGCCGAGGTTGCTTTTTTGCAGGAAAACGTATATAATAACATGGATACCAACATCAACGAAGGAGATACTGATCTATGAAGCTTGGCGTTGTGGGCCTGCCGAATGTCGGCAAGAGCACCCTTTTCAATGCGATCACCAAGGCGGGCGCGCAGGCCGCCAATTACCCCTTCT
>CAZIUA010000131.1:0-3165 GCA_964542315.1 uncultured Faecalibacterium sp. | reverse complement strand
AAAGGCATTTTGTTGTCCTCCTTCTCTTAGTATTCGATCGCGTCGGAGAGCAGGATGCCGGCGTTGCGCAGGATCTCCTCGTCCGCTGCGGTCAGGGTGTAGCTGCCATCGGTGTGCAGCTTGTTGCGGGCAAAATGCCCGGTACGATAGGCGGTGGCCACGGCGCCGGCGGTGACGTCGGTGTCGTCGGTCAGGATGTAGGTGCCGTTGGTAGCGCTCAGGGCAGCGGCCGCAGGGGCCAGCTCAGCGCCAGCAGCGCCGGTGACTACGGTGCCGCGCTTCAGGATGCCGGTGCCGGCTGCCAGCTTCACGGTCACGACGTCAGCGACGGGCACGTTGTTGACGATCAGGCCGTCGTATTCCACGGCGCCGATGTTCTCGTCGAGTCTCTTGCTCATTAGTTTTTACCTCCCTTGCTGGTCTTGGTGGAATTGTAGATGCCGACGATGGCGTCCACCTTGGCCTTGTCGTCGGTCTCGCTGCCTTCCTCACCGCCGTTAGGAGCAGCACCGACGTCGCCAGCGCCAGAGTCGGCATTGTCGGCCGCGCTGTCCTTCAGGTGCTTGATCCCGAGGGCCGCCTGCTTTTTCATAGCCTGAAAAGCGAGCTGCTCAGCGGTGCAGGGGTTTTCGCCATACTTGGCGTCATGGACGAGCTGCGCGTCGCCCACGCTGGCCTCGATGCTCTCGATGGCCTGAAGGCGCTCGCGCTCCTGCGTGATTGCCTCCGTTCTTGCAGTTGCCGCGGCCTGCTGCTCGATCTGAGCCACGAGGTCGGGGTACTGCGCTCTCATTTCTTCGAGGGTCATGGGTTTGTTTCCTCCTTCGTTTTTGATGGCCGGGGTCTCCGGCTTATTTCCAGCCGCAGCAGCGGCGTGGATGCTGTTGTTGACCGGGATCGCCCCGGGGATGTGTCTGAAGTTGCTGACGTCGTGCCTGATGCCGGCTACGAGGAGCACCTTCTTGTCTGCGCTCAGGGCGGCAGACGGGCCCGCGTCGTCGAGCAGGGTGTTGGCGAAGCCGTTGTCGACCGCCTCCTGACCGACCATCCATGTCTCGCGGGTCATCATGCTGCGGAGCTGGTCGACCTCGATGCCGGTCTTGGCGTGGTAGATCTCCGCGATGGCCCGCTCGCTGGCGTCGAAGTCCTTCTGGAGCTTCTTCAGGTCTTGCAGGTTGTAGTAGTCCCACAGGAGCCCGCTGACGCCGTGGATCATGACCATGCTGCCGGGGTAGACCTGCACCTCGTCGCCGGCGCACATGATGACGCTGGCCGCACTGGCAGCGATGCCCTCCACGACGACGGTCTTGGTGCCGCTCAGGCCCTTGATCGCGTTGTGGATAGCGATGCCGGTGTAGAGGTCGCCGCCGCAGCTATTGATCTTGATGGTGATGTTGCTCTTGTCCTTCACGGCAGCCAGATCCTCGAGGAAGCCCTCGGGGGTGATGTAGAGGCCGGGCTCAGGCTCGCCCGTCCACCAGTCGATCGGCTGGCTGCTCATGACGTCGCCGTAGAGCAGGATCTCGCCCGTGTCGTCGCCGGTGCTGGCGATGTTCCAGAACTTCTGGAGCTTGCCGCCAGTAGGAGGCGCAGGGGCAGGCCCCGCGATGCAGCGGGGCGGGTTATTTGCTTTCATGGTGTTCGTCCTCCTTGAGTGCTTTGATGATTTCGTTCCGCAGCGCAGCCACCACGCCGGGCTCGGTTGCGCCTGATGCGCCGCCGGTGCCGGAGAAGCCGCTGCCCTGAAGGGGCGCGTTTGCTTCGGCGAGCTTGGCGTTTTCGCGTGCGAGCTGGTCGACGTTGGCGTCCCACTGGCCGCCATTGAGCCGGATCGTGCTCTGCTCGCGGGTGCTGAAGCCTTCTCCGACCGCGAGGATCTCGGCTGTGATCTCCTTGACCGGGTCGAGCTGGCCCTGAGACGGGCCGATCCATTCGGCGCCGAGGTAGGCGGCGCGGATCGCCGGATCCGTGAAAAAGCCCGGGGCGTCAATGCGGCCACGGGCGACGGCCTCGGCCATCCAGATCTCGTAGATCGGGGCGCAGAAGTCAGCGACAAACCACTCGCGGCGCATTTTGAAGGCTTTCCACGCCTCCAGCAGGGCCGCACGGCTGGCGCTGTACGAGCTGTTGAAGGACTTCAGCAGCAGGTCGGCCGGGATCTCGAGCGCAGCGCCCACCTGTTCGCAGATGGCACGCAGGAACGAGTCGAAGCCGCTGGCCGGCCGCTTCGGGTCGGCAAATACGACGTCCTCGCCGGGCTCCATGATGTTGATCTGGCCCGGGCCCATCTCGTACTCATTGGGATCGCGGCTCACCTCTGGCAGGCTGCTCCCCACTTCGTTGAACGGGTTGTCGGACGCTCCGGCCTCCGTTTTCACGAAGGCCGTGAAAAAGCTCTCGACGATCGCGGCCGTCAGCTCGCTCTCGGTGTACCTGCGAAGCTGAAGCAGCGGCTCGATCACCTGCGCCAGATAGCTGACGCCTCTGTACTGGTCGGGCCGCTCCGAGTCCATGACCTGCAAGATGTTCGGGAGGCCGGTGCGGTCTCCGTATGCCTTGACGCGCGTCCACTTGGTCGACGCCGTGCCGAGCTCGAGGGGGTAGGTGCTGCGGATATGGTATGCCTCGATCATGCCGTTGGGGTTGACCTCGACGCCATCGTAGATGGTGTTGCCGTTGGCTGCCTTGCCGGTAGTCGCCAGCAGCGGGGTCATGATGCCGGCGGCCGTCGGGGTTGCCACTCGGTCAGCCTCGACGAGGTGGATCCTGAGCGAGTAGGGCATAGTCGGCGTGGGATCGTACTGCTTGATGACGGCGAACACGTCGCCGCTCACCAGCCACGAAGCGAGCGCGAGCTGCTGCATGGCGTAGAAGTTGTTCACGCCGGTGGCGTCGCAGGCTGCCTTGCGGTTGGCCCACAGGGCGAACTCCCGCTCCGTCTTTGCCTGCCACAGGTCAGCCGCCTCCTGATCCATGCCGAGGGCCTCGCGGTCGATCCGGCTCTGGAGCTTCAGGCCGACGCCGATGACGTTGGTGCGGTTGGTCTTGATGGCTGAGGTGGCGATCGGGGCCGCCATATAGAGCATACGGGCACGCTGCCGGAGGGTCGCGTTGTTGGCGTCGATGTCCTCCTTCGGGCTGCCGCTCATGGCTCTGAAGCCCTTG
>CAZIUA010000130.1:0-3482 GCA_964542315.1 uncultured Faecalibacterium sp. | reverse complement strand
TGGGGCTGTCGGTCAGCAGCATGACCAGACGATCCAGGCCGAAGCCCAGGCCGCCCGTGGGGGGCATGCCGTATTCCAGCGCGTTGACGAAGTCCTCGTCCACCTCGGCGTTGATGCCCTGCGCCTTGCGGGCCGCGACCTGCTCCTCAAAACGGCGGCGCTGGTCGATGGGGTCATTCAGCTCGGAGAAGGCGTTGCCCATCTCGTGGCCGGTGATGAAGTACTCGAAGCGCTCGGTCAGCGTGGGATCCTCGGGCTTGCGCTTGGCCAGGGGGGAGATCTCCACGGGGTAGTCCATGATGAAGGTGGGCTGCACGAGGGTGTCTTCCACATACTCATCGAACAGCGCAGCCAGGCAGTCGCCCTTCTTGGCGGTCTTCTCGACATAGACGTCGCGGGCATCGCAGCAGGCGCGGGCTTCTTCGTCGGTCTGCCACTCGGTCCAGTCCACACCGCAGGCTTCCTTCACGGCATCAGCCATGGTGATGCGCTTCCACGGGGCCTTGAGGTGGATGGTCTGCCCCTGATACTGCACATCGGTGGTGCCAAGGACCTTCAGGGCGACGAACTCGTAGAGCTGCTCGACCATCTCCATGATTTCCTTATAATCGGCATAGGCCTGATAGGTCTCCACGGTGGTGAATTCGGGGTTGTGGGTGGCGTCCATGCCTTCGTTGCGGAAGATACGGCCGACCTCGTACACGCGCTCGAAGCCGCCGACAATCAGGCGCTTGAGGTACAGCTCGGTCTCAATGCGCAGGAACATGGGCAGGTTCAGGGCGTTGTGGTGGGTGCGGAAGGGACGGGCGGCCGCGCCGATTTCGAGGGTATGGAGCACGGGGGTGTCCACCTCGAGGTAGCCGCGGTTGTCCAGGAACTCACGCACGGCGGCGATAATGGCGCTGCGCTTGCGGAAGGTGTCGCGCACCTCGGGGTTGACGATGGTATCCACATAGCGCTGACGGTAGCGCAGGTCGGTATCCACCAGGCCGTGGAACTTCTCCGGCAGCACCTTGAGGGACTTGGTCAGCAGCGTCATGGTCTTGACGTGGATGGAGATCATGCCGGTCTTGGTGCGGAAGGGGAAACCCGTCACGCCGAAAATATCGCCGATATCGCTCTTCTTGAACGCGGCGTAGGCTTCCTCGCCCAGCTCATCACGGGTGACGTAGAGCTGGATGGCGCCCTGGGCATCCAGCAGGGATGCGAAGGAGGCCTTGCCCATCACGCGGCGGGCGGTCATGCGGCCGGCGACGGAGACGGTCACAGGTTCGGCATCATCGGAGAAAGTGTCGATAATCTCCTGGCTGTGGTGGGTCACGTCATAGCGGGTGATCTCGTAGGGATTCTGCCCGGCATCGATGAGACCCTGCAGCTTCTGGCGGCGGATGATCTCCTGCTCGGACAGCGGCGGGGTCAGGGGGGTCACGGGATAATCAGCCATTTTTCTACAACTCCTGTATGATCAGTCAAAAGGGGAGGGCTTAGCGGTGGATATCCAGGATGCGCACGGTGATGAAGCCGCGGGGGATCTCGATCTCGATGGTGTCGCCCACGCGATGGCCCAGCAGCGCCATGCCGATGGGGCTCTCGTTGGAGATGCGGCCATTCTTGGGATCGGCCTCGTCCGCGCCGACGATGGCGTACTCGGCTTCCTTGCCGGTGCTCTCGTTCAGATAGCGCACGGTGGTGCCGACGGAGACATTGTCGGTGCTGATCTCGTTCTCGCTCACGACGACCGCGTTCTCGATGATGGCCTTCAGACGAGTGATCTCCGCCTCGTTCTTGGCCTGGTCGTTACGGGCTTCGGTATATTCCGCGTTTTCGGACAAGTCGCCGAAGCCGCGGGCGATCTCGATCGCGTTGATGATCTCCTTGCGCTTGACATTGATCAAATAGTCATACTGCTCCTGCAGTTTGCGAAGGCCTTCTTCTGTCATGACATTGCGCTTTTCATCTGCCATGGTCGTTTCTCCTTTCAATCATCAGGCGGAAGGGCCTGACGTCACAGAAGCACCCGTGTCAGCACGAGTGCATACTTGTCCAGTTTCACTTATCCATTATACCTTCAAACGCTGGCCGTGTCAACGCTTTCAAGGCACTTCTTTCACCATATGGATCCCGTTTTTCACGCAGGATGCCCCCATTTTGTGCCGGATGCAGGGGATGCGGCGGAATATCATCACGCAGCCGTTGCGGTTTGCCGATCGCCGTGGTATAATGTCGGATGGATCCAACGAACGACAAAGAGGTGCATGAATGATGAAACGAATCGTCCTGCTGGCCACGGGCGGCACCATCGCGTGCCGGCAGACTGCTGACGGCCTGAGCCCGGCGCTGAGCGCCAGCCAGATGCTGCAGGGCGTCCCGCACAGGGCCGATGTGGAGATCGTGCCGCGGGATGTGTTCTCCATGGATTCCTCCAATATCCAGCCGGAGGAATGGTCCATCCTGGCCAATGCGGTGCATGCCGCCATGACCGATGACGATGTGGACGGCGTGGTCATCACCCATGGCACGGACACCATGGGCTACACCGCGGCGGCGCTGTCCTATATGCTGCACGGGCAGACCAAGCCGGTCATTATCACCGGCTCCCAGCTGCCGATGGGTGCGCCGCTCTCCGACGCGGAGACGAATCTTTCCTGCGCTATCGAGGCGGCCTGCAAGGGCGTGCCAGGCACCTATGTGTGCTTTGCGCGCAAGCTGATCCACGGCACGCGCGCGGTGAAGACGCATACGCTCTCCTTCGATGCGTTTTCCAGCGTGAACCGTTCCCTGGCGGGCGTGATCGACTCCGAGGGCGTGCGGTTCCTGCGTCCGCAGAAGATCACCGGGCCGTATCTGTTCCGCCCGGAGGTGGACAGCCGTGTCTTCCTGCTCAAGCTGGTGCCTGGCACGCAGCCGGATGTGCTGGATTTCGTCGCGCAGGCAGGCTACCGCGGCCTGGTCATCGAAGCCTTCGGGCTGGGCGGATTGCATTACATCCGCCGCAATCTGGTGGAGAAGCTCCGCATGCTGCGCGCGCAGGGGCTCCGCATTCTGGTGCTGACCCAGTGCATGTATGAGCGTGCGGATCTGTCCATCTACGAGGTGGGAAACCAGCTGCTGCGCACGGACGTCATCAATGGCATGGATCTGACGACGGAAGCCGCCGTGACCAAGCTGATGTGGGCGCTGGCGCAGGACAACACCGATGAGCTGCTCCAGACAGACCTGTGCGGCGAGATCCGGCAGGAAAGGTGAGCAGGGGGGGCAAAAAAGTGGTTTTTGCCACTTTTTAGACACCCAAAGGCTTCCTCACGAGGGAGAAGCTGTCCCTGAAGGGACTGATGAGGTGGACACTACGGACAAAGACTGTCACCTGGTTGAGATAGGCCCCACTTCTTTGGCAGCCTGCTGCGCCGTCCCGTTCGGGGGACGGCGCACAGTTTGTCAAAGAAGCCACTTCGCGCAGCAGCGAAGTGGCTTCAAGCATAAGG
>CAZIUA010000129.1:0-3487 GCA_964542315.1 uncultured Faecalibacterium sp. | reverse complement strand
TCCATCCTGGGCGAAACGTCCATGAGCTACCTGGGTCTGGGCATGAAGGCGCCTGCGACCTCCTGGGGCGTGCTGCTCAAGGAGACCGAGGATCTGGTGTCCGTGGCGCAGTGCCCGTGGAAGATGATTCCCCTGGCGTTCGTCGTCATCACCGTGCTGGCGTTCAACTTCCTGGGCGACGGCCTGCGCGATGCGGCTGACCCCTACAAGTAAGAAAGGAGGCCCTGACAGATGTCTGAAACGAATCAGCCCATTATCCAGGTGAAAAACCTGGGGGTGAATATCAAAATGGACGAGGGTCTCCTGACCCCCGTGCGCGGCGTGGATTTCGAGATCCATGCAGGCGAAACGCTGGGCCTGGTGGGCGAATCCGGCTGCGGCAAGTCCCTGACCAGCAAAGCCATCCTCGGCATCAACGACAAGAAGTGCCAGTCCACCGGCGAGATCCTCTTCCGCAACGACCGGGATGAAGTGATCAACATGCTTCAGCTCAATCCCCGCGGCAAGGAGATCCGCGATATTCGCGGCCGGCAGATCTCGATGATCTTCCAGGAGCCGATGGTGGCCTTCAGCCCCATGTATACCATCGGCAATCAGATCAACGAGGCGACCCTCCTGCACATCACCAAGGACAAGAAAAAGGCCAAGGAACTGACCCTGGAAATGATGAAGCTGGTGGGCATCGCCAATGCGGAGAAGCGCTATGACCAGTATCCGCATGAGTTCTCCGGCGGCATGCTCCAGCGTGCGCTGATCGCCATGGCGCTGGTGTGCAAGCCCCGTCTGCTCATCGCGGACGAGCCCACCACCGCGCTGGACGTGACCATTCAGGCGCAGATCCTTGAACTGATGCAGAGCCTGCAGAAGGAACTGGGCATGGCTATCCTCTTCATCACCCATGACCTGGGTACGGTGGCGAAAATGTGCGACCGCGTGGCCGTGATGTATCTGGGCAAGATCGTCGAGACCGGCACGGCGCGCGAGATCTACAAAAATCCGCAGCACCCCTATACCCGCGGCCTGATGGGCAGCGTCCACAAGATCGGCACGCTCAAGGCGGATCGCCTCTATTCCATCGAAGGCACCGTGCCGCTGGCGCTGAACCTCAAGCCTGGCTGCGGCTTCTATGAGCGCTGCACGGAGCGGATCGAGGGCGTGTGCGACAAGGTCGATCCGGAAAGCATGTGCCTGGGCGGCACGCATTGCGTTGCCTGCCACCGCTGCAAACAGCAGGCAGAAAAGGGGGCGGAGTAAATGACCGAAATGGAAAAGAAGGAGCTGATCCTCTCCGTCCGCAATGTGTCCAAGCGCTTTGCCTCCAAGGGCGTATGCGTGCGCGCGGTCACCGATGTCAGCTTTGACGTCCACAAGGGCGAGACCATCGGCATCGTGGGCGAATCCGGCTGCGGCAAGACCACGCTGGGCCGCTGCATCGTCCGCGCGATCGAAGCCAGCGAGGGCGAAGTGATCTACAAGACCCTTGCCGGGGAGGAGGTCAACTTCCTCACCCTGGACAAGAAGCAGATGAAGCCTGTCCGCAAGGAGATCCAGATGATCTTCCAGGATCCCTATTCCTCTCTGGATCCCCGCATGACGGTGCTGGATATCATCGGCGAACCCATTCAGGCCAATTATCCCAAGATGCCCAAGGCGGAGCGCGAAAAGCTGGTGAAGGATATCGCGGCCAAGGTCGGCCTGAACACCACCTACCTGATGCGCTATCCCCATGCGTTCTCCGGCGGACAGCGCCAGCGCATCGGCATCGCCCGCGCACTGATCCTCAAGCCGCAGATCATCGTCTGCGACGAGGCGGTCTCCGCGCTGGACGTGTCCATTCAGGCGCAGATCATCAACCTGCTCAAGGATCTGCAGAAGGAGATGGATCTGACCTACATCTTCATCAGCCATGACCTGTCGGTGGTGGAGCACATTTCCGACAAGGTGGGCGTGATGTATCTGGGCAAGATGGTGGAATTCGGCGAGACGGAGAAGCTCTTCGCCAGCCCGAAGCACCCCTATACCGAGGCGCTGCTGTCCGCCGTGCCTGTGGCCGATCCGGATGTGGTGATGGATCGCATCCCCCTCATGGGCGAGATCCCGAACCCGGCCAATCCGCCCAGCGGATGCTACTTCCACGAGCGCTGCCACTATTGCACGGAGCGTTGCTGCACCGAAACGCCCGAACTGCGCGAGGTGGATGGCCGCATGGTGGCCTGCCATCGCGCGGAAGAACTGACCCTGCGCGGCTTCGATTACTCCACGGTGGAGTGAGCCGGATGAACGGGAGCGTCCCAGCGCGGGGCGCTCCCCCCTTTTTTGCCCGGATGGCAGGAAAACGGCGTTCCAGCCGGAATTCCTATGGGAGAAAAACAGAGTATCAAGGAGGGGTATCGATGTCCTTCACCAAGGCCGATCTGGCCATTTCAACGATGTGGAATTTCCGCAAGGCGCATTCCGGCGAGGAGCTGATCGACCAGCTGAATGCGCTGGGCTTCTCCCGCGTGGAGCTGAATTATCAGGTACGCACCGAATGGCTCTCCGGCATCCGCCGCCGTATCGATGAAGGCGCCATCCGTGTCTCCAGCGTCCACAATGTCTTCCCCAAAACGCTGGACAAGCGCTTTGACACCGACTCGGTCATGCTCGGCTACGAGGATGAAGCGCTCCGCCAGCAGGCCGTCGAGCTGGCCAAGGGCAGCGTCGAGTGGGCGTGCGTGCTGGGCGCGGGTGCAGTGGTCTTTCATCCCACGGAAGTGCCGCTGGAGCCGGCCGCCTTTGACGTGCCGCTGAAGAAGCTCATCGCCGAGCACAGGACGGACACGGCGGAATACCGTGCGTTGCATGCGCAGATGCTCGCCATGCGTCAGGCCCAGCCCTATCTGGACCGGATGATGAAGTCCATCGACGAATTGGCGAACTATGTCGCCAAGCATGATCTGCCCGTGAAGCTGGGCATGGAGAACCGCGCCATGTGCCACCAGTGCCCGATCTTCAGCGAATTCGACCTGATCGCCGATCGCTTTGCAGGCAGTCCGGTGGGCATCTGGCTGGATACCGGCCATGCCATCATGATGGTGGAGATGGGCTTGCAGCAGCTGCCCCTGTCGGAAAAGGTCGCGAAGATGATCGTGGGCATGCACATCCACGATGCGGTGGACGCGCTGGATCACTATGCGCCCTGCACCCTGCCGGGCAATGTGTTGGAGCCCTACCGGGAGTACATCGTCAACAGCCCCATCAAGGTGCTGGAGCTCTCCGGCCGCCTGTCCGCCGAGGAGATCATCACCGGCACGGATCGCTTCGTTGCGCAGTATGGCGGATGAGGCAGTCCGCATGAAAACACGCAAGGCCGTTTTCTTTGCTGTGCTGGCGGCGGCGCTGTACGCGCTGAATGCCCCGGTTTCAAAGCTGCTGCTGGAGCAGGTCGGGCCGTCCATGATGGCGGCGCTGCTGTATCTGGGCGCAGGGCTGGGGATGCTGGCGATGG
>CAZIUA010000128.1:0-3510 GCA_964542315.1 uncultured Faecalibacterium sp. | reverse complement strand
GCTCCAGGATCTCATCCCCATCGGTGAATTCCGTGATCCGGCACTGATTCTCCCGCCCCTGAAAATATTTGAGGATGTATTGGCGGAATTCCACCCGCTGGCGCGCGTCATCCTCCACGATCGCAATATTCATGCCATCCCTCCGAATCTGTGCAGCATGCTTTTTTCATTTTTCGCTTCAGCTTTTCTGCCATTCTGCTGTCTATTATAGCACATTTCCGGCAACGATCGCTGCAGGCTGAATCATTTCTTCCATTTTTGACCAAAATATCATGTCCGCGGTCACGATGCTTCCTGCACAAGAAAAGTGCGCCCCTTGTGAGGCGCACCCAGTCGTGTTGATTCACTTTCTCAGCGGGAGGACGATGGCTTCCTCCAGCTTTTCACCGGCATGGCGGTACACGGGAACGATCTTCAGCTCCTTCGCTTCGCCGCTGATGCGGTAGCAGATATAGTAGGTCAGCGGATCGCCGCCCACGCCGCCGTTGAGATTCCATTCCTCCGTGGGGACGCCGTCCTCATAGAGCAGCCAGTCGGTGATGACGTCCGTATCCTTGGCGGCCGCTTCGTCAAAGGTGAAGTAAGCCTTCCAGCCGTCCGGGCAGGAGGTCATGCGGATGGTGCCACTCATCTCGATGGCGCTGACAGTGATGTCCGCCTCAGCCGTCCAGGTGTCGGTCTGCTGCTGGGCATGGACGCTCACAGCGGAGGTGTCCTTCTTCACGGTGAAGGTCGGCCAGGCCGTTTCGTCCGGGTGGGACGTGGCCATGTACAGGCCGTCTGCCGTCTGGTAATAGGTGGTCTGCGCGGTGTAGATGCCGATGGCCACGGTCAGTTCGTCCGCCGCGATCTCCTCCGGCACTTCGCATTCCTTCCAGCAGACCATCCGCCCCTGCTCGTCGATGTATTCGCCGCTGCCGATGATGTTCAGCGTGTCATCACCCACAGCCAGGTTGTCATGCACGTTGACACGGGTGATCTTCGCCCAGCGGGGCGCGGAGCCATCGAGCCAGGCGGCCATCTGCTTGCCTTCTTCGCCCCAGTCGCCGAAGGTCTCGCCGTACTTTTCGCCGGGGAATTCCATGTCGTACTTCTCCACGCCGGGATCGCCCTCGCCGAACGTCCGCTGTTCATACGCGCTCGCCACGGTGTAGGAGATGAACACGCGCGCACCGTCGTAGTAGCTCTGGTGGACGGTGACGGTCACGCCGCCGGGGGTGGTGTGGGTCAGGGTGACGGGGGTGGCCACGGCATCCAGGCCGGGAAGGCGCGTATCGGCGTCCTCCTGCTGCCCCAGCTGACCAAAGAGCCCCAGCTCCGCCGCCACGGCGACGCTGGTGGTGAACAGGACCAGGATCAGGGCGAAGATCAGCCCCAGATTCATTTTGCGCTTCATTTTCGTTTCTCCCTTCGCGGCACGCAGGATCTCCGCCCGCTGGGAGGGCAATGCGTCCACGCCGGTGAGGCATGCATCCATGGCTTCACGGATTATCTTGTCGGATGGATTCATTCGTCAGCCCCTCCTTCCAGCGCAATGCGCAGGGCTATGCGCGCCTTTTTCAGTCGGTTGATGACGGCCGGCGGGGTGATCCGCAATGCGGCCGTCGTTTCCCTCACGGTCATCCCCTGATCGTAGTGCAGCAGCACCACCGCCTTGTACTTCAGCGGAAGCGCCATGATCGCATTCATCAGGGCGATATGCTCCACGCTGGGCGGCGCAACAGGCATGGGCAGATCATCCACCGAAACGGATGCATCCACATGCCGCAGCCAGCCGCTGCGCTGCATATCCTTGCAGGTGTTGATGGCGATGCGCATCAGCCAGGTCTTCTCCGAGGCATTCCCGCGGAACTTGTCCATGCCGCGGTAGGCCTTCAGGAAGGTCTCCTGCACTGCGTCCTGGGCGAGGCTTGCGTCTCCCAGGATCACCGCGCACACCCGGCGCAGGTCATACTCATACATCTGCACCATTTGGTTGAGTTTCTCCTCCCGGTCCGGGCCCTGGACTGGAGTCATGTCCCTCGCCTCCTTTCACCTGATTAGACGCGTCCCCCATGGGGAATGTTAAACACCGGCGCAAAAAAGCGGCATTTTTCCCCGGATCGCGTCTTCCGTGCTGTTTTTCCGGCTGAAAAAGCCCGCCAGCCCGATCCTGCCCTGCATCGGGGCAGAAAAGGACGGCGGGGCTGCGTTTTTTCTTACTTTCAGGAGGATGCCTCCTCCCCGATCAGTCTGCGCCCAGCTTTCCCTCATGGAAATGCTTGCGGCACAGGCTCACATACTGGCTGGAGCCGCCCAGGAGGATCTGATCGCCCTCCTTGACCACCTTGCCATCCACCACACGGGCATTGCAGACCGCCTTGCGGCCGCACCAACAGATGGTCTTAACCTCCTCGATGGAATCCGCCCAGGCCATCAGCCACATGCTGCCCTCGAAGAAGTTCTCCTGAAAATCCGTCCGCAGGCCGTAGCAGATGACCGGCACGTCCATCTCATCGACGATGCGCACCATCAGGCGCACCTGTTCACGGGTCAGGAACTGCGCCTCATCCACGATCACGCAGTCATACCCCTGCACATCGGCGAGGGTGATGTCCTCCACAAAGCGGCATTCCGTTTCCAGCCCGCAGCGAGACTTGACGCGCGTCGCGCCGTCGCGGTTCTCCAGCTTCGGCTTGAGCATGAGCACATTCTGTCCGCGCTCCATGTAGTTATACTGCACCATGATGGCATTGGCGGTCTTGCTGGACCCCATTGCCCCGTATCGGAAGTAGAGCTTGGCCATGATCGGCACCTCGTTTTTTCACATGATACTGCCATCATACCACAGATCCTGCGGAAAAAAAAGACTTGACATGGCTTTTTCCAGAGGCTTCGCCTCTTTTCAAAAGAGCAGTCCTGCCTTTTGAGGGGGCGAATACCCTTCCCCTGGCGGAAATTCCGTCTGTTCGCCTTGCGATGTGGGAACAAGCGTGCTATACTTGTTCTGTATCCAGTTTTTCAGCGATCGAGGTAGCAAACATGAACGAAAACATCGTCATTCGTGGCGCGCGGGAGCACAACCTGCGCAATGTGGACGTGACCATCCCCCGGGACAAGCTGGTGGTCATGACCGGCCTGAGCGGGTCGGGCAAATCATCCCTGGCCTTCGATACCATCTATGCCGAGGGGCAGCGGCGCTATGTGGAAAGCCTGTCCAGCTACGCGCGGCAGTTTCTGGGGCAGATGGAAAAGCCGGATGTGGACGCCATCGAAGGGCTGTCCCCGGCGATCTCCATCGACCAGAAAACCACCAGCCGCAACCCCCGTTCCACCGTCGGCACGGTGACGGAGATCCATGACTACCTGCGCCTGCTGTGGGCACGCACGGGCCATCCGCATTGCCCCAGCTGCGGCAAGGAGATCCGCCAGCAGACGGTGGATCAGATGGTGGACGCGATGTGCGCCTATCCGGAGGGGACGCGCTTTCAGGTGCTCTCGCCGGTCATCCGCGCCAAAAAGGGCGAGCAC
>CAZIUA010000127.1:0-3674 GCA_964542315.1 uncultured Faecalibacterium sp. | reverse complement strand
TCTGCGTGGTGTCCAACGCCCTGCGGCTGAACCTGTTCCGCATGCACGATGCAAAGCGCGACCGCGCCCGCAAGCCGGTGACGCTGCCTGAGGTGGAAATGCCTCAAACGCTGCCCGTGCGTGTCATGCACATCGAGGGTATGATGTGCGGCCACTGCGAGGCGATGGTCAAGCGTGCGCTGGAGGCCATCGACGGCGTGGAGAACGCCGTGCCGAGCCATACCGCCGGGACGGCTATCGTGACCCTTTCTGCGCCGGTGGCGGAGGATGTCCTTCGCGCAGCAGTGGAGGAAGAAGATTACACCGTGCTGTCCATCGAGTGACGGCGAATCCCCCGGGGGCCGCGAAGCATCCGGGGCTTTGACATTTCCCGCGCGCCTGTTCGACGCTCTGGCGCAGGCGGATGCATTATGCTGTGTCTCCAGGATATGCATGGAGGCGAAGGGATATGGCAGAGGCGGTACTGCGCCAGCACAGAAGGCGGACAGATCGGTGGATGCCGCGTGAAAAGCGCACCTGGACGTGGGGCTGGCTGGTGACGGGCGTGAAATTCGCCGCGCAGGGGGTGCCGGCATGCCTGATGGCCTTTGCGGACATGCTGGGCATCCCGTCCGGGCTGCAGGCGGCCTACACCGCAGGGATGGCGGCTGTGGGCGGCGACATTCGTCCGGCGATGGCAGGTTGGGCCGCATCGCTCCTGATGCGACTGATATCCGGGATGGGCTTCCGCTGGGACAGCCTGATCGCCCTGCTGCTGATGACGCTTGCCCCCTTCCTCCTCAGCGGACGCGGCACGGCCTGGCTGATGGCCTTCGTCGCGGTGACGATGCTGCCCACGGGGCTGGGCGCGTCACTGGCGCCCACGGCGGCGGACATGCTTCGGGGCTGGGGCGCAGCGGCGATCGCGATCCTGTCTGCACCGGTGATGGCACGGGCGCTGCGGACGCTCCAGCGCGGCAGGCATTTCTCCGCCATGGAGGAACGCGTCGCGGTCGGGTATCTGGCTGCGATGTGCGTTTGCGGCGGCGCGCGGATGCTGCTCCTTGGGGTGAATGCGGGGATGCTGCTGTGCGTGTGTGCGGTGATCCCCTCGGCGATGGCGCTCGGGGCTGGCGCAGGGGCGCTGACGGGTATGCTGGGCGGCGTGGTGCTGGCGCTGCAGGGGCTTCCGCTGACGATCGCGGTGGCGCTGGGCATGGGCGGATTCCTCGCCGGTGTGGCGGAGAACCTCGGTGACCGGCGCCTGACCTGCGGCGCGTTCGCGATGGGATGCATCCTGCCGATGTTGCTCTGCGGCGGCACTGGGATGGGCTGCGGCACGGCCGTGGTGGTGGCGTCCGCCGTGCTGGCGATGCTGCCCCGTCCGGCACTGGAGCGACTGAAGGGGCAGATGCGGCGCTTTTTGCCGAATGATCCTGCGCCGGGGGATGCCTATGCCGCAGCGACGCTGTCCGCCTGGGAGCAGACCATTGCGGCGCTGGCGAGGGCGGTTCCGTCCCCGCGGGAGGATCAGGAGGAACGTGACGGCGCATGGTGGAAGGAGCATCTCTGCCAGGGGTGTCCGGAATATGACGGCTGCGGCTGCATGGGCATGACGCTGGGGACGCAGCGCGCCGAGGAGGTCTGGCAATGTCGGAGCGCACCGGATGCGGTGTGGCAGGGGGCGCTGGAGCATCTGCGCGGGCTGGGGTGTCAGCGGCTGTACTACCTGCTGGACAGCATGGATG
The DNA here is from genome assembly GCA_964542315.1 of uncultured Faecalibacterium sp. GTDB lineage: Bacteria > Bacillota > Clostridia > Christensenellales > Aristaeellaceae > UBA11524. The sequence continues at coordinate 1,947 of CAZIUA010000127.1, read as the reverse complement.
CCCTCCGCAGGGAGGACGCGGCGCTGCAGCGGGTCGCACGGCAGGCGCAGATCCAGCGCGATATGCTCGTCACCCATTTGACGGCCATGTCCGGGGCGGCGCGGCGGTTCGCCCTGCTGTCCTGCGGCGAATCCTGGTGGGATGACATGGCGGCACGGCGCATCCGGTGCGAAATGGCGGAGCGCGCGATCCCGGCGTCGCTGTGCTATGTCCGGCGGGCGCAGGGGCATGCGCTGGCGGCCTTCGAGCTGCAGTTCATCACCGGTGCGCGCAAACAGGCGGACGACATGTGCCTGCTGACAACCGCCGTGCTGGGGGTGCCGATGCGCCTGTCCCGGCTGGATGGGGACCGGGTCTACCTGGCGGAACAGCCGCTGCTCCGGGCGGAGGTCGGGGCGGCTTCGGAAGCCGTCACCTGCGGCGAGACCTGCGGCGATACGGCCTGGTTCGGCGATCTGCAGGACGGGCGCTTCCTCGTGGCGCTGTCCGACGGCATGGGGCATGGCGACAAGGCTGCCCTGTCCTCCCGGCAGACGGTCGAGCTGCTCCGCCTCTGCCTCGATGCAGGCTACAGCCGTCCGCAGACCCTCGCGGCGGTGAACGGCATGCTCCTGCTGGGTGGCTGCGGCGAACGCTTCGCCACCGCGGATGTGCTGACCATCGACCTGTGGCAGGGGCAGGCCTCGCTGGACAAGCTGGGTGCGGCGCCGTCGTGGCTGTATCAGCAGGGCATGCTGACGCGCCTGACGGGCGATGCGTTGCCGCTTGGCATCGTTGAGGAGATCGATCCGAATGCCAATGCGCTCCGCCTGTCGGAAGGCGATGTGCTGCTCCTGCTGACCGATGGCGTGGAGGACGCCTTCGCCACACCGGATGCGCTGGAGGACGCCATCCGCGACGCGCTGTGCTTGGCCTCCCCCGAGGAGGCTGCCAAAGCCCTGCTGGACAGCGCATTCCTGGCGGATGCATCCCGGCGGCGGGATGATCAATCCGCCGTGGTGGTGCGCCTGACGCGCGTTCAGCGGGCGCAGGCATGATGAGTTCCCTTGAAAGGATGGATGAAAATGGCCAAACGTGTGGAGCGTCCCTTTGCGGACGCGGTGTGTCAGCCCTTCCTGCTGGAGGGGCAGGGGGTGGGCGGTAAAAAGTGCGGCGTGCTGCTGCTGCACGGCTTCACCGGGACGATCGCCCATATGCGCCCCCTGGCGGATCACCTGCATGGCATGGGCTTCACGGTGACGGGCTTCAACCTGCCCGGACATGCCACCGATATGGCGGATATGCGCGGCGTGACCTGGCAGCATTGGCTGGAGGCGGCGAAGGACGGCCTGCAGCGCCTGCGCGGGCAATGTGAATTCGTCTGTGCGGCGGGGCTGAGCATGGGCGGATGCCTGACGCTGATGCTGGCGGAGCAGATGCAGGTGGATGCGGCAGCGACGCTTTCCGCGCCCATGGGGACGAAGGCGCCGCTATGGCTGGCGCCGCTGGCCGCACCCTTTGTGCGCACGGTGCATTGGTCGGCGCACACCGATCTGGACGAGCGGTATGACTACGGCTATGCGGGCTTCCCGACGGCCAGCGGCGCGCACCTGTCGCGGCTGATCCGCATGTCCCGGCAGGATCTGCATGCCGTGACCTGTCCGCTGCTGGTGGTGCAGAGCCATGGCGACCGCACCATCACGGCGGATTCGGCGGAGGTGATCCTGCGCGGCGTGTCCAGCGAGAAGAAAAGCGTGCTCTGGCTGGCGGATGCACCCCATGTGTGCACCATTTCGGCGGATGCACCGGAGATCGCCCGTGCGGTGGGGGAGCACTTCCTGTGTGCGGCGCAGGGGATATAAGGATGCGAAAAGCCCGTCCGGCCTGCAGGGCGGACGGGCGATGGCGGTGCTGAGACAAGGGAGAAAAAAAAAAGAAAAAAGCCTGTCCGACAGAAGTCAGACAGAC
>CAZIUA010000126.1:0-3693 GCA_964542315.1 uncultured Faecalibacterium sp. | reverse complement strand
TGGTGCCGATGTTAACATGGGGCTTTTTGCGCTCGTAGCGTTCCTTAGCCATGGGTATCTCCTCCTTAATAATGACCAGTGCATCTGAGTTTTGATGCACCCTCGTAAAACTGCGAGCCCCCGATGAAAGAAGATGGACGAGCCATCCTCCGCCGCCGGAAGATCGCTGCTTTCCGGTTGGTTGATGCGGTGTTGGAGCGGGCGATGGGAATCGAACCCACAAGGCCAGCTTGGGAAGCTGGAGTTTTGCCACTAAACTACGCCCGCACGTCCCGCATCAAGCCTGACCAGACTTGTAGACAATAGTTATTATAGCCAAATTCAAGCGTTCCGTCAAGGGGTTGCGCTTTTTTTGCGCCATTTTTTCAAAAGTTTTTTCGTTTCGACGTCTTTTCTTCCGGATCGTTCATAGCGTTGCCGATCATTCAGCCTGTTTCCCGCGCAGGCCAGCGGCGAGGTACCGTTCGATGCGGTCCTCCTGCTCCTTCAGCGGCACATCCGCGTCCACCGTGATTGCCTTCCCCACGCGGAAGACCTTCGCCTTCTGGTCGATATGCACGGGGATCAGCCGCAGGGGCTTGCCAGTGGCGCGCGCATACATGGTGGTCAGGTTGAGCCAGCCCATCTGCAGCTTATCCGCATGGGAGCCGAAGCCATCGGGCTTTTCGGGGAAGATGACGATGTGCTTGCCGTCCTTGAGGGCCTTCAGGCTCTGGCGCATGGTGGTCATGATGCGTGCGTCATGATAGACCGGGATGGTGGGCGCGCTGCGCAGCACCTTCGGCACGATGGCCGCCGCCAGGTAGGGCAGCGTCACATTGTACAGCGGTGCGAGCTTGCTTTCCGGCCGCCACCACCAGTCATGCCGGACGTATTCGACCATCTGCTTTTCATCCAGCACGCCGTCGTTGCACCAGATGTCCGTCCTGTCCGCCAGGGGGAAGGTCGTTGCCATATAGATCGGTCCCAACGCGCCGATATGATTCGCCAGGAACACGCAGGGTCCATCGCCGATGGGCTCGGCATATTCCGCCCGGCGGATGCGCAGGAAGGGATGCAGGATCGTTTTCAAGCAGGCAAAGAGTTTCCCCATGGTCAGGCCTCCTTCTTTAGGAATGTTCAGTCAAGACATACATTTTAGCACAGTCTGCATGGGCTTTCAAGCGTTGGCGGACAAGTTCAATCAGCGTTGATGTTTCATACCGCGCCAGCGGAGCGCATATGCATCCAGCACAACCGCCAAGGAGGTCATCGCGGATGAAAAAGCCCCTGCGCCGCCTGCTGATCGCCCTGTTCAGCGCCATGCTGCTGCTCGCTGCCTGGCGGATGATCCACCTCCCGGCGCAGGAGACGCCGCCGCTCCTGGGCGGACGGGAGCGCACACTGCTCAGAATCTGGGTGCTGGACGCACCCGGCGGTGCGGTATCCTGGCTGCGGGGGCAGCTGCGCGCCTTCGAGAAGGGGCATCCGCAGGTATCGACGTATCTGCGCCAGGTCTCGGCGGAAGATCTGACCGCGGAAGACGCGCTTCTGCCGGACATCCTCCTGTACATGCCGGGGGATCTGCAGCAGCCGCAGGCATACTTTCTGCCGCTGACGGGCAGCCAGCAGACTGCCATCCGCGAGCCGCTTTTGCGCTGCGGACGCTGGCAGGGCGCGCAATATGGCCTGCCGCTGTGCTGGGGCGCATGGGTGCTGGCGCTCGACAGTGCGCTGGAGCCCGGCGAGCAAGTCACGCCTGCACCGACCACCCTGCTGGGACGCGCCGCTGCCACGCCCATCCCGGCGGACGCCACGCCACGCCCCTATCCCATGGAGGCCGCGTCCCATGCGGCCTGTGCCCTGCATTCCCCGGGCGGTGCGGCGCTTTTCACCCTCGCTATGCTGCTGACGGAATATCCGCCGCTGCCGGATGATCTCGGCACGCTGGATCCTGCACAGACCTACGCCGCTTTCCAGAAGCGGCAGTGCGCGTCCGCCATGCTGACCACCGGCCAGCTCACCGCATTTGCAGGGCTGGTCAGCAGCGGCGGCGGATTCCCCTTCCGCGCCATGACGGCCGATGAGGTCATCACCGATCAGGTCTGGCTGGGCAGCGTCACATCCGCCGCACCGCCGGAAGCTGCACTGCTGCTGGCGCATCTTGTATCCCCCGCGAGCCAGAAAGCCCTCGGCGCACAGGGGCTGCACACCGTCCGCGATGATCTGACGCTCTATGCCAGCGGCACATCCGCCGCGGTCGAGCTCGCCGGACGCAGCACGCTTTCCGCCATCAACGCCTATCTGCCGCAGGAGACCGTCCGCGCCGCCGCATGGCAGTTTTTCCACGGCCGATCCACCCTGGACGACGCGCTGCTGCCGCTCCTGTAGGTGCATAAATTCCCCACACATCGGATATGGTATTGACAAACGAACCGGTAGCGTCCCGAACGCTGCCCATGAAGGAGCAATGTCCGATGAGTCAGCCCATGAAATCCGACCGTCCCACCCGAACCGCCCATCCCGGCCGCGCCGGCTGGCAGGATGTCGAAACGGCACGCCTGTTTTCCGCCGTGCAGGAGGCCAATGCCGCCGGCGAACCGCTTCGCAGCGTCTTCGAGGCGTTGTCCAGCGACCTGGGGCGCAAGCCCAACAGCATCCGCAACTACTATTACGCCTGCCTGCGCCAGCAGCCGGAGAGCATCCGCCGGGCACCTGCCTTCCAGCCCTTCACCCCGGAGGAAACGCACGAGCTGCTCCGGCAGGTGCTGATGGCGCGCGGTCAGGGGGTGAGCGTCCGCGCCTGCGTGACCGGCATGGCCCAGGGCAGCCACAGCCGCATGCTGCGCTATCAGAACAAATACCGCACCATCTGCAAGGCACACCCGGAGATGATCCAGCAGGTCTGCGACGAATTGCGCCGCGAAGGGCTTCCCTGCCCCGATGCGCCCCTGCCGCCCGCGCACGCCGTGAAGGAGGATCACGCCGATGCGGCCTTCTGCGACCCGGAGGATGCCGCAGCTGCCCGCCTGATGGCGCAGCCCTGCGTCCACCACATGCTCGAAGGGCTCAAGGAGCTGCTCCGCCGCGCCGCCCGGGCTGAATCCGCCGTGCCTGCGGATGCTGCATCCGCCCGCTGTGCCGAATTGCAGCGCACGCTGGATCGCCAGCAGGTGACATTCGACCTGCAGCGCATCGCCTGGGAAAAGGACTACGACGCCTGTGCGGATCTGCTTCGCCAGGCGGCGGACGCACTGCGCGCCTGCACCGCCCACGCCCCCGATGCAGATCATCTGGCGGAAGTGTCCCTCCGCGCCGCAGAGGACTTCCTCGCCGCACACGCCCAGGAATGACCAAAGCGCCGCTCCGCGATGATGCGAAGCGGCTCCCGTGGGTCAAAAAAGTGGCAAAAGCCACTTTTTTGAGTTTTGCACTCCGTCACTGTCAGGGCGGCCAGCAGCCCTGACGGCCGTTCCTCCGTGTAAAGAAGCGATTTTTCAAGCAAAATCGCACGAAAATCGCCGCACATGTCGCCGATTTTCGATTTGCAGTCCGCCGACGGCGATCAACTGGCGCGAACAGTTTTGGGGGGCACCCAAAGAGCCGCTCCGCGATAATGCGAAGCGGCTCCGTATCGTTTGGGGTGATCCGTCAGCGGCTTACTTGAAGTAGTCCACGCCACCCTCGAACAGCGGCTGATACTTGTTGCCGGGG
>CAZIUA010000125.1:0-3752 GCA_964542315.1 uncultured Faecalibacterium sp. | reverse complement strand
ATTCCGGCACGAACAAGCAGGTGGCGCTCAAGCAGCCCCAGCAGTTCATGGCGGATGCGCGCGAGGCCGTCGAGGAGGCCTGGGCGGGCGACATCATCGGCCTGTTCGATCCCGGCATCTATCAGCTGGGCGACACGCTCTCCACCGGCCCGAAGTTCCACTACGAGAACATCCCCGTGTTCGCGCCTGAGCATTTCAGCCGCGTGCGTCCGCTGGACAGCATGAAGCGCAAGCAGTTCCAGAAGGGCATCACCCAGCTGGCGGAGGAAGGCGCCATCCAGACCTTCATCCGCACCGAAACCGGCCGCGAGGAATTCATGGTCGGCGTGGTCGGCGTGCTGCAGTTCGAGGTGCTGGAGCATCGCCTGAAGACCGAATACCAGGTGGACATCGTGATGGAGTCCATGCCCTTCCGCTATGTGCGCTGGGTGGTCAAGACGCCCAAGGAAGTGGACAAGCTGAAGCTGACCTCCACCTCCGGCCGCGCCAAGGACAGCCGCGACCGCGACGTGCTGCTGTTCGAGAACGAGTGGAGCATCCGCCTGGCCTGCGAAAACAACGAGGGCCTCGAGCTGGCGGATACTGCGAACCGACTGTAATGCCCCCCTATCCTGACAGATTCAAGGAGATGTTTTTCATATGATCCGCGAAGACATTCGCAATATTGCCATCATTGCCCACGTTGACCACGGCAAGACCACCCTGGTCGACCAGATGCTCAAGCAGGGCGGCGCGTATCACGAGAATCAGCAGGTCGCTGACCGCGTCATGGACTCCGGCGACATCGAGCGCGAGCGCGGCATCACCATCCTGGCCAAGAACACCGCCGTGCATTACGGCACGACCAAGATCAACATCGTTGACACCCCCGGTCACGCGGACTTCGGCGGCGAGGTCGAGCGCGTGCTGAAGATGGTGGACGGCGTGCTGCTGCTGGTGGACTCCTTCGAAGGCCCCATGCCCCAGACCCGCTTCGTGCTGCAGAAGGCGCTGGCCCTGAAGCTGAAGGTGCTCATCGTCATCAACAAGATCGACCGCCCCGACCAGCGCTGCGAGGAGGTCACCAACGAGATCCTCGACCTGCTGATCGACCTGGATGCGGACGAGAGCACGCTGGACAATCCCATCCTGTATGTGTCCGCCCGCAAGGGTACCGCCACGCTGGATCTGGAGACCCCCGGCACCGACCTGAAGCCCCTGTTCGACAGCATCCTGAAGTACATCCCCGCCCCCGAAGGCGATCCCGATGGCCCCGCACAGGTGCTCATCTCCACCATCGACTATTCCGAGTATGTGGGCCGTATCGGCGTTGGCCGTGTGGTGCGCGGCAAGTTCAAGCAGGGCATGAACGTCGTCCACACCAACCTGGAGACCGGCGTGACGTCCAACCAGTGGCGCCTGGGCAACCTCTACACCTATGACGCGCTGCGCCGTGTGGATGCCGAAGAGGTCTCCATGGGCGATATTGTGGCGCTGTCCGGCGCGGAGAACATCTCCATCGGCGATACCGTGTGCGATCCCTCCTGCATCGAGGGTCTGCCCTTCGTCAAGATCTCCGAGCCCACCGTGACCATGACCTTCCAGGTCAATGACTCCCCCTTCGCCGGCCGCGAGGGACAGTATGTCACCAGCCGTCACCTGCGTGCGCGCCTGATGCGCGAACTGCAGACCGACGTGTCCCTGCGTGTTAACGACACCGAGACCACCGATGCCTTCGAGGTCTGCGGCCGCGGTGAGCTGCACCTGTCCATCCTGATCGAGAACATGCGCCGCCAGGGCTATGAGTTCGCCGTGTCGAAGCCCCAGGTCATCTACAAGGTGATCGACGGCGTGAAGTGCGAGCCCATCGAGCGTCTGGTGGTGGATACGCCCCAGGCCACCGCTGGTGCGGTCATCGAGAAGATCGGTCGTCGCCGTGGCATCCTGGAGAGCATGTCCGGCCTGGACCGCGTCCGCCTGGAGTTCCTCGTGCCCTCCCGCGGCCTGTTCGGCTACCGCAGCGAGTTCATGACCGATACTCGCGGCGAAGGCATCATGTCCAGCGTGTTTGAGAAGTACGAGCCTGTCAAGGGCGACATCCCCCACCGCAGCGTCGGCGCGATGATCTGCTTCGAGACCGGCACCACCACCTCCTACGGCCTGTTCTACGCCCAGGAGCGCGGCACCCTCTTCATCGGCGCCGGCCAGGAAGTCTATGCCGGCATGATCTGCGGCCAGAACGCCCACAACATGGATCTGGCGGTGAACGTCTGCAAGCAGAAGCATGTCACCAACATGCGTAACGCCTCCGCGTCCGAAGACGCAATGCGCCTGATTTCCGTCCATCCGCTGAGCCTGGAGGAGTGCCTGGAGTTCATCGACGATGATGAGCTGCTGGAGATCACCCCCAAGACCCTGCGCATGCGCAAGAAGATCCTCGACCACCAGCTGCGCGCCAAGGCCCGCAAGCCCGAAGTGAAGTAAATCCATGCCATCCAGCGGCCTTTTGCCTGTTTTTGATGCAGGCGGAGGCCGCTTTTTCTGCCGATTTGAGCGCCCTTGCAAAGAATTGCAAAAAATGCCGTTCCGCCTCTTGACATTGTATCCTTTGGGCGTTATAATGGTCATAATGGAAAATGTTTGATTTGGTCGAAGGAGGCCTGCACCATGGAGTCCTATCTGTTTACAAATGTGGAAGCCGCCGCCGATACCCTCGTGGTCGAAGGTTGGCACAAGCCCGGCAGTCTGACCCGCGCCAGCGGCGTCTGGCTCCATGCGGCAGGCACCGCCATGCTGGATGCAGGGGAATACCCCCTCAACAGCCATGATCAGTGGGTCTGGTTCGCAGTGGAGGCCGGCGAGGCCGTGCTGCACTGGCAGGACACCGAGCTCGCCCTCAAGGCGGAGGACACCTGCTTCCTCCCCGCAGGCGATCATACCGCATATCTGACCATCCCGGAGCAGGCGCGTTGCCTGTGGATCGCCGTGGAGGGCGAACATTCCCCCATGCTTGTGCGCAAGATGGGCGCGCTGCTGCACATGCCGCTGCGCCAGGGCGCGCTGCCGAGTCAGATGTATCTGGCCAAACAGATCGTGCAGGTGATGGTGCGCCATTCCGGCACCAGCGATGCAACCTACCAGCTGCAGCACCTGATGTACGGCATGCTGGCCAGCCATTGGGGCCAGCCCGTCGCCATGGACGCGATGCTCTCCCACGAGATCGCCAAGGTGGTGGACACCCTGCGCGCCAACCAGTATCGCGACAACTTCTCCCTCGCCGAGATGGCCGCCATCTCCCGCATGCCCATGGAGACCTTCCGCAAGCGCTTCGTCAGCGAGGTCGGCATGCCGCCGCTGAGCTACGTCCTGCACTGCAAGATGGAGCGCGCCAAGGAGCTCCTGCGTGAAGAGGGCCACACCGTCCGCCAGGCCGGCATCGAGGTCGGCATGCAGGACCCCTACCACTTCTCCAAGCAGTTCAAGAACATCGTGGGCATCAGCCCTTCCGCCTTCATGAAGCAGGCCGCCAAGCCGGATGCCACCATCCGCGGCAGCAGCAAGAACAAGTGAGCACAGCGCCGTTCCCTCTTCCGGAGGACGGCCTAGGATGTCGAAAAAGTGGCTGCAGCCACTTTTTCGATGCTGGGAAGGGATTCCGCTTCTGCGGAAGCGGCATTTTTCACTGTCAGCCAAGGCTGACGGCCGTAAAAAATGTAGGGAATGGTTTCGGCAGAAGCCGAAACCGCCCCGCCCGCGCGGCGAAGCCCCGCGAT
>CAZIUA010000124.1:0-3872 GCA_964542315.1 uncultured Faecalibacterium sp. | reverse complement strand
TCAGCTCGCGGCTGATCTGCTGCCGATCCTGACGCAGCTCATGAGCACTCTGCTCCCGCCGCTGCTCAGTCTGGTGCAGACCCTACTCCCGCCGCTGATGCAGATCGTCGGGGCAATTTTGCCGCCGATCGCCAGCCTTCTGAGCACGATCCTCCCCATGATAACGCAGATCGTGAGCGCTGTGCTGCCGGTACTGGTGCAGATCATTTCCGCGCTGCTGCCAGTCATCACCCCGCTGCTGGAGGTCGCACTTCAGATCGTCAACGACGTCATCATGCCGCTGCTGCCGCCTCTGATGCAGATCGTCCAAGCGCTGCTGCCGCCTCTCGTGTCCCTGCTCAACCTCGTCATGCCGATCCTGAGCCCTCTGCTGGCCTTGCTTCAGCCGATCGCCTCCGTACTGGGGACGATCGCCGACGTCATCGCCAAGATCGTGAGCTTCGGCTCCGGCGTCATCAGTAAGATCGCCGGCCTGTTCGGCGGTGGGGGTGGCGGCGGGGGCGTCTCCGGCTACGCGACCGGCGGCTTCACGAGCGGCCCGTCCATCGCGGGCGAGGATCCGCGATACCCTACCGAGGCTGTCATCAGCTTCAACCCTGCATATCGCAGCGAAAACCTCGAATACTGGGCCAAGGCCGGGCAAATGCTCGGCGCGTCCAACGAGAGCGACTACGAGCTGCTGAGCGGAGGCTCGAGCACGTCCGTGGTCTACGACCTGAGCGGGCTCTCATTCTCCCCGCAGATCAAGATCGAAGGCGACACCGACGAGGACGCCCTGATCCGCAAGCTGCGTGAGCTGGAGCCCGAGTTCATTGACTTCGTTCTCGAAGCACTAAGCAGAAGGGAGGGCGGCGCCTATGTCACAGCAGACAGTCGGCTTTATTGAGTACACCGCACAGGGCGGCGACACTTTTGACAGCATCGCGCTGGCTGCCTATAACGAGGAGCGCATGGCGAGCACCATCATCACCGCCAACCCCGACCTCTGCGACGTCCTGATCTTCGAGGGCGGCGAGCTGGTACGGATCCCGATCGTCGAGACCGTAACCACACCCGACACGCTGCCCCCGTGGAGGAGGTGATCCATGTGAAAATCTTATACCAGGGCGTCGACATCTACCCCGACATCAGCGTCCACCGCTGCTATCACGATATGTACGCCGAGAAGCAGAGCGACGAGCTGCTGCTGAAGCTGAACGACACCCGCCAACTGTGGGACACATGGAACCCCAAGAAGGGCGACACCATCGCCATCGAGGACGGAGCGGCCAAAACCGGCAAAATGTTCGTCGAGAGCGTCGTGCCCGAGTCCGGCATCGTGACCCTGCGGGCCTACTCCATGCCGCAATCCGTGAAAGACAAGCGGAGCAAGGCGTGGGAGAAGGTCAAGTTCCTGCAACTGGCGCAGGAGATCGCCGGCCGGCACGGCCTGACGCTCCAGACCTTCGGCATCACTGACCAGACCTATGACTACGTCGAGCAGAACAACCTCCCCGACTTCGCCTTCTTCCAGCAGCGCTGCACCCTCGAGGGTGCGGCGTTTCTGGTCTATGACGGCAAGCTGGTGGTCTACGACGAGGCATACATGGAAAGCCAGACGCCGAGCGACACCATCACCATCACACCCGCCAGCGACTTCCAGTACCGGGACGAAGGCGCCAACGCCTACGGCTCGGCCGAAGTAGTCAACGGAGGACTGACCGGCACCTTCTCGGCGCCGGCTGGCGGCGACAAAGTGCTCCACAAGGTCATCCCGATCCGAATGAGCGACCAGTCAGAGGCCGACCGCTTCGCCCGTGGGCTCCTGCGGGACGCCAACAAAGCGGCGACGGTCGGCACTCTCTGGACGGGCTCGCTGCTGCGCAACTACGCAGCGGGCTCCGTGGTCACTCTGGCGACTGAGGGCGTGAAGTCGTGGGACGGCGCGGCCTTCATCAGCCGGATCCGTCACGACTACGTCAAGACCCGGAGCAAGCTGTACCTCCGCAGACCACTGGAGGGCTACTAATGAACAGCAACAACCAAATGATCCAAAAGGGCAAGATCTCCACAGTGGAGGGAGCTGCTGACCGCAACGGCGACAAAACCACGGCCAGAGTGCTCCCCTGCACCGCTAACGGCATGGTCACGCGGCCGCTCACGATCCCGTGGTGGCTGCGGGGCAAGATGGGAAACCTGAAGCCCGGCGACGAGGTCGCATATGCCATGTTCGAGGACGGCACCGGCATCATCATCTCCCGCATGGACGGGGAATGGGATGGCACTGTGCCCGGCAGCGTAAAGGTCGAAAAGGGCGACGTGACCGTGCCTGACGGCGACGTCACCGCCTCCGGCATCAGCCTCAAGACCCACACGCACGCCGGCGTCCACGGAGAGACCAGCGGCCCGCATTAAGGAGGCGAGACGCACATGGCCATCATGGCGAAATGGGGCGGCAAGACGTGGGAAGTCTCCAGCCGAAAGATCGCAGCCCTGAACGGCATCTCGGCTGGCGTCGAGCTGGACACCGAGAACAGCGACGACAAGGCTGGATCCCCGGCTACCAAGACCAAGGCCCTGAAACTTCAGAGCCTCTCCTTCGACTTCGACGTCGCTATGGTAGCCGGCACCGACGTCCGCGGCGAGTATGAGTCATGGACTGAGCTCGTCGGCAACTACGCCCCGTTCTATCTGGCGGGCCGACGCTTCGGCCCTCCCAAGCTCCAGCTCACGGCCGTGAAGCTGAGCGACACCACGATCGACGACTTCGGCAGGATCCTGAAGGGCAAGATCTCCATCACCCTGACGGAATACGCCGAGGAGGCAAGCAGCAAGAAGGCGACCAGCTCCTCGAGCAGCTCGTCCGGCAGCAGCTCCTCCGGCACCAAAAAGGCCGCGGGGGTGGCAACCTATAAGGAGCTCGGCATCAGCTCCTCCGCTGCCTCGATCGGGGCGTCCAGCAGCGACAAGGCTGCGAGGAAACCCAACAACACACAACTGACTAAGTAAAGCGAGGTGATCCCATGAAAGCAAGCGGCAACGGCACGCCACAGACGTGCGTGCAGAACCTTCTCAAGACGACCCGCGGCGAGGTGCCCTATGAGCGCATCAAAGGGATCGACCGCTCGCTGATCGACCAACCGAGCGAAACGGCGGCCCCTGAGCTGGCTGCCGAGGTGGAGTTCGTAGTGGAAACCTACGAGCCCCGCGTGAAGCTCACCGACGTCGAGCTGGTAGCTCTGGCCGCTGAGGTGGGCGGCTTCGAGATCAACGCCAGCATCGACAACACCAACACATGAAGGAGGTGGACACCATGAGCGACGAGACCAACACCTACGGCGAGGACATCCACCTCACCACCATCGACTCAAGCACCATCTACACCGAGCTCATCACCGCTCTGGAAAAGGGCGCAGGTGAGCCATTGTACCCCGGCGACGAGCGCAGGATCTACGGGGAGGCCCTCGTGGCCGTGTTCGTCGCACTCTACAACAAGCTCGACGACGTCGGCCGACAGACCCTCCTCCGCTATGCACGCGGCGAAGTGCTGGACGCCATCGGCGAGCGGCTCGGCGTCAAGCGACTCGAGGGCGACACGGCCAAGACCGTCATGCGCTTCTCACTGAGTACGCCGAGAGAGACCAACATCATCATCCCGAAGTGGACGAAGGTCACACCCGACGGCGAAAACTACTTCGCCACCGACGAGATCGCAGTCCTTCAGGCCGGCACCTACTCCGTGGAGATCCCCACGTCGGCAGTCGGCAACGGCGTCAAATTCAACGGCTACGCGGCCGGCACGATCACGACGCTGGTCGACCTGATCCCGTACATCGAGAGCGTGACAAACCTGACCGAGACCGCAGGAGGCGACGACGGCGAGCCCTACACCG
>CAZIUA010000123.1:0-3894 GCA_964542315.1 uncultured Faecalibacterium sp. | reverse complement strand
GAAATGATGCGTCCGGGGATCGCGCCCAGATAGGTCCGCCGATGACCGCGAATCTCGGCCTCATCGCGCACGCCGCCCAGGGACATCTGGACGAACCTGCGCCCCACAGCCTTGGCGATGGCGCGGACGATGGACGTCTTGCCGACGCCGGGCGGGCCGACGAAGCACAGGATCGGGCCCTTCATGTCCTGCTTCATGCGCAGGACAGCCAGATACTCCACGATGCGCTCCTTGACCTTTTCCAGGCCGTAGTGATCCTGCGCCAGCACCTTGCGCGCACGCTTGAGGTCAAGGTTGTCGGGCGTGCTCTTGCCCCAGGGCAGGTCGAGGATCCACTCGATATAGGTGCGCGCCATGCCGACTTCCGGCGTGCCGGGCGCCATCCGGGACAGGCGCTCGATCTCCTTTTCCACGCGCTGCCGGGCCTCATCATTCAGGGGCGTACGGGCCATGCGCTCGCGCAGTTCCTCCACATCGGTGGCTTCGCTGTCGCCCAGCTCGGTCTGGATGGCCTTGATCTGCTCACGCAGGTAGTAGTCCTTCTGATTCTTCTCGATCTGCTTCTTGATGCGCGCCTGCACCTGCTTTTCCACGCCCACCAGCTCGATCTCGCGCACGAGGATGCCGCAGAGGGAATCCAGGCGGCGGCTGATGTCAGGCTCCTCCAGGATGCGCTGGCGATCCTCCACCTTCTGCAGGACATTGGCCGCGATGATATCGGCGATCTGATCCGCCTCATCGACCTCGCGGATGGAGTTGATGATCTCCTGGCTGACGCGCTGGCTGGTGCGGCCATACTCGTCGAAATAATTTTTCGTCGCGCGGACGAGGGCGGCCAGCTCGATCTCCGACGCGGTGCATTTCTCCTCCACCTTGCGGATCTCGCCGCACAGCCAGGGATCCTCCTGGGTGATGCTGACCAGCTCAGCGCGGTATTCGCCCTCCACCAGCACGCGGAGGCTGTCACCGGGCAGATTCATGACCTGCTTGACATTCGCAACCGTGCCGACGCGGCACAGATCCTCCACGGTGGGATCATCCGTTTCCGCATCCTGCTGTGCGACGAGGAAGACCTTCTGGTTGCCCAACATCGCCTCCTCCAGCGCGGCGACGGACTTGACGCGCCCCACGTCGAAGTGGAGCACCATATGCGGGAATACCATCAGCCCCCGCAAGGCCAGGACCGGCATGGACACGGTCGACTTCTTCTTTGCCATGGAACCTCCTGTTTCGGGACAAGGGAAACGCACCGGCTGTGCGTCCCCCTACAATAAATGTAACACAAATACGCCGGTATCGACAGGATCCAGCATGGTTATTATACATATTCCCGCGCATTTTGCAAGCGTTTCCCGAATTTCTTGCCTGCATTCGGCGAATTTTTCGCCTTTTGCGCGCCCCTGATGCGCCTCCTTTCCGCCCGTCCGGAGGAAGTATGCCCGGTCAGCGGCGTTTCCATGCCGGGCCGCGCGTTTTCAGCCGGTTGGTTCATCGGCCTCATGCTCCACCACATCTTGTGCATGACGGCCAGCTTTTACCCATTTGGGACATTTTGTTCTTTTTGTCCAATACGCCGGGTGATGAAGACCACATTCGCCATTTGTATACGGTTACACGATCAAAAATTCATTAGTTTTTACCTATTGCATAATACTACATGTTGTGATATAATGCCCCCCGGCTAAGTTGCCATACACTTGTGGCCTGCCCCCATTTTTACACAGGAGGTTACCATACATGTACCATTTTGAGCAGTGGAACGGCTTCTGGGGTTCCAACTGGAAGGAAGAAGTCAACGTCCGCGACTTTATTCAGAACAACTACACCCCCTACAACGGTGACGAGTCTTTCCTCGCCGGCCCCACCGAGGCCACTGACCGCCTCTGGGGCGCCCTGCAGCAGCTGCAGAAGGAAGAGCGCGCCAAGGGCGGCGTGCTGGACATGGATACCGATGTCGTGTCCTCCATCACCAGCCACGGCCCCGGCTACATCTCCGAGGAGCTGAAGGAGCTGGAGAAGGTCGTCGGCCTGCAGACCGATAAGCCCCTCAAGCGCGCGTTCATGCCCTACGGCGGCATCCGTATGGCGGTGGATTCCTGCCGTCAGGCCGGCTACGAACCCGACCCCGAGCTGGTGCGCACCTTCACCGAGTATCACCTGACCCACTCCGACGCCGTGTTCCAGGCCTACACCCCTGAGATGCGTGCTGCCCGCTCCAGCCACATCATCACCGGCCTGCCGGACACCTACGGCCGCGGCCGCATCGTTGGCGACTACCGCCGCGTGGCCCTCTACGGCATCGACATGCTGATCGCCGAGAAGGAGAAGGACTACGAGAACTGCGGCGACGGCACCATGACCGATGACGTCATCCGTCAGCGCCAGGAGATCCGCCAGCAGATCAACGCCCTGAAGGACATGATCGTCATGGCGGAGAAGTACGGCTATGACATCCGCAAGCCCGCTGCCAACGCGCACGAGGCCTTCCAGTGGCTGTACTTCGGCTACCTGGCTGCGGTCAAGACCCAGAACGGCGCGGCCATGTCCGTCGGCCGCATCTCCACCTTCCTGGATATCTATATCGAGCGCGACCTGAAGAACGGCACCATCACCGAGTCCGAGGCGCAGGAGCTGGTCGACCACCTGGTGATGAAGTTCCGCATGGTGAAGTTCGCCCGCGTGAAGGCCTATCAGCAGCTGTTCTCCGGCGACCCCGTCTGGGCGACCCTGGAGGTCGGCGGCACCGGTCTGGATGGCCGCAGCATGGTCACCAAGAACGACTTCCGCTTCCTGCACACGCTGGAAAATATGGGCCCCTCCCCCGAACCCAACATGACCATCCTCTACTCCTCCCGCGAGCCTGAGGCCTTCCGCAAGTACTGCGCACACATCTCCATCGTTTCCTCCTCCGTGCAGTATGAGAACGACGAGGTCATGAAGCCCGTTTGGGGCGATGACTACAGCATCTGCTGCTGCGTGTCCGCCACCCAGACCGGCAAGGAGATGCAGTTCTTCGGCGCGCGTGCGAACCTGCTCAAGGCGCTGCTCTACGCCATCAACGGCGGCGTGGACGAGAAGACCAAGAAGCAGGTCGGCCCCGCCTATCGCCCCCTGACCGGCGAATACCTCACCTGGGACGAGGTGAAGCCCGCCTACCTGCGCATGCTGGACTGGCTGGCCGGCCTGTACGTCAACGTGCTGAACCTGATCCACTACATGCACGACAAGTACTACTACGAGGCTGCTGAGATGGCCCTGATCGACACCGACGTGAAGCGCTCCTTCGCCACCGGCATTGCGGGCTTCTCCCACGTGGTCGACTCCATCTCCGCGCTGAAGTACGCCACCGTCAAGGTCATCCGCGACGAGGACGGCATGGCGACCGAGTACGAGACCAGCGGCGACTTCCCCCGTTACGGAAACGATGATGACCGCGCGGACGAGATCGCCAAGTGGCTGCTGAAGACCTTCCTGGAGATGATCCGCAAGCACCACACCTACCGCAACTCCGAGCCCAGCACCTCCATCCTGACCATCACCTCCAACGTGGTGTACGGCAAGGCGACCGGTGCGTCCCCCGACGGCCGCAAGGCTGGCGCTCCCCTGGCGCCCGGCGGCAACCCCTCCTACGGCGCGGAGCAGAACGGCCTCATCGCTTCCCTGAACTCCGCCGCGAAGCTGCCCTATCACTGGGCGCTGGACGGCATCTCCATCACCCAGACCATCAACCCCGATGCCCTGGGCCACACCGATGGCGAGCGCGTCAACAACCTGGTGCAGGTGCTGGACGGCTACTTCGATCAGCCCTCCCACCACGTCAACATCAACGTCTTCGGCATGGAGAAGCTGCTGGACGCCATGGAGCATCCGGAGAAGGAAGAGTACGCCAACTTC
>CAZIUA010000122.1:0-3916 GCA_964542315.1 uncultured Faecalibacterium sp. | reverse complement strand
GGAAAATCCCCGGACGCGGGTGCATCCGGGGACGAAAGTCAGGATCAGTTGCCCATCAGGCGATCCAGCGCATCCTGGACGACCTGCTTGTAGGTCTCCTGGAACTGCGCCACGGTGTAGTCACCCTGGATCAGGCCCTTCAGGTCCAGCTCAGCGTTGGAGCCGAGGTTGTTGACCATCTCGAACTGCTGCTTCTGGCCCATGGTGTACATGACCTCGAAGTTCCAGTCCTGCAGGTCGATGTCCTTCGCGGTCACGCCGTACCACCAGCCGAGGGCTTCCTCGTCATCGCGGATGGAGGTGTCGCCGTTGTACCAGTTGAGCAGATCGTACAGGACATTGAAGACCAGTTCGGGATCTTCCACGCCCACGGGGATCATGTAGCAGGAGGAGTCGGTGACCTTCTGCTTGTTAGTCTCAGGATCGCCGCTGGGGCCATAGGGCCACTCAACAAAGACCATGTCGAAGTCCAGGGTGGGCAGGTCGGGGTTCTGGAAGGCATAGTCCTTGTTGGAGTCCATGATCCAGGCCGCGTTGGGGCAGAAGGCAACCTTGCCCTCACGATACAGGAGGCGGCAGACATCCCAGCCGTTCTCCTCGGGGATGGGATACATGACGCCATGCACCAGGTTCAGATCCTGCATGAACTGCAGCACTTCGGTGACTTCGGGGGAGGTCAGGTTCTCAGTGGCGGTCGCCGCAACATAGGTGCCGTTGGACATCAGCAGGTTGGGGAAGTAGTCTCCCGGCCAGCCGCCGAAGCCGTACACGTCGATGGTGCCGTCGCCGTCGTTATCCTTGGTCAGGGCGATGCAGTACTCCAGGAACTTGTCCCAGGTCCACTCGCCGCGCTCGGCCAGATCGCGGGGATCTTCCAGGTTGGCATCCTCGATCATCTGGAGGTTGAAGCTCAGCGGATAGGTGGAGCCGACCATGTTCTCCTTGTTGTTGGCGGTCAGCAGGGACACAGCGCCGTTGCCGGTGTCGATGTAGGTCAGGACCTCATCGGTGCCGTTGAGGACGGGATGGTCCGCGGGCAGCACGGTGCGCAGGTCAACAGCATAGCCGTTGGCAACAGCGGGTGCGCCGATGGCCAGGCCGATCATGTACACGTCCACGTCGGGGGTGCCGGCCATGATGGAGGTGTTGATGGACTCCTGAGCGCCGGCGTAGAGCAGGTTGACATACTCGAAGGTCACGCCGTACTTCTGCTCGATTTCATCGACCTTGGCGAACATCATCTCGTCCGCCACAGTGCCGGTGTAGTAGGGGTTGGCGTCGATGGACTCATGGGTGGAGTCCCAGTAGAGATCCCAGGTGGTGCCGATAAGGATGTGGCGGGGTTCTTCCGCAGTGGCGAAGCTGCACAGGGACAGCGTCAGCATCACAGCGAGAAGGAGAGCAGCAAACTTTTTCATAGCGCGTCATTTCCTCCTTTGGGTGAATTCATCATTGTTACGCCCGGACGGCCGAACGATCACCGACCGCCCGGGAAAGGAGCAGGATACAGATTTTTCACCAGGTCAGCGCCTCACGCGGAAGCTGCCTGCCATTACAGTCAGCCCGATCGCGCAAGACGGGGCGAAGTCCCTTACTGAGCCTGACCAACGGTCACGGAGTAGACCTTCCACGCGCCGGAAGCCTCGCACTGCAGGCGGGCGCCCCAGGTGGAAACATCCTCACCGCAGGCCGCGGCGATCTCTTCGTAGGTGATCTGCGCGACAGTGCCATCGGTGTCCGCAGTGCCCTGGCAGACACGCATCCAGCCAGCAGCGCTGTCGGGCATGACGATCCAAATATCGCCAGACTCGGATTCATAGTTGATGGAAATGACAGCACCGGGCTTCAGGGCCGCGATGAATTCCTCGGTCATCTCGAAGCCGTTCTGGCCCCAGGCGCCGCCCTCGCAGGAGAAGCCAGCGAAGTCCACCACATCGGTCACGCCGACCAGCTGATTCAGCTTGCCGACCTTCACGCTGTAGACCTTCCACGCACCGGCGGATTCGCACTGCAGGCGGCCGCCCCAGGTGGTCTTGTCCTCGCCGCAGGCCGCAGCGATCTGCTCATAGGTCACATAGGCCTTGGTGCCGCACACAGTGGCAGCGCCCTGCGCCACGCGCATCCAGCCAGCCGCGCTGTCGGGCATGACGATCCACATGTCGCCAGTCTCGGATTCGAAGTCGATCTCGATGGCCGTGCCGGGCACCAGCGCCTCGATGAAGGACTCGGGGATGTCGAAGCCATTCTGGCTCCAGGCACCGCCCTCGCAGGAGAAGCCCTCGAACTCGACCGCACCGGTCAGGGCGCACTTCGGGCCAGCGGTGCCGGCCTTCACGGAGTACACCTTCCACGCGCCAGAAGCCTCGCACTGCAGGCGATCGCCCCAGGCGGAGGTGTCCTCACCCAGGACAGCCGCGATCTCAGCGAAGGTGATCTGCGCGGTGGTCTTGGAGTTGTTGGTGGTGGCAGTGCCCTGCTCCACACGCATCCAGCCCGTAGCGGAGTCGGGGAAGACCAGCCAGATATCGCCGTTCTCGGACTCATAGGAGAGCTCGATGACGGAACCGGGCACCAGCGCAGCGCGGAAGTCCTCGGTCATGGAGACGCCATTCTGGCTCCAGCCGCCGCCTTCAACGGTCATGCCCTCCAGGGTCACGGCGTTGCTCAGCACGGACAGGTTGCTCAGATCCGCATCGGTGTCGGGAGCGGTCCAGATAGCGGTCAGGTCCAGCGGCAGGGGCTGGCCGGCGGCATCCAGGAACACGATGTTGTCCAGGTAGATGTCACGGGGCTCCTCACCGGCGAACTTGCCGGAGGAAACGAACGCGTCCGCTTCCTTGGTGATCAACAGCGTGTCGCCCTGGCCGTTGGTGAAGAACACGTCCTTCAGGGTGACAGTCGCAGTCTTGGGGTTCTTGTTCTTCAGATAGACGGACCAGTCGTAGCCGGTCTTGACCTGATCTGCGCCGGTGACGGTGTACACCTTACCGGAGGCGGCATAGAACTTGCCGTCAGAGCCCAGCTCAACGCCCACATCGAACTTGATGGAAGCAACCTTGTCCAGGTTTTCACCCAGCAGGCCTTCCACATTCAGGGCGACATAAGGCGTCTTGGCCTTCACGTCCACGCGAAGAGCCTTGCTGCCCGCATAGTCTTCCACAGACAGGACGGACGCATCCGCGTCGCCCAAGGCGGTGGACACACCCAGCATGGCGAAATTGCCGTCTTCAAAGTCGAGCGCGTACGCCGGAGCAACCTCCGCCGTCGTCTCGGCCATGGCCACACAGGAAAACAGCATGGCGGTCATCAGGATCCAGGAAAGAACCTTCTTCAATGCGGTAACCTCCTTTTTGTCCCATCTCCAGGGACATTTGGCTTTTTAAAAGGGAACCCATGCGGCAAAACCGATGCCTGCCGCATCTATTTCAACGGAGTCTTGCCGGCTCCGCTGGAACCGATGGTTGCTAACGTGCCATATAAACCATTTCATTAGATATGATACCACACATTAGGGCGGAGGTCAACTGTTTTCGCTGATTTTCGAAAAGGTTTTAGTTTACAAGGTGGAAGGCAGAGCAAACGCCCGTATTGCAAGCACTTCAGCGACGAAAACGGCGTTCGGACGCCGTGAAAAGGGCACCTGGATAAATTTATTTTTTCTTCACACATATGCTAACAAGAAGCTAACAGCCTCTCCCACAGGTTTTTCCGCCGCGCTCAGGCCGGATTTGTAAGGTTCTCCCCCACGCCGAAAATGTTTTTCAGAAAAAAGTGAAAAAAGATAAAAAAACCTCTTGCTTTTTTTCTAAAATTGTGATAATATATATTCGTTGCCTGATGAGGCATGCTGATATAGCTCAGCAGGTAGAGCGCATCCTTGGTAAGGATGAGGTCCCCGGTTCGAATCCGGGTATCA
>CAZIUA010000121.1:0-3992 GCA_964542315.1 uncultured Faecalibacterium sp. | reverse complement strand
AAGGAATTGTCCTCCACCACGCCGCCCCAGTTGGTGTTGACCATGCGCTTGCGGCTCTCCTTCGGGCCGATGCCGTCCTCCCAGTGATATTCATCTGCGAAGCAGCCGCCGGGCCAGCGCAGCACAGGCACCTGGATGTGCTTGAGCGCCTCCACCACGTCGGTGCGCATGCCGTTCTTGTTGGGGATGGGGCTGTCCTCGCCCACAAACAGACCGCCATAGATGCAGCGGCCCAGATGCTCGGAGAAGTGGCCGTAGATGTTCTTGTTGATGACCGCGCCGGTATTGGCGACATTCATTTTGATCTTCGCGGACATGGATATACCTCCACAATCGTTCGTTATGATCTCCTGATTTGATATAAAATCAAGTCATATTCTCTTTCGCGACAGAGCAATGAAATCCTGCCGGAATTTGCGGATTATTTATCGATCCACTGCGGCGGACACATCATCCGCACGAAAAAAGCGCCGTCCGGATGGGATCTGCTCCCGTTCAGACGGCGCGATGGGGTTTTAATTCAGGCTGACCTGCAGCTCCGCCCAGGCCTTGTCAACAGCATTCTGATGCTTGGTGGCATAGGGGCCGATGGACGTGACCTGCGCCATGGTGCGGGGGAAGTGGAGGCACGCATGCCCGGGGAAGTTGTTATCGGTGCGGTGCTGCACGCCATGGGGCACGGAGTGGGTCGTGGCGATGCGGATGGTACCGTCCGCAAAGATGACCCAGACGACCTTGGGCGTCCAGTTCTGATAGCCGCACACCTCATACATCTTCGCCGTGTCGGCAGGGGTCAGGGGTTCGATCTCCGCATGCTTGCCGTAGGAGAACATATGCACCTGCCAGGAGATGCCGCTCTCCGGGTCGAACAGCGTGCAGTAGGGATAGGTGCGGCAGGCATTGCGGACAGTCGAATACCAGTATTCATACTTAACATTGCGGGCGATGACAGCCACATTGCTGCCGGTACCGGCGTTGGGGGCATCCGTCACGGTGGGGGCGCTGCCTGCGCCGGTGCTCGCGCTGTTGAGCGCGGCGATGGTCTTCGTGCCGACCACGCCGTCCGCCGTGAGCGCATTGGCCTTCTGGAAGGCCTTCACCGCGCTGTACGTCTTCGTGCCGAAGACGCCGTCCGCCGTGCCGCTGAGGTAGCCCAGGCTGATGAGCGTCTGCTGCATCGCCTTGACGGATTCATTGCTGTCGCCCTTCTTGATGAGGGACGCGGTGATGGTGGGCGGCGGCGTGGTGACGGAGGGCTTGGGCGTCGCAACGGAATTGGCGATGGCGCTGGTGCTGAACATCCTTTCCAGCGTATTGACACCCGCGATGGAGTCACGCACGAGGCCATTGGCCTTCTGGAAGTAGTAGACCGCCTCCGCCGTGCTGGTGCCGTAGATGCCGTCCGCCGTGCCGGTCAGGTAGCCCAGGTCGATCAGGCGCTGCTGCATCGCGGCGACCGCATCGCCGGTCATGCCCTTCTTCAGCAGGGTGTAGGTGACCTTCAGGCTGCCCGCCAGGCGACCGTCATACATGATGGCCGAATCGGAATAGAGAAGGCTCTGCGTGTCGAAGCCGGCCGCGCCGTCCACCTTCAGGCCGTTTTTGTCCTGGAAGGCTCGGATGGCTGCCGTGTCGTCCGCCTTGCAGCGGCCGTCCTGCGCCGAGGTGTAATAGCCCAGCGCCTCCAGCCGCTTTTGCAATCTCAGCACCGCATCGCCGGTCACGCCCTGCTTGATGAGCACAACATTGTCCTTGGTGATGGGGGGATCGGTGGGTGCGGGAGTCACGGTGGCGGACGAGGGGGTGTTCGGGGTGGCGAGGGGGACATAATCCGCCGCGAGGGCGAGGTAGGAGAAGAGCACCTCATAGGTGGCTGTACCGGCCACGCCGTCCGCCGTCAGGCCGTTCTTTGTCTGGAAGGCCTTCAGGGCCGCGACGCTCTTCGTGCCGAATTTGCCGTCCGCCGCGCCGGTCAGGTATTTCAGCTCGATCAGCCGCTGCTGCACGAGCTTTGCGTCATTGCCCTTCGAGCCGGAACGCACGGTGGCCTTGGGCGTTTCCATGGGCGGGGGCAGGGTGGGTGCGAGCGTGGGGGTCGGCGTTGCAGTGGCCGAGGCCGCCAGCCCCTTGCCGAAAAGCAGGCGCTGCGTTTCCGCGCCGCACACGCCGTCCGCCTTCAAGCCGTTCTTGCTCTGGAACGCCTTCACCGCCGTCACCGTGGCGGAATCATACGTCCCGCTGACCGTCCCCGTGGCATAGCCCAGCTCGATCAGCCTGGACTGGATGGTGCGGACAATCAGCCCCTTGTCGCCCGTGCGGACATTCAGCCCCTCCAGCGCCGGGAGCGTCCTGACGGACACCTTGCTGCCCGCGGCGTTCACCGGCGTGCCGTTGAAGAGGAAGGCCTGGAGGTTCGCATCGGCATAGCCTGTGATGGGGTAGGAATTGGCCTTTTGCAGCGCCATGACGGCCTGTGCCGTGGCGGAGCCGTACACGCCGTCCGCTGTGCCGCGCAGGAAGCCCAGCTCAATGAGCGCCTCCTGGAGCGCCATGACCTGATCGCCGTCCGCACCGGACTGGAGAAGCTGATAGCTGGTGGTGCTCTCCGCCGGATCGGCAGTGGGCGCAGCGGTCGGGGTCGGGGTCGCGGCGGAAATGGTCGCCAGACGGATGTAGCTCTTCGAGACCCAGCCTGTCATCCCGGCATAGGTGACATTCACCCACGACCCGCTGACCTGATGTACGGTGACAGTCGCGCCCCCGGGGATGGTCGTCAGCTTTTTGCCGGAGGTGGATGCCGTCTTGCGCAGGTTGACATTGCCGGTGGTCACGGTGGTATAGGGATAGCCCGTGGAGGTGAATCCGCCGGACGTGCCCAGGGATGCGCCGCTGCCCTCCTGCACATATTGCTTGAAGATATAGCCCGTCTTGCCGTCGTATTCGATCTGATAGAAATTGCCCTTTGCGCCCAGCACCTTCACCTCATCGCCCTTGGGGATGCGGCGGATGATGTTGGCCTCATACGAGCTGGCGGTGCTGCGCATATTCGTGTCGGCATTCACCACGCCGGTGAATGGGTAGCTCGCCGCGATGGCCGCGCCCACGGTCAGCAGCAGCCCGGCCAGGGCGATGAGCAGCAGCCGCCTGATCTTCGATGGTTCCCAATTTCGCATGGTTGGTTTCCTCCGTGTGTCTTCCCGCGCATCGGGGCGGATGATACAGCATTCCAGCTTTATTGTACGCCATGCGGACGCCTGTTGTCAATGAAAGTTGTAACATTTCAGCCATCGGGGGGACGGTTTTCCGTGCCCACGGCGGATGGTCATTCCTGAGGGCGGAGGAAGATGGGTGCGTCCTTCGTCAGCCCCATATAGAACATGCGCGCGCGGATGCTCTCCACCGGGCGATGCATATCCGCAGCGATCTGCTCCGGCGTGCACCCGCTGGCATGAAGGCGCTGGAGCTTCTGCACATCCGAAAGCGTCCACGGCGGGAGGAGGAGCGGAGCGTCTGTGCCGAGATGCTCCCTGCGACGCTGGATCGCATACGAAGAGCGCTGGAGCGCCTTGGCGATACGGTAATTGGTTTCGCCGCGCTCGTACATTTCCAGCAGGGTCTTGTCATCGTCTGCTGTCCAGGGCTGTCCCGCACGCGGATAGCGGGACTTCCGTCCGTCGACGGTCTCCGCCTCGTCAGCCGTGTCCGCCTCGTTCCGCAGCGCCACCAGTGCCCGGTGCAACGCGCGCAGCACAGCGGGGTCTTGGCAGACATGCTCATCCGGCAGCATTTCGCCCGTGATCGGGTCGATTCCGTCCAGCAGCGTCTCCAGCAGCGTATATGCGTCCTTTGCATTCATCGTGTTGACCTCCCATGGCGGTTCGAAGGGGGAATCCGGGGGAACGGAGCGTTTCTATCCTTCATTATACGGTCTTGACGGGCGGATTGCAAGGGGCGGGGGAACATTTTTCCTGATGCGGGTGGAAAAGACCCCG
>CAZIUA010000120.1:0-4097 GCA_964542315.1 uncultured Faecalibacterium sp. | reverse complement strand
CTACATGAACGATTCGGAGGTGGCGTATCTGAGCAACAACAAGCTGTACGTCACCCAGGCGGAGATCCTCGCGCGGCTGCAGATCGGCAAATTCGCCTATGAACCGCAAAGCAACGGCAATCTGTCGGTCATCTACACAGGATAAGGAGGGCGTATGGCAACCACGGTTTCTTACAGCGCGTCCATGCGCACGCGCAAAGCATCTTCATCCAGCAATGCCAAAAGCTCTGCGGCCTGTCAGGAATTCTATGACGATTCCTATAACTACGTTGGCATCATCCACTTTTCAGGCATGTCGCTGAGCGGCAAGGTCATCACAGGCATTTCCCTCAAGGTGACCTCCGCGCAGGCCGGTTATGGTGCCGGGCACACGAAAACGGTCTATGTGCGCAAATCGAAGTACCAGTCCGCTTCCCAGTCGGGCATCACGGGCAGTGCGTACTATGGCGATGCGCTGGGTACCTTTACCGGCTCGTTTTACGGCAACACGACAACCAACACCCTGAGCGGCACGCTGCTGGATAACCTGGCGGCGTATTTTTCTGCCGGGAACAACACCATCTGCCTTTTCAACCCCGACCCGAAGGCTTCCTCGCACGGCTATTCCAACAACTATCTGCAATGGACGGAATGCACCATCACGGTGACGTATGAGGAAGCGGCGTCAAAGCCGAGTTTGTCTAAGAGCACCCTTGATATGGGAACGGCGGTCACGGTGTACACCAACCGCCAGAGCACGCTGGCGACGCACACCATCCGCTACAGCTTCTTTTCATCCAGCGGAACCATCGCGACGGGCGTAACGGATTCCTGCACATGGACGCCGCCTGTTTCTCTGGCTGCACAGATCCCCAATGCCGCATCGGGCTGGGGAACGCTGTACTGCGACACCTATGTGAATGGTTCGCTGGTGTCCACCAATACCTGCACCTTCACGCTGACCGTCCCGGCTTCCGTAGCACCGTCCATCACCTCGATTTCAATCAGTGAGGCCACATCGGGCATTGCGGCGCAGTTTGGCGGCTATGTGCAAACGCGAAGCAAGCTGGCCATAAGCATTGCAGCATCGGGCAATCAGGGCAGCAATATTTCTTCGTACAGAACGACCATCGACAATGCGACCTATTCGACCGCGACCTTCACGTCCAATACGCTGAATACTTCGGGCAATCTGACCCTGACGGCCACGGTCACGGATTCGCGCGGACGCACAGCCAGCGCAAGCAGAACGATCACCGTTCTGGCGTATTCGCCGCCCTCCCTGACGAAGTTCTCCGCTGAACGATGCAGTGCGGACGGCGCATCCGCCCAGACGGACGGCACGAAGGTGCGCATCACGGCGAAAGCATCGGCTTCCTCGGTCGGCAGCAAGAACACCATGTCCTGCGTGGTCTACTACAAGACCTCCAGCGCCAGCGCATGGACGCAGGCCGTGACGCTCACGCACAGCAACTATTCCATCGCGGTCACGGATCTTCTGCTTTCGCCGACCTTCAATACGCTCAGCAGCTACGACATCAAGCTTCGCGTACAGGACTATTTCTATTACGTTGAGCAAACAGTGTCCGTCGGCACAAAGCAGGTCATGATGGATTTCTACAAGGATGGCTCCGGCATCGCCTTTGGCAAGGTGGCGGAAAATCCCGGCAAGGTGGAATTCGGCTGGCCGCTCTTGCTTTCAGAGCCGCTGGGGCTGGATCAGGGCGGCACGGGCGCTTCCTCTGCCTCCGCCGCCTGCACGAAGCTGGGCGCACTCAAAAAGACCGGCGATACCATGTCGGGCAATCTGAATATTTCAGGTTATCTGTATCCGTCACTGTATCTGCTGCCGACCTACAACAGCACGACCAATCGGACGGTGTTCGAGGGCAGCTATGTGGGCGCATCTTCTTTTTCCTCATGGAATGACAGCACCGGCAACAACCGCCGCATGCTGGAGGTGCGCAATTCAGCCTATGAATCCAACATCGACAACGCCGTCATGCTGCGCACCTGCGCGGACGGCACTTGGGGCAATTACCGCATGTTTCATGCAGGCATGTCTACGCCAGTCCCCATCGCCAACGGCGGCACGGGCGCGACCAATGCGGCATCGGCCAGGGCGAATCTCGGCACGAACAACGCATCGTATCTGACCACAGGCACCATCCCCATGGGGCGCTTGCCCTTCAAATTCGCCTATGGTTCGACCAGCATCAGCGGCAGCTCGGCTGTCACCATCGACTATTCATCCGCAGGCTTTACTTCCGTGCCGAAGATCTTTGTGACGTATGCAACGACCGGCTCCAACTGGTCGGGCGACAACGGCGCGATCAAGGTGCATAGCAAAACGACC
The DNA here is from genome assembly GCA_964542315.1 of uncultured Faecalibacterium sp. GTDB lineage: Bacteria > Bacillota > Clostridia > Christensenellales > Aristaeellaceae > UBA11524. Next base: position 1,762 of record CAZIUA010000120.1, on the reverse strand, counting down.
ACATCCGCCAGCGTCGTCGTGGGCGGCAGCTTCTCTACCAGTCGCGCGGTGGACTGGTTCGCAATCGGAACATAACGGAGGGATCTGAAATTGAAAGAGATGTTTGAGCAGGTCATTGCATTAAAGAACTATGACCTCAAGACCTTGCTGGATCGTATCGACCAGTACCACATCGAGGGCAGGCTGACCGACGAGGAGCGCCTTGAGCTTTCCATGAAGGCTCGCGATGGCGTGACGCAGGACTACGACTACAAGGGCGAGATCGATGCGCTGTGGGCAGCGGTTCGTGCGCTCCAGCAGGCGGCTTCACCCGATGAAAAGGACGAATGGCCGGAATTCGTTCAGCCTGCTGGGGCTGGCACGGCCTATCAGGTGGGCGACAAGATCACGTTCAAGGGCGAGAAGTACATCTGCGTACTGGCGCACTGTGTTTGGAGCCCGGCAGACTACCCGTCCGGGTGGCAGAAACAGGCTTAAGCGGCTGTCGATACGGCAGTCGTTTTTGTATATCAACACAACAGGAGGACATTCGTATGAGGAACTTTTCCATCGATATTATCTGGGCGAAGGTACAGATGGCTTGTGCCGCCATTGGTGGCTGGCTGGGCTACTTTGTGGGAGGAGTGGATGGTTTGCTGACCGCGCTGATCGTTTTCATGGTGATCGACTACATCACCGGACTCATGTGCGCCGTGGAGGACAAGAAGCTGTCCAGCGCCGTGGGCTTCAAGGGCATCTGCAAGAAGGTGCTGATCATTCTGCTGGTGGGCGTTGCGCACATCGTGGATCTGCATGTGGTTGGTACGGGCAGCGCACTGCGCAGTGCCGTGGTCTGCTTCTACCTTTCCAATGAGGGCGTGTCCCTGCTGGAGAATGCGGCGCACCTCGGTCTGCCCATCCCGGAGAAGCTGAAGGCGGTGCTGGAACAGCTGCATGACCGTGATATCAAGGAAGATAAGACCCTGGGCGATGGCGAATAACCGTCGCCCTTTTCAATGGAGGTATTTATGTCTGAAAGGATCAATACGCCGTTCACGAATGAGCATTTTGCGGCCTACTGTCTGAAGATGGTAGGCCAGCCTTACTGGTACGGAGCATGTGGTTACAAGGCTACTACCAGCCTTCTGAATCGCAAGGCAAAGCAGTATCCGTCCCATTACGGTTCTTCCCGCACCAGTCGGTATAAGCAGGACATCCGCGACAAGAAGGTGGTCTGCGACTGCATTGGCGGCGCGAAGGGCTATGCATGGACGGGCGGCGGTCAGGCGATGCTGGAGGCCATCGGCAACGACAATGCGGTAGCCAACAAATACGGCTCGAATGGCTGCCCGGACAAGGGTGCAAACTCCATGTTCTCCTATGCCAAGTCAAAGGGCATGGAATGGGGCGCGATCGACACGCTCCCTGAAATCGTTGGTCTGGCTCTGCACACGGATGGTCATGTGGGTTACTATGTCGGAAACGGCTATGCAGTCGAATGGCGTGGCTTCAACTATGGCTGTGTGCGCACGAAGGTCAAGGATCGCAAGTGGCAGTACTGGTACAAGCTGCCGTTTATCCAGTACGGCGAAGCATCTGAGGATGCTCCTGTGCTGGAAATCACGCTTGGTTCCCGCTTGCTCATGAAGGGTATGGTCGGTTCCGATGTGAAAACGCTGCAGGAGCTATTGATGCAGCTGGGTTATTCGCTGCCCAAGTACGGTGCGGATTCTGAATATGGTACTGAAACTGAAAAGGCAGTGATCGCCTTTCAGAAGAAGGC
>CAZIUA010000119.1:0-4190 GCA_964542315.1 uncultured Faecalibacterium sp. | reverse complement strand
GGCAGTTGGTGGTGCAGGAAGCGGCAGAGATGATCTGGTCGTCCTTGGTCAGGGTGTTCTCGTTGACGGAGAAGACGATGGTCTTCAGGTCATTGCCAGCGGGGGCAGAGATAACGACCTTCTTGGCGCCAGCGTTGATGTGGGCCATGGACTTTTCCTTGGAGCAGTAGAAGCCGGTGCACTCCAGCACGACGTCGACATCCAGCTCGCCCCAGGGGCAGTTGGCAGCATCCTTCTCGGCGTAGATCTTGATCTCCTTGCCGTCCACGATGATGGAATCCTCGGTGGAAGCAACGGTGTGCTTGTTCTCGCCGATCGCGCCGCAGTAGCCCTTCTGAGCAGTGTCGTACTTCAGCAGGTGAGCCAGCATCTCGGGCTTGGTCAGGTCGTTGATGGCGACGATTTCGTAGCCCTCAGCGCCGAACATCTGACGGAAAGCAAGACGGCCAATGCGGCCAAAGCCATTGATAGCAACCTTAACGGACATTGGAATTACCTCCTTCAAATCAGCGGATCCTTCCGCAGCTAAAGATTGGAAATGGCTGTCCTTGCTCTGCCGGATGCGGTGGCATTTGCAGACCATTTCTCCACCTATCATTGTACCTGATTTCTATCCATTTTGCAAGAGGGAAAAGCGCTTTTGGTCGAATGAATTGTGAAATTTCTAACATTGCTCCGGGACTGCGTTCTGTTGCGGGTGATCCGACCGCTTTTATGCGGTTCTTGCATTTTGTCCAAACCACGCCATCCCACAAAAAAATCGACCCGTGCTTTCACACAGGTCGATTTTATCATTCCGCAGGGACTTCAGCTTCCGCCGCTTCAGGCAGCACGTCCTCCGCAGGCACGTCCTCCGCGATCTGCTCTTCCGGCTCGGACGCCTCATCCGCCGCAGGCTCGGCGTTCAGATCTTCACGGATCTGCTGCACCGCCTCCAGCATCTGCTTCAGCGCGTCCTCCGCCTGGGTGATGCGGTCGTTAGCCACTGCCAGGTCAGCCTGCGCGGTCTCCAGCGCGGCCTTGGACGCGGTCAGCTCTTCGGTCAGGGCGGACTTTTCCTCTTCCAGCGCCGCATTGCGGGTCAGCAGCGCATCCAGCTGCGCGGCCTGCTCATTGGCTCGGTCGGTGACCTTGCACAGGGTCAGCACGAGGAAGATCACACCCAGGATCACGATCACCGCAGGGACGATCTGCCCCGCCGTCAGCTTGCGCTTGTTTGCCGTATTGCTCATCGGAATTCCTCCTTCATTACTGTATCATAGCGCGCGAATGCGAATTCTGCATGAAGGCGCCGTGTCAGTCGATCGCATTGAGTGCGTCCAGCAGATTTTTCGCCTCCAGCAGGCTGCTGATGGCGGTATCCAGCCGGGTATGCAGGTCGGCGTTCTCGCCGGAAAGCGCCTTGATGCTCTCCTCCGCCGCTGCCAGGCTGGCCTGCGTGGCAGCGATGGTGCGGTTCAGCCCCTCGATGGTGGTGTTCAGCAGCGCATTGCGCTCCGAGAGGGATTTCACGCTCTCCTGCGCGGCGCTCAGGGCGGTCTCGGAGGCATTCAGCCGGTTGGTCAGCTCCTGCACCTGCGCGGTGAGGGCCGCCTTTTCTTCGGTCAATGCGGCGGACTCCGCCTGGGATGCGTCCAGTGCGGCCTCAAGCTGCACGATCTGCTCGGTGAGGGCCTCATTTTCGGTGGACAGCGCGTCATTCGCCTCGCGCAGGGGCGTGACCTCCGCCAGGGCTGCCTCGGCCTCGGCATTGGCCTGATCCATCCGTGCCTGCGCATTGACGGCGCTGGTCTGGGCGGATGTCAGGTCACGCAGCTGCTCAGAATGGCGCACATTGGCGGCCTCCAGCAGGGCTGCGCTGTCCGCCGCATGCATCAGGCTGAGGACAGCCGCCGTGACGGACGCGATGGTCAGCACGATCAGCAGGATCCATAATACATTCCTGCCCTTGTTGGCTCGGGACATGGGTCATAACCTCCTGGGATGATAAGATCAGGAAATCACTCAGCGGATCACATTGTTCACCGCATCCACCACGGCCTGGGAGGACGCAGTGGCTCCGGCCACGGCATCCACTTCCACACCCAGGGTGATGGTGCTGCTGCGGCCGACGAACTGCCCGGTGAAGGCATTGGACATGACCTTCCGGCCGTTGGTCTCGTCCTCCGCATAGACCTTCACATCGGTGATGACGCCCTCGGGCGTGGTGAGCACGACGACCTTCACCGTGCTGTCATGCCCCTGCACATTCTGCACATATGCGATCTCCTTGGTGACGGAGGTCTGCTCGATCACGCTGGTGCCGGGATGGGTGTTGTCATAATCGGTGGCAAGGAGGTTCAGCGCATCCACCACCGCCTGGGAGGTCACCGTCGCACCGGTGAGGGCATCCACATCCACCCCGAGGGTCAGGGGCAGGCGCTTGCCCAGGAACTGCGTCAGATAGGCAGGATCCATCACCTGCTGGCCCAGACCTTCCGTTTCGCCGGAAGCATCCACGGTCAGGTAGGCGACCTCGCCCTGCGCATTGATGATGGCGGACACCTTGATGACGCCATTGAAGCCCTGCGCCATGGCATGCTGGCTGAGCAGCTCGACCATGGTGTCCTGCGTGCTGGACAGCTGGGCAGTCAGGATCTCCTTTTCCGCTTCCACGGCGGACTTTTCACCGGTCAGCTCCGCGAGGGCGGCTTCCAGCGCGGTGTTCTTTTCCGTCAGGTCAGCCACATCCGCTTCCAGCGCGGTGTTCTTTTCCGTCAGCGCATCCACCTGCGCCTTGGCGTCGTTCAGGCTGGACGTTGTGTTGGTCAGGTTGCTCTGCGCCGCGACCAGCGCCGCATTGGCGGAATTGATCTGGTTGGACAGGGTGGCGATCTTCTCATTCGCCTCGATCTGGGATGCATCCGCGGTGGACAGATCCTGCTCCGCCGCGATGAGCTGGGCATTGACGTTCTCCAGCTGGGTGTTCAGCGTGGCCAGGTCAGCCTCCAGCACTTCCTTGGCGGCATTGAGCTCCGCGATGGTGGCGTCCGCTGCGGTCTGGCATTCTTCCGCCGCCTGCAGCTGCAGATTGACCGCATCCAGCTGGGTGTTGAGGGCCGCGATGGATTCCTCCAGCTTGCCCTTTTCCGCCTGCAACGAGGTGATCGCCGCATCCGCCGCGGTCTTGGCCTCGGTGGCCTCCGTCAGGGCCTGCTGGGCGCTTGTCAGCTGCCCCTCCAGGTCTGTGACCTTCTGCGCCAGCTCATTCTTCTGGGTCTCCACAGTGGTCAGGTTCTGCGCCAGGCCGTCGCGCTCAGCCGTCAGCGCGGCCACATTCGCCTCGGCAGCGGTCAGCGCCTGCTGCGTCTGCCCCAGGGCAGTCTTCGCCTCATCCAGTTCGGCGGTCAGCTGCTCAATGCGGGCGTTGAGCGTCTCCTGCTCGGTCTTCAGGTCAGCGATGGTCTGCGCATCGGTCTGCTGCTGATTTTCCGCCGCCTGCAGCTTTTCATTGACGGCCGCCAGCGCCTGATCCGCCTCCGCCAATTCGGCGGAAAGCCCATTGACCTGCTCCGTCAGCTCGGCCACGGATGCTTCCGCGGCGGCATGATTCGCATTGGCCTGATTCAGTGCCACGGAGACGGAATCCACCGTGGAATTCAGGTCGGTCACCTGCTGGTTGAGATCGCTGCTGTGCACAAACAGGAGCACGATGGCCGCAATGGCCGCCACAAGCACAACGATCAGGGGGATCAGCAGAGGATTGCGCTGCGTGGATCTTGACGTCATAATGAAAGAGCCTCCTTTTTTTTGTGAAGCATATGCGGTCTGAGCCGCTGCCCTGAAGGACACAGAAATGGTATGATACTTATTGTAGCATAGAATATGGAAAAATGAAAGGATTTTTTGGCGGCATTTGCCCCGAAAAGCACAGAAAGCGTATCCCCTGACACACGAAAAAAGACGGCCCTGCCAAGGCCGCCCCGTCCTGTCACAGACAATGTTTCATTCGCACGGGGATGTTCCCCTCACGCAGATTCCCTGTTTTTGAACAGCAGCGTGATGCACCACAGTGCCGCCGCGCCGATGACGGTATAGATGATGCGGCTGAGCAGCGCCCCCTGGCCGCCAAAGATCCACGCCACCAGGTCGAACTGGAACACCCCCACCAGCAGCCAGTTCACGCCGCCGATGATGGTCAGGAGCAGGGA
>CAZIUA010000118.1:0-4511 GCA_964542315.1 uncultured Faecalibacterium sp. | reverse complement strand
CGCGACGGCGCTTGGGCGGACGGCAGCCATTGTGGGGGATGGGCGTCACGTCCTTGATCATGCTCACGTCCAGACCGGCGGCCTGCAGGGAGCGGATCGCAGCCTCACGGCCGGAACCGGGACCCTTGACGTACACTTCGACAGTCTTCAGGCCGTACTCCATCGCGGCCTTCGCGGCGGTCTCGGCGGCGGTCTGAGCGGCGAAGGGGGTAGACTTCTTGCTGCCACGGAAGCCCAGGCCGCCAGCGGAGGCCCAGGACAGGGCATTGCCCTGCGTGTCAGTGATGGTGACGATGGTATTGTTGAAAGAAGAAGAGATGTGGGCAGCGCCGCGCTCGACAAGCTTGCGCTCCTTGCGCTTGCGGACAACCTTCTTGAGGTTCTTCGACTTAGGAGCCATTGTTTATTCCCTCCGTTTTTCTGCGGGCCTGGCGATTACTTGCCAGCCTTCTTCTTACCAGCAATGGTCTTCGCGGGACCCTTGCGAGTACGGGCGTTGTTCTTGGTGTTCTGACCGCGCACGGGCAGACCACGGCGATGACGAACGCCACGGTAGCAGCCGATCTCCATCAGGCGCTTGATGTTCAGCGCCACTTCACGGCGGAGATCACCTTCGACCTTCAGGTTGTGCTCGATGTAATCGCGCAGCTTGCTGATGTCGTTCTCGGAGAGATCCTTCACGCGAGTGTCGGGATTGATGCCAACCTCTGCCAGCATCTTCTGAGAGGTCTTCAGACCGATGCCGTAGATGTAGGTCAGGCCATACTCCACTCGCTTCTCACGGGGCAGGTCCACACCTGAAATACGTGCCATGTGTTAAATGCACCTCCAAATTTTTGGCCTCACCGGGTGTCCCGGTGCGGGCTTCCTTGCGGCTTGGCGCCGCGTAGATGGTTCATGGCGGCTCAACGCGGCCATGATGAAGCAGCGGAACGGGTTTGCCTATCTGGAGCAACCCACTCCAGAGGGACGCAACTTTCGTCCGCACCCTCGGTGTCGTCGCCTGGTGAAAGCAGGCGTACAGCGGTGCTGACCGTCCGCGTGGTTGGAAGGCCGCGGCGCCCAGCACTTGATGGTTGGTCTCGTCAGATCGTGAGCCGATCGCCCTGCGACGGAACATGTCCATGCGCAGCACAGGCATGCAGCCGCCCGTCGTGAAGGCAGAAACCAACTCGTATATTGTAACACCGCATCCCGCAAATTGCAAGCACCTGAAAAGAAAATTCCCTTTTCAGGAAGGCAAATTGGACGAAGAAAATTATGCCTGAAAATTGTGCAAAACACACAAAGAATAACATCGCAGGGGCTTGCAATTCATCCGCCCCTTCATGTATAATAGCAATATGCAGAAGAAAAGGGGTGCAGGGATGCAAAAACTACCGGCTGGGGCTGAATTTGTGCTGGACAGGCTGGCCCGCAATGGCTATCAGGGGTATGTGGTGGGCGGATGCGTGCGCGACAGCCTCCTGGGGCGTGAACCGAAGGACTGGGACATCTGCACGGATGCGCTGCCGGAGCAGATGCAGCGTGTCTTTGGGGATCAGCATGTGATCGAGACCGGACTGCAGCACGGGACGTTGACCGTCATGCATGACCATGAGCCTTATGAGGTCACGACCTTCCGCGTGGACGGCGAATACACCGATCACCGCCATCCGGATCGGGTGACCTTTGTGGCGGATGTGCGTGAGGATCTGGCACGGCGGGATTTCACTATCAACGCGATGGCGTGGAATCCGCACACGGGGTTGGTGGATGCCTTTGGCGGCCAGGAGGATCTGGCGGCAGGCGTCATCCGCTGCGTGGGTGATCCCTACAAGCGGTTCGAGGAGGATGCACTGCGCATCATGCGCGCGATGCGGTTTGCGTCGGTGTACGGTTTCCGCATCGATCCGGAGACGGACGCGGCGATTCATGCGCTGAAGCATACGCTCATCGGCGTCGCGGCGGAGCGCATCCGCGTCGAGCTGGCGAAGCTGCTGTGCGGCGCCGGTGCGGGGAAGATCCTACGCCGATACCGCGACGTAATCTTCACCCTGTTTCCGCAGTTGTCGCCGATGGACGGCTTCGACCAGCGGACGCATCACCATCTTTGGGACGTGTGGGAGCACACCGTCCGCGCGGTGGAAGCGGTGCCGCCGACCGAGGTGCTGCGGCTGACGATGCTGCTCCACGACACGGGCAAACCGGAATGCTTCACCCTGGATGAAAACGGTGAGGGGCATGCATACGGGCACGAGGAGCGCTCCGTGCGCATCGCGGAAAAGGTGCTGGCGGATCTCAAGGTGGACAACGCCACCCGCGACCGCGCCCTGCAGCTGATCGGCAGCCACGGCTGGCCGGTCACGCCGGACAGGCAGCTGCTGAAGCGGCGGCTGAATCGTTTGGGCGAGGAGGCGCTGCGCCAGCTGATCGAGGTCAAGCGCGCGGATGCCCTGGCGACCGGCACGAAGGACGACGCTGCGGTCGAGCAGCACCGGGAGGATACGCTGTCCGCGCTGGAAATCCTTTTGGCGGAGCAGCCCTGTGTGACGCTGCGCGACATGGCGGTGAACGGCCGCGACGTGATGGCTTTGGGCGCGAAGGGGCGCGCGGTCGGGGAGACGCTGGGGTGGCTGCTGGATCAGCTGCTGGACGATGTGCTCCCCAATGACCGGGAGACGCTTCTGGAGGCCGCCAAAGCACACCTGGCCGCAGAAACGCATATATAAAGGAAGAGATCCTGTTGGAAAGGATGAATGACATTGCAGAAAATGGTGAAGAAGCTCCTGCGTCCGGGTGAAATGCCGACGGATCAGCCGGTGCGGAAGCGGCTGGGGACATTCGGCTCCAGCGTGGGCGTAGGGGTGAATGCGCTGCTTGCGGCAGGGAAGCTGCTCATCGGCTCGCTGACGGGCTCCGTCGCCATCATGGCGGACGCGATCAACAACCTCTCCGACGCGGCCGGCAGCGTGGTATCGCTGGTCAGCATGCGTCTGGCGCAGAAACCCGTGGACAGGGGGCATCCCTTTGGGCATGGGCGCATGGAATACCTTGGCGCGCTGGCGGTGGGCGTGCTCATCCTGGTCATGGGCGTGGAGACCTTCCGCAGTGGTGTGCAGAGCATCGCCTCGGCGGAGCCGGTGGCTTTCGGCTGGGTGCCGATGGGCATTCTGCTTCTGTCCATCCTGGCCAAATGCGGCCTGTTCTTCTTTTACCGCGCGGTGGGGCGGCTGATCGACTTCCCGTCCCTTCTGGCCGCGGCGAAGGATTCCCTCTCCGACGTCCTGGCGACCTCCGCCGTGGCGGTCTCCATGGTGATTGGCCATGTGTTCAGCATCCCCATCGATGGGTGGATGGGCGTGGCGGTGTCGCTGCTGGTGCTCAAGGCCGGCTACGAGGTGGTGCGCGACACGGTGGACAGCCTGATGGGCGGACGCACGAACCCGGAATTGGGCAGGGAGATCATCAGCCGGCTGACGAAGTACAAGCATATTTTGGGCACGCATGATCTGCTGATCCACGATTACGGCCCGGGACGGTGCTTTGCGTCCATCCACGCGGAAGTGCCTGCGGACGGCGACATCCTGGTGCTGCATGAGGTGATCGACCGCGCGGAGCACGAGATCGGTGAGGCGCTGAACATCCCCCTGTGCATCCATATGGATCCCATCGTCAGCGGCGACGCTAAGACCGACGAGGCGCACGACCGCCTGAATGAGGCGCTCAAGGCGCTGGGCGACGAATTCATGCTCCACGATCTGCGCATGGTGCCCGGCGAGGAGCAGACGAACCTGATCTTCGACGTGGTGATCCCGGCGGGATACACGGACACGGCGCGGCTGACGGAGGAACTCGGCCGGGCGGCCAGGGCGATCGATCCGCGGTATGTGTGCGTGATCCACTACGACATCGACTTCTATCACTGATCGAATGGGGACTTCGTTCCCCCACGGTTTGTCAAAAAAGTGGCTGCGGCCACTTTTTTTGATCCCCTGCAGCTCCCTTTACACAAGAGAGCCGTTGATGTATTTCAGCGGCTTTCCGCCGCAAAACGCGACAAAGTCCCCCGAAACGAAAACAGCCTTGCACCGCACGAACACGGCACAAGGCTGCAGAAGACAGGGAAGATCGATCAGGGCTGCTTGCCGATGTAGGCCAGGATGCCGCCGTCCACATAGAGGATGTGGCCGTTGACGAAGTTGGACGCATCGGAAGCGAGGAACACAGCGGGGCCGCCCAGGTCGTCCGCTTCGCCCCAGCGCTCGGCAGGGGTCTTGGCGATGATGAACTGGTCGAAGGGATGACGGCTGCCGTCGGGCTGGATCTCGCGCAGGGGCGCGGTCTGGGGGGTCGCGATGTAGCCCGGGCCGATGCCGTTGCACTGGATGTTCAGGTGGCCGTATTCGGCACAGATGTTCTTGGTCAGCATCTTCAGGCCGCCCTTGGCTGCGGCGTAGGCGGAAACCGTCTCGCGGCCCAGCTCGGACATCATGGAGCAGATGTTGATGATCTTGCCGTGGCCCTTCTTG
>CAZIUA010000117.1:0-4760 GCA_964542315.1 uncultured Faecalibacterium sp. | reverse complement strand
AAGATCCACAGTCCCAGTTCACATGGATGTTGCCCGCATCATCAACGCACACAACCGTTCCCATCGCCCCGGCTTTCAAATCGTGGCGGTAGGGATCGTTCATGCGGATCAGTTTCACACGGCTGCCCGCTGTATATCGCTGGCGCAAAGCCGCCAGTGTCTCAGGCGTTGGTGTTGTCATCTGAATCCACCTCCTGTTCGAGCCGATGCTGACGCTGTTCGTGTCGGATGTTCTTCCAGCGTTCCTTGTGTTCCTGTGCTTTCGTACTATCCGGGAAGGCTGTGCAGCCCTTCAGATTCTTGAGCAAGGCAGCACGGTCCGCTTTGAAATCAGCGCCGCCCATGCCCAGGCGAAGCAGCCAGCTGCGCATGTAGTACTTTTCGTTCTCAGACTCCACGCGCTGGGAGAAGACCCAATGTGCAGTCTTTGCGGTCTCGACAATTCTGGTGCTCAGGATCGCCCATACGACACCGTCGCCCAGCATGGGGTATGAAAGTTTCACCTGCCCGTCGCTCAGTTCGATGCCCTGCAAGTCGCCCTGTGCTTCGAAATTCCGAAGCAGTTCTGCGTACTCATCCAGATTGGCTGGCATGTCCTCGCGAAGGCGCTGGATCACCGATTCCTCGATTCGAATGACGGGTGAACAGCCTTGCGCCTTTGCCAGCAGATCTTGTTTGCTGTAGAGCATGTGGATCAGGTTGGTCATGTGCCTGACCGTCATATCCTTGGCGAGGTATCCGATCTTGATGATCGTGGGTTCAGGTTCGGGATCGGGTACCATCCAGCCTTGCGTGACCAGAAAGGCTTTCAAATCCTGCGCCTGTTCATCTGGCACATCGACCTCGCCATCGCGGTCAATCGTGATGTCGCCCGCAGTGTAGGCGAAGGACGGCGGTCCGGCATACTTCGGGACGCTGTTCGTATGTTCAGCGATGGCTCTGATCAGCGTGCGCCGATCGGGTGCGGTCGTGGTGAATTTCATATTCACGCCTCCTTTGAATTTGGTATGGTATTCATCACTCTGAAGGCGCTGAAAGTCAAGCAACTCCGAGATATTTTTCATGCAGATGCACAGCTTTTGAATCGGTGCTGGATATAACATGCATGGGAGCAATAGCGTCTGTGGTTATTGCCGTAAGCGGTAAAGGTCTGCCCACAGTTCTGACATGTGCTTTCATACACGGCCGTTAAGCGCCGGTCAATCGCCTCCGGGTGTTCTTTCCACCAGGCTCGGCAACATTCGTTGGAACAGAAGCGGCGCGGTCGGCCACGCTTGGGCTGAACGATCTTGCCGCCGCAGTGTGCGCAGGTCTGAGCTTTCAGATCCTTGGGAACCGCACAACCGTTCAAGCCATGCGCCACACAGTAGTTTCGCACAGCGTCCCGGCTAAGCCCAAGTTCAGCGGCAATGGTACGGTAGCCCATCTGTCGCTTGCGCATGGACTGTATTTTTCTTTCCTGCCGAAGTGTTACCGCCATGCGCACACCTCCGTCACTGTTCCCACGGAAGCCCCGGTTTACCGAAATGCCCGTAGGCTGCCGTCTGTCTGTAGTCCACGTCTTTCAAATGCAGAAAAGCACTGATCCCATTGGGAGTGAGATCGTACTGCTGGCGTACACGCTGAACCAGCTGTGCTTCTGGTACCGTGGAGGTACCATAGGTGTTCACAGACACAGAAACAGGCTCTTCTACACCAATGGCATAGGCCAGCTGGATCTCACAGCGTCGGGCAAGTCCCGCGCGAACCATGTCGCAGGCAATCTTTCGGGCCATGTACGCCGCCGAGCGATCCACCTTTGTCGGATCCTTGCCCGAAAAAGCGCCACCACCGTGGCGACACATGCCGCCGTAGGTGTCTGCGATGATCTTCCTTCCTGTCACACCCGTATCGCCATAGGAGCCACCGATCACAAAGCGCCCGGTTGGATTGACCAGGGCTTTGAAATCTGTGTTTAGCCCATAGGACAAGGCGGCGTGCTGCATGACGCTGTGAACGAGCGCTTCGATCTGCTCCTGCGTCGCCTGCGCACAGTGCTGTGTGCTGATGAGAAAGGTGTCAATCCTGTGCCGATCATAATCGTAGGTCACCTGAGCCTTGGCATCCGGGAGAAGTAGCGGGGAATGTAGTTCTCTCAGAAGCACAAGTGCCTTCGTTGCCAGCACATAGGCAATCGGCAGCAGTTCAGGCGTTTCATCCGTGGCATAGCCGTACATCATGCCCTGATCGCCAGCTCCGCCTGTGTCAACACCCTGCGCGATATCGGGGCTTTGGTGTGTGATCAGCCCGGATACGGTGTAGGCACCCGCGTTCGCCACACCGATATCAGAAAGAACTTCCTGCGTCAGCGCACAGATATCGGGCGAATGCTTGGAGGTGATCTCCCCGGCAACAACAACTCTGTTTTCCTTGATCAGGCACTCCATTGCCACACGACTGTCCGGGTCGTGACGTAAGCAATCCGTAAGAATGGCATCCGCGATCTGGTCACAGATTTTGTCTGGATGACCGCAGGACACCTGTTCGCTCGTAAACAGCATAGACATATCCCTTTCCATGAAAAAAGCCCTCACGGTTTGTACCGCGAAGGCTGATGATGTATTTTGACAAATACACCTTACCACAAATCCATAGTGCCCTCAAGTGCCCTTTAGTGCCTTTTACTGCCCTTTCAGAAATTTTTCTTACGCAGCGTTCTTCTGAAGGATGGCATCCACTTCCTGTAGCCCACGCCCGTGGATCTTATAGACGCTCCGAATGTGCAATCCCATGGTATCGGCGATCTCTTCCCACGTGCGGTAACACAGATACCGATACTCAAGAACCGCCTGGCTGGCAGGATTCTTGACCTGACGAAGCACATCGGTGACCTCCTTTTTCAGATCCACAAGGCGGTCAATGTCGCGGTTGATCTCATTCTGCATGTCCACGATCTTCACGATCACATCCTGCAGACTGTGTACGTTACGGGTATGACTGACGGTTTCGCCGTCCATCACACTGGTGGTTTTGGTTGCCATCTCGCGCAGCGAAGAGAGAATATCCAGCTTGTTGTCGATTCGCTGGTCGAGGTGGGCTGCCTGTTCAAGATATTCCTTTGCAGTCATTATGTGTTCTCCTTATTCAAGCGGTCCATGAGTGCGTCAGGATCAACGTTCGTCAGCATGCTGTACCACGATGAGCGAATGAAGCGCTCGATCCCCTTGACCGTCACCTGTGCGGTTTCGTGCTTGGGGTCTTTGGTCAGCTTGCGCCTTGCCCTGCGATAATCAACCACTGCCTGTTCTACAATGGCATTTGCCAGTGCCTGATAGCCGTCCACATTCACACCTCCAGCCGAGCCTTGACTGCTGCGATCAGTGCAGACTGTCCGGCATCCTTGCGTTCCAGCGCCCGCATCACATCCTCATCATGTGTGCCAGCAGCAATGATATGATGGATGATGACTGTGTTGCTGCTCTGTCCCTGCCGCCAGAGGCGGGCATTGAGCTGCTGATACAATTCCAGCGACCAGGTCAATCCGTACCAGATCACCGTCGAACCGCCATCCTGCAGATTCAGCCCGTGACCGCCCGAAGCAGGGTGGAGCAGCCCGATCTGTATGCTACCAGTGTTCCAGTCAGCAATATCCCGGGGTGTGTCGATCACACGGCTATCCGGGAATCGCTTCTGAATCCGTTCGAGGTCGTGCTTATACCAGTAAGCTACCAGAACGGGTTTCCCGTTCGCCGCCTCCACCAGATCCTCCAGTGCATCCAGCTTGCGCTCATGGATGAGGGCTACACGCCCCTGGGAATCATACACAGCACCGTTCGCCATCTGGAGCAGCTTTCCCGACAGCGCCGCCGCATTCACAGCATCGATTTCTCCGTCTGCAAGCTGCAAAACCATGTCGCGCTTCATGGTGTCGTAGAGTTTCTGCTCCTTCCCGCTCATATGAACCTCCACCCGGTTTGAAATCAGTTCGGGCATTTGTAGATGATCCGTAGCCTTCATGGAGATACAGATATCGCCGATCAGCTCGTAGATCTTCTGCTCTGCGCCCTCGCGGAGCTTGTAGCTGAACACCACATCCCGATTGCGCTTATCCGGTGTAAAGAAGCGTTCCCGGTAGTGGGTCAGAAATCGACCAAGGCGCTGTCCCATGTCCAGCAGATACATCTGCGGCCAGAGGTCGATCAGTGTGTTGGGCGCGGGCGTACCTGTCAGTCCGATCACACGGCGGCACTGAGGCCGCACCTTCTTGAGCGCCTTGAACCGCTGTGCCTTGGAAGATTTGAAGGACGAAAGCTCATCAATCACCAGCGCATCAAAGCGCCAGGGCGTGTTCTCCACCAGCCAAACCACATTCTCCCGGTTGATGATGTAGATCATCGCCCTCCGAGCCAATGCCGCCCGGCGTTCCTTTTCGCTGCCCATGACCAGCGAGTAGGTCAGCCCATGAAGATGCTCCCACTTCTGAATCTCGCGGGGCCAGGTATCTTCCGCCACACGCTTGGGAGCGACCACCAGCACACAGCCCACTTCAAAGCTGTCCAGCAGCAGAGTCCACAGCGCCGTCAGCGTGATGACGCTCTTGCCCAATCCCATGTCGAGGATCAGCCCACAGTACGGATGCGTCAGAACGAAATCCGTCGCGTAGGTCTGATAATCATGAGGACTGTATTTCATTCAGAACACCTCCAATCCGCTCGATCCCGTCAAGGCAGTACACCGAAAAACCAAGTGCTTCCAACTGCCTTTTTCTCTGTACTTGCAAA
>CAZIUA010000116.1:0-4889 GCA_964542315.1 uncultured Faecalibacterium sp. | reverse complement strand
TGGATCAAGCGCGGTCTGGCCTATGTGGATGAGCTGGACAAGGAGCAGATGCGCGAATACCGCGGCACGCTGACCAAGCCCGGCAAGAATTCCCCCTGGCGTGACCGTCCGGCGGAGGAATCCCTCGACCTCTTCCGCCGCATGAAGAATGGCGAATTCCCCGAGGGCCGCTATACCCTGCGCGCCAAGATCGACATGGCGTCCCCCAATATTGTCATGCGCGACCCCGCCATGTACCGCATCCTGTACAAGGAGCACTGGCGCACGGGCAACAAGTGGTGCATCTATCCCATGTATGACTTTGCCCATCCCATCGGCGACGCGCTGGAAGGCATCAGCCACTCCATGTGCTCCCTGGAATATGAGATCCATCGTCCCCTGTATGATTGGGTGGTGGAGCACAGCGCCAATATGCTGCCTGCCAAGCCCCGCCAGATCGAGTTTGCCCGCCTGAACATGAC
This sequence comes from uncultured Faecalibacterium sp., assembly GCA_964542315.1. GTDB lineage: Bacteria > Bacillota > Clostridia > Christensenellales > Aristaeellaceae > UBA11524. The sequence continues at coordinate 4,428 of CAZIUA010000116.1, read as the reverse complement.
CCGCACGGTCATGTCCAAGCGCAAGCTGCGTGCGCTGGTGGAGGGCGGCTATGTCCGCGGCTGGGACGATCCCCGCATGCCCACCCTGTCCGCGCTGCGCCGCCGTGGCTACACCGCCGCCGCCATCCGCGATTTCATCAGCCGCATCGGCCTGAGCAAGGCGGATTCCGTGGTGGATACCGCTGTGCTGGAGGCCTGTGTCCGTCAGGATCTGGATGCCAACGCCGCCCGCGTCTCTGCGGTGCTCAAGCCCATCAAGGTCGTCCTGACCAACTGGCCCGAGGGCGAGAAGCGCGAGCTGACGGTGGAGAATCACCCCAAGAACCCCGACATGGGCACGCATACCGTGACCCTCGGCCGCGAAATCTATATCGACGCGGATGACTTCATGGAGAACCCCGTGGGCAAGTTCCAGCGCATGTACCCCGGCTTCGAGGTTCGCCTGAAGGGCGCCTGCATCGTCAAGTGCGAAGGCTGCACGAAGGACGAGAACGGCAATATCACCGAGATCCAGTGTACGGTGGACTTTGACTCCTTTGCGGGCTGCGAGGGCTCCGGCCGGAAGATCAAGGGCAAGGTGCTGCATTGGGTGAACGCGGAGGACGCGGTCCCCTTCGAGGCGCGCCTGTATGATCCGCTGCTGCCCGCTGAGGATGAGGTGTCCGAAGAGGCTGCTGAGGAAGCCGCTGTGGAGGAGGAAGCCGCCGAGGAGACGGACGCCCTCACCCGCAAGGACTATGACTTCCTCAAGAAGATCAGCCCCAACACCCTCACCATCCTGCATGGCTATGCCGAACCCGCCATCCGCGACTGCGAGGCTGGCACCAGCTTCCAGTTCGTCCGCGTGGGCTATTTCTGCAAGGACCCCGATTCCACCGCTGAGCTGCCCGTGTTCAACCGCACCGTCGAGCTCAACGGCATGAAGCTTTAATTCCTGATTTTCAAAGGGTGGTGCCCGATGAATCTGACCTGGAAAACCTGTATCCGCGCGGGGATCACCATCGTGGCGATCTACCTGGCCTGCACCTACTGGCACACGCTCGTCCATGTGGCGGGCGTGGCGCTGGCGGCGGCCTCGCCGCTTTTGCTGGGTGCAGTCATCGCCTATGTGGCCAATATCCTCATGAGTTTCTATGAGCGCAATTTCTTCCCCCGGAGCAAAAAATCCGCGGTGAAGAAGCTCCGCCGGCCGCTGTGCATGGCGCTGGCCTTCCTGACGGTGGCCGCAATGCTGGTCTGGCTGATTTCCACCGTCCTGCCGGAATTGGCCAGGGGCGTGGAAATGATCGTCGCCGGGCTGCCGCCTGCGCTGAGCAAGGCGTATGCCTGGCTGGATGAGGAATTCCAGGTGGGCGAATTGCTCAGGGAGCTGAATCTGACGCTCCCCGGGGCGGATTTCGACTGGAAAAAGACCATCACGGATGCCATCAACTTCGTCATGACGGGCGTGGGCGGCGTGGTGGGTGTGGCGGCTTCCGCCGTGACCAGCGCGGTCTCCACCGTGGTGACGGTCTTTCTGGCGCTGGTGTTCGCCATTTATCTCATGGCCGGCAAGGAGAAGTTGGCCGCGCAGTTCCAGCGTGTCAGCCGCACCTTCCTGGGGGAGAAATTCACCGACAGGGTGCTCTATGTGCTGCGCGTGCTGGATGATGCCTTCCATGCCTTCATCGTCGGACAGTGTACCGAGGCGCTGATCCTGGGGGCGATGTGCTTCCTGGGGATGATGATCTTCGGCTTCAGCAATGCGCTGACCATCTCGATGATGGTGGGCTTCACCGCGCTGATCCCCATTGCAGGCGCGTACATCGCGGGCATCGCCGGGGCCTTCATGCTCTTTGTGGAAAGCCCGCTGAGCGCGCTGCTGTTCGTGATCTACCTGGTCATCCTCCAGCAGATCGAAGGCAATCTGGTCTTCCCGCGCGTGGTCGGCTCGTCCATCGGGCTGCCGGGCGTATGGGTGCTGGCAGCCGTCACCATCGGCGGCGGGATGCTGGGCATCCCCGGCATGCTGATCGGCGTGCCGCTGGCCAGCGCGCTGTATCGCCTGCTGGATCGTTCCACCCGCGCCCGGGAGATGGGCAAGTCCCTCTTTGATATGCCCCACGACGCCAAGAAGAAAAACGTGCTGTTCAAGTAATGCGGAGGTGCGCCATGCCGTCCTTGTCCCCCTATCGTTCCGATCTGGATTATGCCTATGCGCCGGGGATGTTCCCCGCGATGGAGTGCCTGCTCCACCGGCCCGAGCTGGCGCGCCGCGTCCTGCTGCACTCCAAATCCGCCGGGACGGAGGGCGCACAGCGGCTGACCGAGCTGGCGGCGAAGCTCCATGTGCGTGTGGAGGAAGCAGATCGCGCCCTGAGCCGCATTTCCGGCAAGGAGAACTGCTTCGCGGCGGCGGTGTTCGACAAATTCGATGACGCGCTGGACGCGCACAAGCCCCATGTGGTGCTGCACCACCCGTCGGACTGCGGCAATGTCGGCACCATCCTGCGCACGGCACTGGGTTTCGGCGTGGAGGACGTGGCGCTCATCCGCCCCTGCGTGGATGTCTTTGACCCCCGCGTGGTGCGCGCCAGCATGGGCAGCATGTTCCAGCTGCGCATCCGCACCTATGACGATTTCGATGCCTATCGCGCCGACTATCCGGCCCATGGGCTGTATCCCTTCATGCTGGATGGCTCGAAGTCCCTGCCGGATGTGCTGGCCGGGGAGATCCCGCCGCAATGGGCGCTGATTTTCGGCAACGAGGGCAGCGGCCTTCCGCCGGAATTCGCCGCCATGGGGCAGCCCGTGCGCATTCCCTCCAATGAGCGGATCGACTCGCTGAACCTCTCCATCGCGGCCGCCATCGGCATCTACGGCTTCACAAGGAAATAAGACAGCAGCAGCCTCCCCCGGCCAGGCCGGAGGAGGCTGCTTTTGATGATGTCGCGCACACAGGATTATCGCGCCCATCTTTCGCAAATTCCCTATTGTAATTTGCAAGGTCAGAGAGTATAATAGCTACAGGAAGGTCATTGCCGTGTCCCCGGAGCTGATTATTTTCAGTGGAAGGGGTCTTTGTAGGAACGGCAGTGCCCTTCTTTTTTGTACGCAAACCGCGCTCTGCGCCTCGTTGGTATGATCCCACAGCAGGCCGTGGCGGTCGCGCACATCCGCCGTGGTCATGCCGTCGCGCAGGGCGAATTTTTTGCCAGAGGGGTTGTATTTCCTGATGCTGAGTAGTATACTATAGATAGAAGGACTATCACTCTGTGCGGTTACGGCATTGTCCCCCGCGTTTTTGATCGGAGTGGTAGTCTTTTTGCTATCTACAAGAATAGCATCATAAATGTAGTATCTTGTATCTTGGTTGGCAAGATGACGAACAGAAACGCCCATGTAGTAATCTTTCCCATCAAGAATCACTTTGCCTGCAATAATGGCTGTACCCCATGGCTTAGATTTGTGCGTAGGTTCATAATGGACTATTTCACCGTTTTCAATCACTTTTTTGATTGCAGGAATCAAAGCGGTTTTGCGATAGGAAAGGTAATCCATTAAATGTTCAAGTCCACTTTCTTCGATATGCACAGCACCAAGAACCGGGTTTTCTGCTACATCATTGCCTGTTTTGTAATAATTGAGGGCTTTTTCATAGTAATTAGTAGAAAAATTATTGCCTGTGAGTTCGATAACAGGTTTCATGCCAGCTACTCGCTTTTTGTTTTCTTCCAGCTCTTTTGCTTGAAGAACAACGTCGTTGCCGTTGCTATCCCTCAGGCTGAAACGGATATCCTGCTTGCCTGTATCGAACCGCTCCGACAATGGGATGACTTCCCCTGCGTCGTCGTAGGTCACTGGCGATGCGTCCTTGATCTGGTTCGAGTTGCGAACGACCACGCTGAGTCCTCTGTCCTTCACTTCGTCGCCGTATCCGCCAACGCCGCCCTCGTCCAGGATGATCCCATCGAAGTCGTATTCGTTATCTTCGATGAATTCTACCAGGTCGATGCCATCCGTCCAGTCGGGAACGCCTCTCTCACTCAACGGTGTCCGGCTGTAGTGACCGTAGAATTCGTTCTCCCAGATTTCGCGCACTTCAGGGATGTGTGTATCAAAAGGCTTTTTGACGCTCAGATACACTTCGTAGGTTTGCTCGCTCGTTGCGGGCTGATAGCGGCCTCTGATGCTGCTCGCGCTGGGATTGTGGTATTTACCTGCGTATTCCTTGTCATCGGTGAAATACTGCCACCCTTTGAACACCGTGAAACCGCCGTAGGGTGTTCCGTGATACATCACCTTCGGGCTTCCATCCTCGTTCACAACCTGGCTGTTCCCGAACCAGCGCTTGAATTCCTCGGTCTGCGTCTGGTCATCGCGCAGGGCAAACTGATGTTCACTATTGACAGATTCGGCGGTTTGGAGTACACTATCAGTGACGGCATT
>CAZIUA010000115.1:0-5303 GCA_964542315.1 uncultured Faecalibacterium sp. | reverse complement strand
ACCAGGTGTTCAGGATGACCTGCTCACGGGAGGTGATGTTGAAGGCAACGCAGGTCTCGCTGTTGAGGCCCAGCTCCTTGTAGTTCTCGACCTTGGCCTTGGAGGCGTTGTACACCACGAAGTCAGGCTCGAAGTTCTTCAGCTCCTCCTCGGAGGGGATGATGAACATGTTCTTGATGAAGTGGGCCTGCCAGGCGACCTCCACGATGAAGCGGACGCTCATGCGGGTGTCAGCGTTGGCGCCGCAGAAGGCATCCACCACGAACAGCTTCTTGCCAGAGAGCTCCTTCATGGCCAGATCCTTCACCACGGACCAGGTCTCGCCGGTCATGGGGTGGTTGTCGTTCTTGAACTCTTCAGAGGTCCACCACACGGTGTCCTTGGAGTTCTCGTCCATGACGATGTACTTGTCCTTGGGGGAACGGCCGGTGTAGATGCCGGTCATCACGTTCACAGCACCCAGCTCGGTCAGCTGACCCTTCTCATAGCCCTCCAGTTCGGGCTTGGTCTCTTCAACGAAGAGCTCTTCGAAGGAAGGATTATGCACGATCTCAGTCGTGCCAGTAATGCCATACTTGCTCAGATCGATGTTAGCCATGCTGCATACAACCTCTTTCCACAAATTAATGAGCTTTAAAAGGTTACGTCAGGGAATCAGGCAAACCTTATTCCCTCAGTGTACATAGTACACCATTGTTAAAGAAAAAGCAAGGGATAAATCGGGATTTTTTTCGATGATTTTCCGAAAAGAAAACCGTGCCGCCGCGAAAACGGGGCACGATCATCATGCAACAACTCTTTGAAGGGAATATGAACATTCTTCACTTCTTTTCGTAAATCAGCGAACGTCTTGCGGAGGGCATGTCCGTGCCATGGGGGAAGAAGCGGATCTGCTTCTCGTCCAGCATGATGACGCCCGTGGAGCCGCGCAGCACCTGATTGCTCAGCAGCAGCTGGATGAGCGTTGCGTTCAGCTCAGGGCCGCCGCCGCGTGTCAGACAGTCCTTCCAGAGGGTGAATTTGCACCCTTCTGCCGCGCGGGAACACAGGAAGGAACGTTCTGTTTCAAGCACAGTTCCTTCCTTGCAGACGGGGCATGCACAGCCCTCCACCGGCGTTCCGCGCGACACCATGGTCTGGCGGCGCTTCTTCCGCCGTGCATCGTCGGGGAAAGAGACAGCGGCGCGGTTGTTGCGGGCGTAATCCACCAGGAAGGCGGAGAATTTGCGGATGGATTCCATGAATTTGTCCGCGTCCTGCTTGCCGTCGGTGATCTGATCCAGCGCAAGTTCCCACCGGCCGGTCATCTCCGGGGAGGCGATCTCCCGGGGCATGATGGCGATGAGCTGGACGCCCTTGTCTGTCGCGAGGATATTCTTGCCCTTGCGCACAGCGTAGCCGACCTTGATGAGTCGCTCGATGATGGCTGCACGGGTCGCAGGGGTACCGATGCCGCTGCCCTTCATCTGCTTGACGAGCTCTTCATCCTCCAGCTCCTTGCCGGCGGTCTCCATAGCTGCCAAAAGGGAAGCGTCGTTCATCTGTGCGGGCGGCTTGGTCTTGTCCTCCTTCACCGCGGCGGATCTCACCGTGCGCGCATCGCCAACTTGCAGCGGCGGCAACGTCACGTCCTCCTCATCCGTCTTTTTGCGGGCGGATTTCGCCTTGGGCGGATTGGCCAGCGGCGGCACATCATGCCAGCCATTGACCAGCACCGTGCGGCCGTTCGTGCGGAAGTGATGGGGCTGCCTTTCCCCCGGTACTTCCGTGATGATCTTCGTCGCGTCGTATTCGCACCAGGGATAGAACGCCGTCAGCATGCGGCGTGCGACCAGGTCGTACAGCTGCTTTTCATCCTCGGAGAAGCTGTCCGGGTTCACACGCTGGGCGGTGGGGATGATGGCATGGTGATCCGTCACCTTGGTCTCATCCACCGTGCGCTTGCTGACAGGGAGCTTTCCGCCGGGGAGCGCGCCCGGCACCAGCGCCTGATAGCTCGCCGGCAGCAGTTTCATGGTCTGCACGACACGGGGAATCATGTCCGGCGGCAGATAGCGGCTGTCGGTTCGGGGATAGGTGAGGGCTTTGCGCGTTTCGTAGAGGCTCTGCGCGACCTTCAGCGTCTTGTCAGCGGTGAAGCCAAGCAGACGGTTCGCATCGCGCTGCAGGCTGGTCAGATCGTACAGCTGAGGCGGCGGCTCCTTCTTGCGCACCGTTTCAGCGGTGATGACGCGCGCAGGCTTGCCCTTGATCTCAGCCGCGATGTTTTTCGCCGCGTCGATCTTCGGGATATGCGTGTCAGGCTCCAGCTTGTGATGGAACCATACGCCCTTGTAATCGCCGAAATCAGCCGTGACGGTGGCGTATTCCTCCGGCTTGAAGTCCTCGATCTCCTTGCGGCGCCTGACAAGGATGGCCAGCGTCGGCGTCTGCACGCGTCCCACGGAAAGCAAGGTGTCATACTTGAGCGTGAAGGCGCGGCTTGCGTTCATGCCGACCAGCCAGTCCGCCTGAGAGCGGCACTGCGCACTGCTGTACAGGCCGTCGTACTTCGTTCCCGGCTGAATGCTGCGGAAGCCCTCCTGGATGGCCTCATCCGTCATGGAGGAGATCCACAGACGGTCAAAAGGCTTCTTGCACTTGGCCTTTGCATAAATATAGCGGAAGATAAGTTCACCCTCGCGCCCGGCATCCGTTGCGCAGACGAGGCGGTCGGTGTCCGCGGCGTTGATCAGTTCCTTGACGACTTTGTACTGGTCGCGCGACTGGGGGATGACCTTCAGCGGGATATCCGCCGGCAGGATCGGCAACGTATCGAACTGCCACTTCTTATATTTCTCGTCCAGTTCATCCGGTTCGACCAGTGTGACCAGATGGCCGACCGCCCAGGTGACGACCCATTTGTCGTTCATCAGACAACCCTGACCGCGCTGGGTACACTTCAGCACGCGGGCAATGTCGCGTCCCACACTGGGCTTCTCCGCGACGACAACGATCCGACCCATCAGGCTGCCTCCTCTTGTAGAAATTCAAACCATTGTATCATGTTTGACGCATCTTCGCAAGCATGGTATAATGGGCGCATGAGGTGATGATGATGACACGCATCGGCGTGATGACTTTCCTGCACAACGACAATTACGGCTCCACCCTGCAGGCGTGGGCGCTGCAGCAGGTGCTGCTGGACATGGACTATGACGCGGAGCACATCGATTACGCCCCCGATCAGGCGGAGAAGATCCGCAACCTGCTGCGGAGCGGCAATTCTCCGAGGCTGATCCTGTCCGGTCTGCGCAAAAAGCGTGCCACTGGCAAAATGCACGGCGGATTCGATGCCTTCCGTGCGGAAAAAATGCGCCTGAGCGCACCCTGCCGGGATCATGCGGCGCTGAAGGCTGCTGCACAGGCGTATGATGTGGTACTCTGCGGTTCGGATCAGATCTGGTCGCCTGAATGGCTGAACCCGGCGTATTTTCTGGATTTCACGGACAAGCCCCGGGTGGCCTATGCCCCTTCGCTGGGCGTGAAGGACATGCCCTGCAAGCGCAAGCAGCGTCTGATCACGCGGCTGGTAAAGGGATTTGCGGCGGTGTCCGTGCGCGAGGAGGAAGGTGCGGCGCTGCTCAAAAAGATGTCCAGCGTGGAAGCTGCTGTCCTGCCGGATCCTGTGATGCTCCTGCCGAAGGAGCGCTGGCAGGAGGCCATGTCAGGCGAGAGGCCGCAGGGAAAGTATATCCTGTGCTACTTTATCGGTGATGATCCTTCCTACTGGGAGACAGTCCGTGCGGTGGCGGCGCGCGAAAAATGCGCAGTCCGCGTCATCCCCCGTACAGAAGAGGCGCGTCAGGCCGGTTATCCGCTGGAGGAGGATGTTCCGCCGCAACGATGGCTTGCGCTGATTGACGGCGCCGCCCATGTGGTGACCGACAGCTTCCACGGCGCGACCTTTTCCGCCATCCTCAACCGGCCGTGCAGCATCGTCCGCCGGTATCGCGAGGATGACCCGCAAGGCAAGAACAGCCGCATCGATCAGCTCCTGCGCACTATCGGCGTATTTGATCTGGAAGCTCCCGACTGGGCAGCAGTCAATGCACGCCTTGCGGCACAGGCGGATTCCGCCAAACGCTGGCTGGCCGATGCGGTCAGTCAAGCAGCGCGCTGAGTGCAGCGGGCGGGGGCGACACGACATGCAGCCCTTCCATGGTGAGGGGATGCTGCAGCGTCAATTCGTGCGAATGCAGCGCAAAGCGGCCCGGCAATTCGGGCAATTCCGTCCCGTAGAGGAAATCGCCGCACACGGGGCAGCCCAGATGCGCCATGTGGACGCGGATTTGATGCGTCCGCCCCGTTTCCAGGCGAAGGCGCACCAGCGAGCGGCCATTGCGCTCCTGCAGCACCTCGTAATGCGTGACGGAGGGCTTCCCGTCATCGCGGACGAGCCGCTTGATGCTGGCAGCATCCTCCTTGCCGATGGGGGCATCGACCACGCCCTGCATGTCAGGCAGATGCCCCTCCACTACGGCGAGGTAGATGCGCGAAAACGCATCGGAATGCAGCATCTTCTGCAGAAGGTGCTGGATGTGTGCATCCTTGGCCACGACCATCAGGCCGCTGGTGCCTTTGTCGAGCCGGTTGACGGGGCGGTAGATATAGTCCGCTGGACATCCCAGATGCGCATAGAGCGCGTTTTCCAGCGTGTCATCCGGATGCCTTTCACTGGATTGGCTGGCCAGCGGCGCCGGTTTGTCAATGACGTAGAGATGCTCATCCTCATAGGGGATCACCAGCGGCAGCGCATAGGGCTTGACCTGGTAGGCCGGTGCGGCGTCCCTGAAGCGGATGCACACCAGCTGTCCCTCGCGGACGATAGCGTCCACGGGTGTCGCCAGGCCATCTACAGTGATGCGCCCGTCCCATTTGGCGCTCTTCATCGCAGAATAACAGACCCCCATGACCTGACGCAGAATGTCCCGCAACTTTCGGCCGTCATCTGATGCCTTGATCCTGTATTCCATCATATCAACTCCCGCTTGCATTATACCCCGAAAGACCTTCTTCGGCAACATCGAAAGAAAAAATCAAAAAAATTTCAAAAACCTATTGACTTTTTTCTGAAATGCGCTATAATATCATTCGTTGACCGCGAGATGCGGTTGCATGTGCACCATTAGCTCAGTTGGTAGAGCACCTGACTCTTAATCAGGGTGTCTAGGGTTCGAGTCCCTAATGGTGTACTGCCCGGATCTCTTATGCACCATTAGCTCAGTTGGTAGAGCACCTGACTCTTAATCAGGGTGTCTAGG
>CAZIUA010000114.1:0-5524 GCA_964542315.1 uncultured Faecalibacterium sp. | reverse complement strand
CGATCGCCGCGCGCGCGCCCAGATAGGAGCCGCCGATGCCGATGACCACCAGCACCTCGCTGTCGCCCTGGATCTTCTTCGCCGCCGCCTGAATGCGGGCGAACTCTTCCTTGTCGTAGTTCACCGGCAGATCCAGCCAGCCCAGGAAATCGTTGCCAGCGCCCTCGCCGGACAGCAGCACATTGTTGACCGTCTCCATCAGGGCGGACATATTGTCCATTTCAGCCTGGTTGACAAAACCGTTCACGCCGGTCAGCTTAAGGTTCATCGCCATAATGCTCGTCTCCATTCCATATCGTTTCTATGTCGTTGAAAAATGCATGTCTGACGCATGCCATACGCTATGATTATACAGCGGAAATGCGATATTTGTAAAGGGGCGAAACCGCATTTTGCACACAAAGCGCCGCAAAAGGCGGATCATGCGGCATTCACTTGCCGGCGGCCTGCGCATAGCTGCTGCTGGGCGTGCAGTCGTAGAACACGCGCTGCACCTCCGGGCATTGCTGCAGCGTCTGGGTGGTGACGCGTTCGAGCAGGTCATGGGGCAGACGCGCCGGAAGCCCTGCATCCCCTGCGGCCGCCTGCACCGCGCGCAGGATGACGATCAATCCCCCACCCGGCAGGGGCGACAGTGCCAGCGCGGCGTAATACTGCCAGAGCCGCTTCTGCAGCCCGGCCTCCTCGATCTCCCGGCGGAAGATCGCATCCGCCTGACGGGTCAGTTCCAACCGTTCAGCGGTGATCTCCGTCATGATGCGGGACGCAAGGCCGCTCCCCGGGAAGGGCTGGCGCGTGATCATCGCCTGCGGCATGCCGAGCACCTCGCCCACCTGGCGGATCTCGTCCTTGAACAATTCACGCACCGGCTCCAGGATCGACACGCCCTGGGGCAGCCCGGACATTTCCGCCGCCACGGGCCGGTCGGTGTAATTCGTGCCGCGCAGGATCAGCCGCACGCCCGGCAGCGCCTCGGCCTCCCGGCAGAGCAGATCCCGCAGAAGCGTGCTGACGATGCGCTCCTTCTCCTGCGGATCGGTCACGCCCTGCAGCGCCAGGAGGAATTCCGCACGCGCATCCACCCGGCGGACCTTCAGCCCCATCTGATCCTGATACGCCGCCATGACCTCATCGGCCTCGCCCTGGCGCATCAGCCCCGTATCCACAAAGATGCAATGCAGGCGTGCCCCCAGCGCCAGCTGGCCCAGCAAGGCGCAAACGCCGCTGTCCACACCGCCGGACAGCGCACAGAGCGCATCGCCTTCGCCCGCGGCCTCCGCAATGGCGGATCGCGCCTGGTCGATCAGCGCATGCTCATTCCACCAGCGCGTACAGCCGCAGCTGGTCTGGCAGAAATTCGTCAGCAGCGTCCCGGTGACGGGATCATTGCGTTCCAGGGGGAACGCCAGCCCCCACACATCGCGCTGACGGGCATGCAGGCCCAGCACGGCGCCGTCCGCCGTCGCACAGACAGACCCCTGCTCCGCGGTGAACGCCATCACCCGGCACTCCGGCAGGTAGCATTCGCCGTCCTCCAGCCCCGCAAAGAGCGCGTCTTCCGGGTCGAACGCCGCATGGGTGACGCCGCTCTCCTGCGGATCGCCCAGGCTGCCGCCCAGCGCCGTACACAGTGTCAGCGCGATGCTGCCCAGGCAGAGCATGGGCAGGCCGGACTGGAGCAGATCGCGCATCTGCGGAAGCTCCTCCGGCTGCGTGCCGCCGCCAGCGGCCAGGATCACGCCGCGTGCGCCCGAGGCCAGCACCTCATCCGCCGTCGTGCCGCGGGGCATGATCCGGCAGAAGAAGCCCTCACTGCGCAGCCTGCGCGCCAATGCGCGGCTTAGCGCGTCATCCAGGTTGATCAAGGTTACGAAATCCTGCATAACATCACCCTCAATGAAAAGCTGCGATGCGCCCCTCCGGACGCCGCCCTTTGTATGGCCGCACACGATCGGCCAGGACGCCGCGAAGGCGCCATGATCAGCATTCGCAAAAGTTGCCGGTTTAATGATTCGCCGCCGGGCAGTGAAATTCCTTCTTCCCCGCGGAGGAGGGGAAATCAGGCTAGTGACGGGCGCGGAGGCGTCGCATTTTTCGCGCGATGGAGCAGGCCGCGTTTCCATGCCGTACCCTTCGAATCCGCCCACTTCTCAAATAAAAACCGGGGACACCCATAGGGTATCCCCGATCAGCGTGTCGAAGTGGCGGGATTCGAACCCGCGGCCTTTTGGTCCCGAACCAAACGCGCTACCAAACTGCGCTACACCTCGATGCATGGGGCGTTGCATCCGCCCACAAAAAAGAGCCAATAGAGGGACTCGAACCCTCGACCTGCTGATTACGAATCAGCTGCTCTACCAACTGAGCCATATTGGCACATACTGAATAGAATTCAGCTTTGATATGATAGCAAAATCGCACGCGTTTGTCAAGCGTTTTCCGGAATTTGTGCGATTTTCTTTCCACAGGGTGTGCCCACGGGCATTTCTGCGCCAGGCAGGCCGACATCGTCCGCGCGGATGAAGCCCTTCTGAAGAGAAAGGGGGCGCCCCTTGTCAGAAGCGCTCCCCCTTGCCTTTACTTGCCAGTCACTTGCCACCAGTCCGCCGTCACATCGCCGGCGAAGAGCAGATACACATCCGCCACGCCGGTCACGTCCTGGCAATCCACGGTGAATTCCTGCATGTCCGTCCCGGCCGGGATGGTGAACTCACACAGCACATCGCCCTTGACGCCGCCGGTGAGCACACGCACCGCGCCGCCCGTTTCGCTGGCCGCACGCAGGGTGAATTTCGCCGCGCCTGACGCAAATTCAACGCCCTTGACCTGGATGAAGTCCCCCTGCCGTGCCACGAGCAGCGCCTCCGGGCCGTAACCGGTCACTTCGATGCCCGCCTCACGATAGATCGTCCGCGCAGAAACAGGCTGATAGGGATCCAGCGTGTGAAGCTGCGCGATGCCCTTCATCGTGCCGGTGACAGGGCCGAGCTTGCCATCCTCGCTCACGGGGAGCACGTCGATCTGCGGGCTGCGGTAGTTGCCGGTGATGCCCATGGCCTTTTCCACCGGGCGGTTGTGGTAGAGCAGATAATGCACGCCCTTGAAGGTGACGATGCTGTGATGGTTGTTGCCGTACATGCCGAAGAAGCGCCCCTGATTGACGAAGAGCTCGCCGCCGTAGGTGAACGGCCCCATGGGGGTAGGCGCAGTCATGTACTGAATGGCGCCGGAGGTCAGGCCGAGGTCATTGCCGTCGGTCTGCCAGTTGGAGCAGTAGGAGTAATAATAGGTGTCGCCGATGCGGTTCATGCCGCTGTCCTCAAAGACATAGGGCGCATCGATGACCTGCGGCTCGCCGACGATGGAGATCATGTCCTCGCCCAGCTGGACGCAGCGGATGGTGCCGGGCGCCGCGGTCTTGCCCTCAGGGACGCCGCCGCCAAAGTACAGATAGCCCGTGCCATCCTCATCCACAAACACTGCCGGATCGAACAGCCAGAGCACGTTGGCGCAGTTGGGCGTTGCACGGGTGATGAGCCCATGGCCCAGCGGATCCGTCCAGGGGCCGGCTGGATCATCCGCCGTCAGGACGGACACACCATTGCCGCCATTGCAGAAATACAGGAAGAACTTATCCTGCCCGTCGATGATCTTGTGGGCCGCGCAGGGCGCCCAGGAGTTGTTCGCCCAGGTCGCGATGCCCTTGTAGCCTGCCACCGGGATCGCACCATGATCGGTCCAGTTGACCAGATCGCTGGAGGAGATGCAGTTGATCTTGTTGACCTGGCCGTAGGAATTCTCCTTCACGTTGCCATTGCGGTCGTATTCCACCACGTCGTTGGTGGTGTAGACATAGAGACGGTCGTTCCAGACCAGGAAGCCCGGATCTGCACCGAAGCGCTGGGTGTAGAGCGGATTGCCCTCGCCATCCTTCTTGTAACTGGCCAGGGGCGTCATGCTGTCAAACATTGCGGTCAGTTCCTCCTCAGTTTCAGGCATCACAAAGGATTCTCGTTCCACCCGTGCGGAAGGATCCACCGGCGCCGCACCCACGAGGCTGAAATTGCGGATGGTGAAGGACGTATCCGCCGCGCCGCCTTCCACATACAGCACATAGGTGTCATAGCTGCCAGCCGTCCAGGTCACGGTGAGGGTCGTCCATTCGCCGCGCGGCACATTGGCGGAAACCAGATTTTCATAGCTGGTCTGGCCATCCCGCGCATGCTCCACCGAGAGGATGAAGCGGCCGCTGTCCAGTTCAGTTTGCATAACATCCACCTGAATGTCGTAGGATGCCCCTGCCGCGAGGGAAAATGCGCGCCCGGGGGAGTTCCAGGTGGCGGTGCGACCTTCGGTGTACAGGCCATCCGCCGTGATGCGGACGGTCGCGCCGCGGCCAACCCAGCCATCGGTATCCGCGGTGAAATCGGACTGGTATTTCAGTTCCTCCGCCGCCGCGACGGACAGCAGGAGCAGCAGGGACAGAAGGATCAGCGCGATGCGTTTCATGCTTGTGGCCTCCTTGCGTATGATGTTGGATCGCATTTGCCATGTGGCACTGGCTTTATCATAGCAGAAGCCGCTGCGGAAAAACAACGCAGGGATTGTTCGGATATCCGCATTTTTTGTCCGCTTCACACTTCCAGCACGTCGAATCCGCATATCTGCCCCACATAAGCCAGCGCTGCGGATGCGCAAGAGCCGGTTGTCTTATCGCCGCCAGCGATGGCCGCGATGATCTCATCCTCCGTTCGTGCCTTTGCCAGCTTCTTGACCTGCACATATTCTACGCCAGCGTTGTCCAGTTCGTCAATGATTTTCTGCACTTCGGGGCTGACTGTCGGCTTCTGTTCAGCTTTCGCGTTCGGGTCTTTCATCCTCCGCCCGTCCGCCGTGATGATCTCATCATCCCACAGCACATCAGGCACGAGGACGCAGTGACAGTTGATGACCTCCGCCGCACCGCCTGCCGGGTCGCCCGGATAACGCATATCACTGTCCAGGAAGGCCTCGCCCTGCATCGCCCACAGGCCGTCACGCTTGATGTGGGCTTCACGGCTGTTGTGCATCTTGGTTGACCACTGATTCGCCACACGCACGCCCAGTGACTGAGCCTCCTGCCCGGCCTCATACCGTGCCTGACTCTGCACCCTCGTGCGCTCTGTCTGCGCCACACGCCGCGCCTGATATTCAAGCTGCCCCGTAACCTTCATGATCCGCTTCACGAGCTTGTCCTGGCTTTCACCCAGCAACGCGCCCTGTGCGAACTCCGACTGGAGCATGCTGCGGATTTGCTTGTTCTTGCCGATGTGGTTGTAGGCGATCTTGGAAAAGACCGGCTCTGTATGATGAATGATGAATCGCGTTTCCGAGCGCAAGCAGGCGCGGTGTACCCGTGCGTAGGCGATCAGGTGCAGGCCGAAAGCAGCTGAAAGCACAAAAAAAGTCCCTCGAACAATGTTCAAGGGACTTTGAGAGGTGCCACCCAGATTTGAACTGGGGAGTGAAGGTTTTGCAGACCTTT
>CAZIUA010000113.1:2275-5676 GCA_964542315.1 uncultured Faecalibacterium sp. | reverse complement strand
CCCTTGAGCCGTCTCTCGACGGCGTCCATGTCGGGGTTGATGATCTTCACGCCGGCCATCGCATAGTCGCGGCAGTCGAGCGCCTCGTTGCGGTTGTGGCCGGGCAGTTTCTCCCACGCCCAGCGGTCGCCGCGGCTGGTGTGTTTGAGCACCAGCTTCTCAGAGAGCAGGCCGTTGAAATAGTTGAGATCATATCCGGCGTCGGGGTTGCGGTTGAAATGGCAATACCTCGGCCCGGGCTCCTGCACCTTGAGGCTCGCCATGATGGACGCCTTGCCGGCGTCGACGCCGAGGGTGTAGAGCCAGCAGGTGATCTTCTTGTTGTCGCGGATCGGCACCTTCGATGGCGGTGAGACGAAGGGGATCCCGTCGCCGCCCTTGCCCTTGATAGCAAAGACGCGCTTGTGGATGCGGGCCCGGCAGGCTTCGTACACCTCTTGGGTGAAGTGGCCGCCGGAGTCGACGCAGGTGATGGAGATCCGCAGGCCCCGGCCGTTCTTGAAGGTGTAGACGTGGTCGATCACGTCGTCGAGGCGCTGCCAGACCTCCGGGGTGTCCGGCCGGCCCATGATGTAGCCCTTGACGATGCCCCACGTCTCGCCGTAGTGGCCGTGGCCGACTACTTCGTACTCGAGGCGGTTGTCCTGCGTATCGACGCCGCAGGTCAGCACCAGCACGCCGTCAGGCAGCTCCACAGGGGTGCCGTCCGGCCGCGTGCCGTAGTCCTCGCGCCGGGCGAGCATGGTGTCCTCGTCCTCGAGGTCGCCGCGATCCTCCCATAGCTGGCCGAGCAGGGTGTTGTAGACGACCTTGAGCCGCTGCGGGTCGTTCTGCGCGTCGAGGAACTTGAGGACGATCTTCTGCCACGGCGTCCACGGGGAGCTGAAGGCGTTCAGCCAGAAGGAGCGCACGCCCTTGGCATAGGCGTCGGGGTTTTCTGCGATCCACTTGGCCGGCTGCCGGCGCATGGTCTCCTCGGGGATCAGGCAGCCGCAGCCCGGGCAGGCCCACGAGACGCCGCCCTTCAGTTTCCACGCCTTTTTCCCGCGGATCCGTGTGGCCTCGGGCTCGAATTTGATGTCGTCGAAAACGATCTCGTGATACTCGCCGCACTCCGGGCAGCGGTGGCACCAGCGCTCCTGTGTGCCTTGGTAGAAGCTGGTCTCGATGTTGCTGTTGCCCTTGATGGTCGGGGTCGAGACCTCGACGGCCTTCGCGTTGTAGAAGGTCGCCTGACGTGCTTCAGCCAGCGCCCACGGGTCGCCCTCGGTGCCGGCACTGACGGCCCAGCGGTCACGCTCGTCGCCGATGATGTACCGGGCGGGCGTGGAGGCCAGCGCCGAGGCGCTGTTGGAGCCGGTCAGGGTGAGCATACCGCCGGGGAAGGACTTCTGGAGGATGGTGTTGCCGCTGTCCTTCGCCTTGACGTCGTGGACTTTGGCCTTCAGCGGCTTGCTGTCGCGGATCATAGGAGCCACGCGCAGCCGGCTGAACTTCCTCGCGTCGTCGATCGTTGGGTGGACGTAGAGGATGCTGCCGGGGTCTTGGTCGATAATGTAGCCGATGATGTTCAGCTCGAGCTCAGACTTGCCGACCTGCGAAGCTGCCACCATTACGATCTTGTGTACCTTGGGATCCGTGAAGGCTTTCATCGGCTCCTCGAGGTACGGGGTGCGCTTGGTGCGCCACGGCCCGGCCTCGGCCGAGCTTTCGGGTGAGAGGCGGCGGTGCTTGTCAGCCCACTCGTCCACGGTCAGGCTCTCGGGCGGTGCGAAGCGTTTGACCGCGCCCGAGATGGCGGCGTTCAGCTTGGCGGCGGCTTTTTTAGTCGTCCGCGTCATCGGAGAGGTCGCTCCAGCCTTCCCGATCCCTTACCCGCCGCGCATATTCCTCGGGATCGTATTTGTAGGCGGCCAGCTCCTCGAGGATCTTGTAGACCTCGGCCCGGATGATCTCGGACGCCTCGGCTGCTGTCTGAGCTGCCACGACGTCGACGGCCAGACGACCGGGCAGGGCTATGAGCATTGACCTGATATTGTAGACGAGGTCGGTCATGACGGCCTCGACGTCCTCGCTGCGGTGCATGGTGCCCTCGAGCTCCTTGAGCTGAAGGGCGGCCATGTCGGCCTTGCTGCGCTTCAGGTCTGCCTCAGCCTCCAGCCGGCGGGCTTCGATCTCGCTGTCCTTCTTGGACGGCTCGCGGCCGTTGGCTTTGTCGCTGAGGTATCGGATGTACTTCTGGATCGTCGGCAGCAGGTCGTAGCGGTTGGCGTGCCCGTCCTTTGTGGCGGTGATGATGCCCTCCTTGGCGAGCTGCTGCACGCGGCGAGGATCCACGCCGAAGATGGCCGCGATGGTCTTGCTGTCGACGAGCTTCGTGTTGGGGTTGTTCGGCATGGCGTTCCTCCTTTCTGCCGCCGGGGCCGCGAAACGAAACGGCCCGAAAAAATTTTTTCCAGTCTGCGCGTTTTTTGGGCTCGCCAGCACCGCAGGCCGATCGGTCGCGTCACAGTACCTTCGGCGCGTCGGGACGTCGTGTGCGGCGCTCTGGCGGCCTCTGTGGCGCGTTTTCTTGGCTGGCCGTCCGTCGGGTCGGCTGTGTCGCTTCGCGCGTCCTGTGGGCCGCTGTGGGGCCCTGCGGCGGCCGTTGGTGTGGCCCTACTTGCCGAGGGCTCGGTCAAGGTTGTGCTGGAGTCGCTTGGCCGTCTCCTCTTGGAGTCTGGTCATGATCTTCTCGCTGGTCTTGTCGCTGGTTATCATCTGCGGCACCGAGATGGTGGTGAACTTCTGAATGTCGGTGCGGGTGCGGCTCATTCGCTGGAAGGGAATGTAGCCCACGCCGTCGGCCTTGGTGTTGCCGGTGCCCATGAGGATATTGTGCGAGCGCTCGGAGTATGGGCCCCCGGGCGTGCGTGTGTTCTTGTAGCGGCCGATGACTTTCTTCTGGCCCTTGACGACCTGCATCTTCAGCGTGTAGCTCTTGCCCGCTGGTGGGGTCTTGGGCGTCATGCCGAAGTGGACAGGGGTCAGCAGCCGGCCGGAGTAGGTGATCGTCATCTCCTCGATGGTCTCGCCTCTGACCTGTATGCTGCCGGCCATCTTCTTCGGCTTGGCTCCCTTGCCGCTGGAGGGCGTGATCTCCGACTTCTTGATGTTGTAGACCTGCGTCACCTCCTGAGCGATCCAGCCCGGGGCGCGGCTCTTGACGTCTCTGACCGTGGCCTTCACGGCCTTGCGGCCCTTCTCGTCGATCTCTTGGACTTGGTCGAGGAGCTTCTGAAGGTTCTCGACGCGCATGGTGATGGATCCCTTTGCCACTGGCTCACCTCCTTCAGGGCATAGAAAAGCCGCCGGGCGTGTGTACGCTCGACGGCTCGGTTGCCTTGCGGCTTCTCTTTGGT
>CAZIUA010000113.1:0-2265 GCA_964542315.1 uncultured Faecalibacterium sp. | reverse complement strand
GTCCGTCGGTCTTTCGTATCATAAAGAATAGCACGGGGCCGGTGTGACTTTCAATGTCATTCACTCCGTTTTAGTGTCATTTGCTGTCATTCACTTCGGCCTCGATCTCGGCGAGGCTCAGGAGGGCCCGGCCGTGGACTCGGTACATCCTCCTTTGGTAGGCGTCCGCTTTGTCCGCAAAGTCGGGGCGGTTGCCATACAGCGCGAAGGTGACGTCCGGCCACTCGGCCCGGTCGAGATATTTGAGCTGGATGGTCAGGCGCTCGTCGGGGTCGTCCATGAGCTCGGTCATGGCTTCGATGGCCCGGCGCTCGGCTTTCTCCTCGGCCTCCTTCTGCCGGATCTTCGCCTCGAGCTCCATCTTCTTCTCGACGGCAGCGGCGACGGGGTTGGAGACGCCGCCCTGCGGCCGTGGCATACCAGACAGATCAGGCCCGGACGGGCTGCCGATCGTGGCCTCCATGCGGTCGAGGCGCTCGCGCTGGTTGTCGATGTCCCTGAGCAGGGCCGTGTACCTGTGCAGCCGTTCCTTGATCCTTTTGGTTTTGGGTTGGTCGTTCATTTCTTCAGGGCGTCACTCCTGCTCACCTCCTTCGTCGTCGGGCTCGAAGATCTCGGCGATGGCCTCCCGCGGGAGCTCCTTGCCTTGACGGACGCAGCGGACGTTATTCTTGCCTGTGATGCTGATGTATCGCTTCACGATCACGTCGGTGTAGGCCGGCGTCAGCTCCATCAGGTACGAGGGCTGCCCGTGTGCCTCGCAGGCGGCCATTGTTGTGCCGGATCCTCCGAAGGGGTCATAGACGCCCTTGGCGAAGTCCGTGTTGTCGACGAGCTTCTCCAGCAGCTCGACGGGTTTCTGTGTGGGGTGCAGCTCATTCCCGGAGCGGGAGATGCTCAGCACGTTGCCGTAGCCCTTGTGGCCGTCGAAGTGCGTCGCGGCCCGGGCGCCGAACAGTATGAGCTCATGCTGCGATCGCCAGCCGACGCCCATGCCCGGCGTGCCCTTGTCCCATACGATCTCGGACTTGACGCCGAAGCCGGCAGCCTCCACCAGATCAAACAGGTAGACCCACATTCGCCAGTCGGTGAAGATGTAGGCGTAGAGGCACGGGATGTCGGTCAGGGCGCCGCGGATCAGGTTTTGGTAGCCCCGGGTGCTGAGGATGTCGTTGGCGATCTTCGGGGCCTTGCCGTCCTTGTGCGTCGTGCCGATGCTGCCGGTCGACTTCTGCGACTCCTTGCTGCCGCCTGAGCAGTAGGGCGGGTCGGTCAGCAGGATCTCCGGCGTCGCTCCGTCCAGCAGCAGGGCGCGATCCTCCGGCCGGGTGCAGTCTCCGCAGAGGACGCGGTGCTTGCCGAGGATCCAGAGGTCGCCGTACTGCGTGACGGGTTTGGCTGGCGGCGGGATCTCGGCGTCGGGGTCGCCCTTGAGCTCCTGATCGTGGACAGCTTCAGAGAGGGCCGTGACGATGTTGCCGTATTCCTCCTCGGTGTAGCCGGAGAGCATGAACGGGATCTCGCCCGTGTCTATGTCCGCAAATACCTCGGCGAGCATTTTGTTGTCGATGGTGGCGAGCTCTGCGATGCGGTTGTCGGCGGTCAGGTCGGCCATCTCCTCGGCCTCGCTGGCGTAGTTTTGATAGTCGACCGGGGCCTCCTTCAGGTCGTCGAGCTCGGCAGCCATGAGGCGGCCGTGGCCCTTTACGATGTAGCCGCTGCGGGTGCTGACGGTGATCGGCCCGCGCCAGCCCGTCGCCCGGATGACCGAGGCGAGGAGCTTGATCTGCTCCGGCGGGTGCTGGTTCGGGTTCTTCGGGTTCGGCTGGAGGTCTTTGATCGGCACGATGGCGTCATGGGCGCAGAACACGGGGACGCCGTCGGCGTATGCCTTCGGCTCCGCTGTGGTGATGTACTCGGCCAGCTCCGGCCCGTCCTGCGGCTGTGGTTTATCCTTTGCCATTGTGCTTTCCTCCTCTCTTGAATTGCCTGGCCTGCGGGCAGGTGGCCCAGTGGGGCCGGTATCCGGCGTCTGTGGCCTCAGCTCCGGGCACGATCTCGCAGCTCACGACCTCGCCCCGGGTGGTGACGATCTTGTCCTTCCCGCCGGGCGCTGCCTTATAGTAGACCGGCGCCGGATCGCACGGCATAGCCTTCCCGGCCGGTGTCTTGATCCAGACGATCGGAGCGCCGCAGCCCCGGCAGGTTGCTTTATTCATGGCCGTCACCTCCTGCTGAGAATTGCTTCTCGATCCACTTGTGGAG
>CAZIUA010000112.1:0-6006 GCA_964542315.1 uncultured Faecalibacterium sp. | reverse complement strand
CCGGCCTCTTGAACCCCATTCAAGCACGCTACCAAACTGCGCCACACCCAGATATTCAGCTTTTTGTTCTTAGAGGTGATTGCCTCGCGAACGAGATATATAATAACACAGTATCAGCGATATGTCAACCCCTTTTTTGAAATTTTTTTGAGAAATTTTTGATCTTTTTGCAGCGGCAGGGGAGAAGGCCGTCCGCTGCCGCGCATAAGCACTTTCTCACCGGGAATTTGCATTTTCTTCATTTCCCCTCTTGCATTCCGCCTGAAGGTGTGCTATAATTGCTTCGCTTTGATGTGTGCATACTCCAACAAGGAGGTGGATTTTCCATGGGTAAGTATTGCGAAGTTTGCGGCAAGGGTACTCTGAACGGCCACGCCGTCAGCCACTCCAACCGTAAGACCAACCGCATCTGGGCTCCCAATGTTCAGAATGTCCGCGTTGTGGTCAACGGCACTGCGAAGCGTATGAACGTCTGCACCAGCTGCCTGCGCAGCGGTAATGTGACCCGTGCGCTCCCCCGTACCCGCAAGGAAGCGTAATCGGTTCGCCGATCACGTCCTTCTTAGCAGAGGATGCATCATGACTCCCGACTGTTGTGCGACGGTCGGGAGTTTTTTTGTGCCGGCAGAATTTTGTTTGTCCCCGGGGCGCGTGTTCGCCTTTACAAGGGAACACCCATGGGGTATAATAGAAGCAATCTTGATCCCCCTATGTGCGAAAGGAGGCGCCTACCGTGAACGTAGATCAGCTGACGCAGCAGCTCCGGTCCGACCCGATGTTCATGCGCAATGTCGTCCGCTGGGAGACGCTGCCAACGCGGGAGGCCCAGTATGCGCCCTTCCCGGAGGAGCTCGATGCGCGCCTTCTGCCCGTGCTGCAAAAGCGCGGCATCCACCAGCTCTATACCCATCAGGCGCATGCGGTGAAGGCCGTGCTGTCCGGTCAGGATGTTGTGGTCGTGACGCCCACTGCATCCGGCAAGACCATGTGCTATAACCTGCCTGTGCTGTCCGCCATTTTGAAGAACGAGGACACCCGCGCGCTCTACCTCTTTCCTACCAAGGCGCTCAGTGCCGACCAGGTCAGCGAATTGTACGAGCTGATCGAGCTGATGGGCTTGGACATCAAGACCTACACCTATGATGGCGACACCCCCGGCGCGGCCCGGCGCGCGGTACGTCAGGCCGGGCATATCGTGGTGACGAACCCCGATATGCTCCATTCCGGCATTTTGCCGCATCATACCAAATGGGTCAAGCTGTTTGAGAACCTGCGCTATATCGTCATCGACGAGATACACACCTATCGCGGCGTGTTTGGCTCGAACCTGGCCAATGTCCTGCGGCGGCTGATCCGCCTGTGCGAGTTCTACGGCAGCAAGCCCCAGTTCATCCTCTGCTCGGCGACCATCGCCAACCCGCAGGAGCTCGCTGAGACGCTCATCGGCCGCCCTGTTCATCTGGTGGATGACAACGGTGCGCCCATGGGTGCGCGGCATTTCGTGTTCTACAATCCGCCGGTGATCAACCGCCAGCTGGGCATCCGGCGCGGTGTGATCCCCGAAACGCGCGATATCGCCTCGCTCCTGCTGAAAAACGGCATCCAGACCATCACCTTCGCCAAATCCCGTCTGACGGTGGAGGTCCTGACGAAATATTTGAAGGATCTCGTCCGTGATCCCCTCGGGAATGCCGGACGCGTGCGCGGTTACCGCGGTGGATATCTTCCCACGGAGCGCCGCGAGATCGAAAAGGGCTTGCGTGCCGGTGCCATCGATGCGGTGGTCTCCACCAATGCGCTGGAGCTGGGCATCGACATTGGCGCGCTGGATGCCTGCGTGCTCTGCGGCTATCCGGGGACCATCGCTTCCGCATGGCAGCAGGCAGGCCGTGCCGGACGCCGCAAGGGGACGAGTATCGTCTTTTTCGTGGCCTCCTCCGCCGCCATTGACCAGTATATCGTGTCCCATCCGGATTATTTCCTGCGGCAAAGCCCCGAAAACGCGCTGCTGAACCCGGATAACCTGTACATCCTCCTCAGCCACTTCAAGTGCGCTGCGTTCGAGCTGCCCTTTGAGGATGGGGATACCTTCGGCAACGCACCCGGCACGCCTGAATTGCTGGATTACCTCACCGAGGCCGGCATCATCCGCCATGTGGATGGGCGCTATCACTGGTCGGCGGAGGACTTCCCGGCCAGCGAGATCAGCCTGCGCAGTGCGTCCGCCGAGGAAAACTTCATGATCGTGGACATCACCAATCCGCAGAAGCACCGCGTCATTGGTGAAATGGATCGCTTCACCGTCCCCATGCTCCTGCATGAGAACGCCATCTACATGCACGAGGCGCAGCAGTATCAGGTAGAAAAGCTGGATTTCGAGGCATGCAAGGCCTTCATCCGCCGGGTGGACGTGGGCTATTATACCGATGCGGATCTGAACGTCAACCTCTCCCTGCTGGATATCGAGCGTGAGGATGATTCCGCCCGCGGGGTGCATCGCGGCCTGGGCGAGGTGCGCGTCTCCACGCTGGTGACGATGTTCAAGAAGATCAAATTCGACACGCATGAAACGCTTGGTTTCGGCCATGTGCGCCTGCCGGAAACGGATATGCACACCACCGCCATGTGGTGGACACTCCCGGATGACCTGGCCGCCAAATATGATTCCGACACGCTGAAAAACGGCATGCTTGGCGTGACCAACCTGCTGCGCATCGTGGCGCCCCTGTCGCTGATGTGCGCGCCCCAGGACGTGGCCGTGCTCTACCAGGTCAAATCGCCCATCACCAACAAGCCGACCATCATCCTTTACGACAACTGTCCCGGCGGCGTGGGGCTTTCCCACAAGGCCTACGGCATGCAGCAGCTGCTGCTGGAACAGGCGCTTCAAATCGTGTCGGACTGCTCCTGCCCCTTCGGCTGCCCCAGCTGCGCAGGCCCCATGGGCGAGATCGGCACGACGGGCAAACGCACCGCCTATGAGCTGCTGGCCGAGCTGACCAAGTAACGACGATCCCATATGAAAGGGGGAGTGAATGGATGAACCTGCGCGACAAGCTCAAGGCGATCGAAAAGCCCAGAGTCAACGTGACCGTCCGGGAGACCGCACCGGAGCAGCAGCCTGCCTTCACGGACTGCTGGCGCACCGAGTCCACCCATGCCCCTGCGGATTATCCCATCCGCCGCGAGACCGTCATGCTCATGCAGGGGGATGACATGCCTGCATCCTTCGCGCCGGAGCGTATCCTCTATCTGGATACGGAGACCACCGGTCTCGCCGGTGCGGGGACGGTCGCCTTTGAAGTCGGTCTGGGCTGGCTGGCGGAGGATGGTTTCCATGTGCGCCAGCTGGTCATGCGCGATTACCCGGAGGAGCGCTTCCTGCTGGAGGAGATCGTCCGCATCGCGGAAAACTTCGACGTGGTTTGCACCTTCAACGGCAAGACCTTCGACCTGCCGCTGCTGCGCAACCGCTTCATCATGAACCGCATCCGCACCGCCTGTCTGGACATCCCCCATATCGACCTGCTCCACATCGCCCGACGCGTGTGGAAGCTGCGGCTGCAAAAATGCAACCTCACCAATCTGGAGGAGGCGTTGCTGGGCATCCCCCGTGTGGATGACCTGCCCGGCGCGCTTGTGCCGGAACGCTTCTTCTCCTATCTGAAAACGGGGGACTTTTCCCTTCTGGATGCTGTGCTGGAGCACAACGAGCAGGATATCGTCAGCCTGCAGACCCTCCTGTGCCACATGTGCCGCATGTATGAAAATCCTGAGCAGCTGCGCTTTGACGAGGATGTGTACTCCATGGGCGTGG
This sequence comes from uncultured Faecalibacterium sp., assembly GCA_964542315.1. Classification (GTDB taxonomy): domain Bacteria; phylum Bacillota; class Clostridia; order Christensenellales; family Aristaeellaceae; genus UBA11524. Next base: position 2,189 of record CAZIUA010000112.1, on the reverse strand, counting down.
CGCTGGACCGCTTCCGGCATACGGAGGAGGCGCGCAAGTGCTACCGTCTGGCCGGCGGAACGATGCATGCCGCGTCCCAGAGCCGTCTGGCGCAGAGCTATCGCCGCAGCGGCGAAAGGGATGAAGCCGTGCGCGACTGGGAAGGAATGATCCGCCGTTATGAGGGTGGGATCGCCCCCTATGTGGAACTGGCCAAGCATCACGAGCACGTCAGCAAGGACTACGCCGCTGCGCTGGACATCGTCCGGCAGGCCATGATCCGTCTGGCTGAACCAACTTTGTTTGAAGATCCCGCTGTACAAGCGGAACGAAATGCGCTACAATATCGGTATGAGCGCTTGAAAAAGAAGGCTCAGCAGGCATCGGAACGCATTTCGCATTGCAATGAATGATAAAGGAGACATTTTTATGGGTTTTATGGCGAGTCTGAAGGGGCAGCAGGCCATGCGCGCCCACACCAAGGGCGACATCACCAAGGCCAAGGCGCTGTATGAGGAGGCCCTGAGCAAGGGTCTGATGGAGGCACGGCCGATGCTGGGGTATTCCCTGCTGCTCATCCGCGAAGGGGAATTCGAGAAGGCCATGGAGCTGCTTCTCAAAACGCAGAAGGCCCCCGACCTCACCCCCGACCGCAAGAGCCAGCTCTTTGTGGACTACGCCGCCTGCTGCGCCAAGACTGGCCAGCTGGATAAGGGGGTGAAGCTGCTGGAACGCCAGCACGAGCGCACGCCCATCGGCATTTCCTATCAGACCCTCGGCTATCTGTATGTCGAGCAGCTCTCCCAGCCCAAGCCCGAGGCGGATGAATCCACCGTGGTGATGGTGCCCGGCCCCCATGAGTTCTCCGACCCCGTTCCGGGCGAAGGCCTCACCGTGGCCGAGAAGCAGAAGATCCTGGATGAGCAGTGGCAGGCCAAGCTGGACAAGGCGGCCAAGCTCATCGAGGCCGGCATCGAATACGACGATGAGGATCCCGTCTGCCTGGACAACAAGGGACAGTTCCTCTATCGCGTCATGGGTGATAAGGCCGCCGCGAAGGAATGGTTCGACAAGGCGCATGAGGAAAAGCCCGGCCAGATCGACAGTCTGTGGTTCCTCAGCCGCTATGATCTGGAAAACGGCGACAAGGCCGCTGCGCTGGAGAAGCTGACCACTGCGCTGGAGGGCAATTTCAGCCCGCTGAACTACGCCGACAAGGCCATGATCGAGCGCGAGATCGCCCGGATCAAGGCGGAATAAACAAAATCGCACAAAAGCTGCGGAGGGGGGATCAATCCCTCTCCGCCATGCCCTGTTTTGGAGAAAGGAAGAATCAACATGGAAACCTATATCGTGGTGGGCCTGGGGAATCCCGGCGCTGAATATGCCCGCACGCGCCACAACGCAGGCTGGGAGTCCCTAGACGCACTGTGCCGCCGCTGGCATGTCCAGCTGAACAAGCGCAAGTTCGACGGCCTGCTGGCTGAAACGACCTTTGAGGGCAACCGTGTGGTGCTCTGTCAGCCCCAGACCTTCATGAATGCCTCCGGCGAATGCGTTCGTCAGCTGCTCCAGTGGTACAAATGCCCGGCGGATCACCTGCTGGTTATCTACGATGATATCGACCTGGCGCTGGGCCGCCTGCGCGTGCGCAAATCCGGCAGCGCAGGCACGCACAACGGCATGCGCTCCATCCTCCAGTGCATCGGCGGCGAGCAGGGCTTTCCGCGCGTCCGCGTGGGCGTTGGTGCCAAGCCCGAAGGCTGGGATCTGGCTGATTGGGTGCTGAGCTCCTACCGTCTGCCTGAGGAACGCGCCGATATGGAGAAGGCCTTTGAAAAGGCCGCTGATGTGGCGGAGGACTGGCTCAAAAACGGCATCGACCACGCCATGCAGCTCGGCAACCGTCCCTGAGGATCCCTTGCGGCCAGTTCAGCCATGAAAGGAAAAGTATGAAGCAATCACTCTTTTTGCCGACCAGCACAGGCTGGAAAAGGCTTGTTTCTGCGGCGTCGGAGAACAAAACCATCGCGCTGACCGGCCTGCCGGAGACCGCTGCGGCCTTCCTGGGCGCCAAGCTGGCGGACGAGACCGGCAAGCGCGTGCTGCTGCTGAGCGCCAACGACCTGCGCGCCGCCCATGACACGGAGGACGGCCAGCAGCTGCTGGGCAGCCGGTGTGCGTGCCTGCCCGGCGGAGAGATCGACCTG
>CAZIUA010000111.1:0-6415 GCA_964542315.1 uncultured Faecalibacterium sp. | reverse complement strand
TACATGACCGCCTCCAGCTTCAACTATGTTCCCGGCCTGCCCATCCTGACCAGCACCGACCTGGTCAACTGGACGCTGCGGAATTACGCCATCCGCAATATCCCGGTGGCGCGCTTTGATGTACCCTGCCATGCCCATGGCGTGTGGGCGCCGGCCATCCGCTATCATGACGGGCTGTTCTATATCTATTACGGCCAGCCGGATGAAGGCATCTACATGGTCCGCACGGCGGATCCCCTGGGCGAGTGGGACACCCCCGTGCTGGTGCTGCCCGGCAAGGGGCTGATCGACCCCTGCCCCTTCTGGGATGATGACGGCAAGGCCTATGTGGTGCATGGGTACGCCAAGAGCCGCATCGGCTTCAAGTCCTGGCTGGGCATTTTCCCCATGTCCGAGGACGGCACGCAGGCCATCGGGGACGATAAGCTCCTCTTTGACGGCGTGGAGAAGCATCCCACCATCGAAGGCCCCAAGGTCCATAAGCGCGACGGCTGGTATTACATCTTCGCCCCGGCGGGCGGCGTGGCGACGGGCTGGCAGGTCGTGCTGCGCAGCCGCGATATCCATGGCCCCTATGAGGATCGCGTGGTGCTCAAGCAGGGCAGCAGCGAAACCAACGGCCCTCATCAGGGCGCGTGGATCGAAACGCCCCACGGCGAGCATTTCTTCATGCATTTCCAGAGCCGCGGCCTCTATGGGCGCATCACGCACCTCCAGCCCATGATCTGGGGCGAGGACGGCTGGCCCTTCATCGGTCAGGAGGATCCCACGCCGGTGGACGCAAGCGAGATCCAATCCGGGGAGGATGCGCAGCAGGCGGCTCTCGTGGCCAATGCGGCGGAATGCGGTGTCCCCGTGGATGTCTGGCAGAAGCCCATCGCGCCGGAATGCGAGCCCTGCGGCGAGGTCGGCAGCGATGATTTCACCGGCGAGCTCGGCCTGCAGTGGCAGTTCATGGCGAATTGGCGTCCGGATTTCTACGATTGCGGCGATGGGAAACTCCGGCTGTACGCGCGTCAGCTGCCCAATGGCGGCACGACGCTGTGGCAGTGTCCGCAGACCTGCACGCAGAAGATCGCCTGTTCCGCCTTCGTGGCCACCACCACGGTGGATGTGTCTGGCATGAAGGTCGGCGAGCAGGCCGGTGTGGGTCTGGTGGGCGGCCATTATGCCTATGCGGCGCTGCGCCGTACGGCGGACGGTCTCCACCTGGTCTATGTTATCAGTGAGGGCAATGACCATCAGGAACGCATCCTGGATGAGGTCATCGGCCTGCCGGAGGCCCCTGTGACCTTCCGCATGACCCTGCTGCCCACGGGCTATGCCGAAGCGGTCTGCACCTTTGAATATGCGGTGGATGGCGAATTCCGCCGCATCGGCGAACCCTTCGCGCCCGCGCGGCATACCTGGGTCGGCGCGCGCCTGGCGATCTTCTCCATGCCGCTGAATGCCCAGGCGGATCAGGGTGGCTATGCGGAATTCGATGCGTTTGAGGTCGAGCCGGTGGAAACGATCTGATGCATGCAAAAAGGGGCTGCTTCACAGTGCGTGCGGCGGCCCCTGTCGTTATTCGGACAGAATGATGGTATGGAGGGAACGGCGTTCCTCGTCCGTCGGCGGCGTCAGCAGACCATCCTTGACCAGCAGGGACAGGCAGTGCTGGATGAACCAGTCGGACTGAAACACGTTTTGCAGCATGTACTGGCGGACTTTGCGCAGGTGTGCGGGCGTGCAAGCCAGCAGTGCATCGGCGTAGGGCTTGCGCAGGGCCTCCAGGGCATCATGGTGTTCGGTATACACATCGCGAACGATGCCCAGCAGCTTCTCGCGGATGTCGCGGCTTCGCAGCCACACACAGGTCAGCGTCACATAGAAGCAGCCCTGCTCATCCCAATTTGTGCGCAGCAGCCCCTGTTCGGTCAGGTATGCGTATTCCGCATCTGTCAGCGTGTCGCTGGCGTAAAACCGCTTCAGCAGATTCAGCGTCATCTGGCGGGTCTGCGGATAGCTGTCACCGATGCGCTTGTCCGACCAAATGCTGTCCATCTGCCAGAGCCGCAACCCATCGCATTCGTTCCAGCACGGGCCGCTGAACTGCGCGTCCATGTCAGCATACAGCGCCGGATCGCGCGTTCCTGGCTGTGCAAAGCCAGCATGGACGATGTTGCGTCCACCGTCCGCGCGAAGGGTCGCCACATCCTCAAAGGGGATGGTCTTCTCTGCCGGACTGTTCGCGATGCACCAGGGCAGCAGCGCCCACAGGGCAAAATTCTGCGCATATGCGCCGCCTTCATCCGGCTTTTCACCGGTGTATAAATCAGAAACCGACCAAACGTCGGACTTGACCAGCGCCGCATGCAGCGCCGGTGCGATGTGCTTGGCGGCTTCCGCATGCATGCGGTCAAACAGGTCGACCAGCTCGCCCGTGTATTCCGTCAGCAGCAGCGCACAGCGGTAGCGACCATGGCGCTCGGTGAGGTAGCCCTGTTCGGTCAACTGTTCCAGCGCGTCCTCCAGATACACCGGTGAAACGCCCAATGCATCGGCGATCTCGTTGATGCTGCACGCCTCGCGCCAGGTGGCGTAGATGATGTTCTGGTTCAGCACACTGCGGAAGATCTGTGCCGGATTGCCTTTCGTGCCGATGCTGCCTTCCGTACCAAAGCTGGTGAACCGGATGGGGTCAAACTGAAGATCGGCCATGTTGCGCGTGGTTTCCATACTTTTCTTCAACTCCTTCTTTGCTTCAAACAGGTGCCATTTCACCGTGCCAAGGGGGATGTTCAGCGTGGCGGCGATCTCTGTTTGCTTCTGCCCGTGGAAGTAATGCGCGACGAGGATCTCACGCTGCAAGCGTCCCAGCCGGGCGATCTCCTGACGCAGACGAACGGTCGCTTCCACTTGGATCAAAACGGACTCATGGTCGGTTTCAACCGACGCACTGTCGGGAATGCCGATGCTGAACCTTGCGCGTTCGCGGTAGTGGTTCGCCAGCACATTGTGCGCCACCATCCAGATGTACCGCACCGGATCGGCAACGTCCTCCTGGCGGAGCAGCCCGTGAAATGCGCGCAGGGCGATCTCCTGAGCGACGTCCTCCGCATCCTGAACGTTTCGGCAGCGCTTGAGGGCAAAGCCGAAGATCGGCTGAACATGCGCGGCGATGAGTCGCTCCGACTGTGTTTTGTCCATGGTGTTCTCCTTTGCAAGCGGTGTGGGAAGGCCTTCGCTTATACAGACACGGGTCAGGCAAAAAGGTTGGGAAGAAAAGGATATTTTTATCATAGCATACCCTCGCGGAGGCCGCAAGTCGGCGTTGACAGACGAAAGCGTTTACATTATAATGAAAGCAACCTAAAAACCGAGGATAAGGGGACGGGAAAATGGAGATCAGGCAATGGTTCAAGGCGTATCTGGACAAGTATACGCCCTACAAGAGTTACTGGAACTATGAGGACGGCTGCATCCTCAAGGCGGCGATGGATCTGTATCAGGCCACGGGGGATGATGCCTTCCGCCGCTTTGTGCTGGACTATGTGTCCACCTATGTCGCGCAGGACGGCAGCATCCCGAATTACGAGATGCGCCAGTACAATTCCGATTCCATCAATTCCGGCAAGGCGCTTTTCTTTGCGCTGGACGAAACGGGCGAGGAGCGCTATCGTCAGGCGATCGAATTCCACATGCAGCGCCTGCGGGAGCATCCGCGCTGCGAATGCGGCAGCTTCTGGCACAAGCAGCTCTATCCCAACCAGATCTGGCTGGACGGCCTGTATATGACCGAGCCCTTCTACATGGCCTATGAAATGCGCTTTGGCGGCATGGAGAAGGTGGCGGACGTGGTGCGCCAGTTCAAGAATGTCCGCAAGTATCTGTGGGACGCGGAAAAGGGCTTGCACTACCATGCGTATGACGAGCCCCGCGCGATGTTCTGGGCGGACAAGGAGACCGGCCGCTCGGCGAATTTCTGGCTGCGCTCCAATGGCTGGTATCTCATGGCGCTGGTGGATACCATTGGCCTGTGCACTGAAGTGCTGTATGAGCATTACCGCGCGCTGGTGGATCTCTTCCGCGAGAGCATCCGCGGAATTCTGCCTTATCAGGCGGCGGATGGCCTGTTCTATCAGGTGATCGACCATCCTGAGGCCGAGGGCAATTACACCGAGACCAGCGGCTCCGCCATGGTGGCGTATGCGCTTTTGAAGGGCGTCCGTCTGGGGCTCCTTGACCCGGAAAAGTACCTGCCCATCGGTCGGCGCGTGTTCGAGACGCTGGCGAATACGAAGCTGCGCCCGGAGGAGGATGGCATCACCCGCCTGACGGATATCTGCTGGGTGGCCGGCCTTGGCCCGGAGAAGAATCCGCAGCGCGATGGCTCGGTGGCGTATTATCTGTCCGAGCCGAAAAAGTCCGATGACAGCAAGGGCGTTGGCCCGTTCATCATGGCCTACAGCGAATACCTGCTTTCGGAAGGAGGACAGTGCCGTGTTTGAGATCCGCAAGCTCTTTGCGTCCGGCCGCAGCGTGACGGTCGAGCTGCCCGACGGCGGCCTGTATCAGACGAAGAAGCCCTATCACCTGACGCTCAATGGCGTTGATATTGCTCCGGCTGAAACGGTGGTCCACTCCATCTACGGGCTCTGGCCGGATACGAAGTACATCCTCAAGGCCTTTGACGGTACGAAGGAGGTCGGACGACTTGCATTCCGCACGGAGGAAGAGTCCTTCACGCTCAATGTCCGCAGCTTTGGTGCGGTGGGCGATGGCGTCCATGATGATACCGCAGCGATCCAGGCGGCCATCAACTGCTGTCCGCCCAAGGGGCGCGTGCTGATCCCGGCGGGCGATTACCATGTGCTGCCGCTGTTCCTCAAGAGCCATGTCCGCATCGAGGTACAGAAGGGCGCGACGCTCCTGCTGGAAACGGATCGCTCGAAATTCCCCATTCTGCCGGGCATGACCCTTTCCACCGATGAAACGCGCGACCTGAACCTTGGCTCCTGGGAGGGCAATCCGCTGGATATGTTCGCCGCTTTCATTTCCGCCTATGGCGTGGAGGATGTGGTGCTCTATGGTGAGGGCGTGCTGGATGGCCGGGCTGATCAGGCGGATTGGTGGGAGAATGTGCGCGTGCGCCGCGGTGCATGGCGGCCCCGCATGCTCTTTCTCAATCAGTGCGAAAACATCACCGTGCAGGGACTGTCCTTCCGCAATAGCCCCGCGTGGAATCTCCAGCCCTATTATTCCCGTGACCTGAAGTTCCTCAGCATCCATGTCACCGCACCGGCCAATAGCCCCAATACCGACGGCTTCGATCCGGAGAGCTGCGAACACATCCTGCTGGCAGGCGCGCATTTCTCCCTGGGGGATGACTGCATCGCCATCAAGGCCGGCAAATTGTACATGGGCGCGACCTACCGGACGCCCACGTCCGACTTGGAGGTCAGCCACTGCCTGATGGAAAATGGCCACGGCGGATTGACCTGCGGCAGCGAAATGGCCGGCGGCGTCCATCATGTGTATCTGCATGACTGCGTGATGCGCAACACCGATCGCGGCCTTCGCGTCAAGACCCGTCGCGGTCGCGGCGAGCAGGGCGTCATTGACGATATCGTGTTCGAGAACGTCCTCATGGAGGGCGTCGGCACGCCCTATGTGGTCAACTGCCTGTATTTCTGTGACCCGGACGGCCGCACCGAATATGTGCAGAGCCGCGAAAAGCAGCCGGTGGACGAGCGTACGCCCCGTATCGGGCGCGTGGCCTTCCGTCATGTCACTGCAACCGGCGCGGCCTGCGCGGGGTATTTCCTGGGCCTGCCGGAGCAGCCCATCGCGTGCGTGGAGATGGAGCATGTGTCCATTGACTGCGCCGCTGATGCCGAGCCGATGGCGCCCGTGCTGGCCTGCGGTGTCGATCGCGTCAGCCGCAAGGGACTGGTGGCCATCAACGTGGACAAGATCGTCATGAAGGACGTGACCATCACTGGCCAGGACGGCGTGAGGCTCGAATGTGAAAACGTCGCCGAGGTCGAGGAAGAATAAGCAGCATCACAAGTACACAAAAAGCGGAGGGCAATGGAGTGCCTTCCGCTTTTTGTATATATGGATCGCGCCGCCTTACAGCGTGACGCCAGTCTTGAAGATGGCCAGGTCGTGGAAACCGTTCCGCTCGGAGCAGACCTGTTCGCCGCTGGCAATGCGCAGGACATAGTCCATCAGCATGGTGCTCAGCTCCGGCAGGGACTTGCCGTCCGTCAGCAGCTGGCCGGCGTTGAAGTCGATCCAGCCGTGCTTGCGGGTGGCCAGGGGCGTGTTGGTGGAGATCTTCACCGTGGGGACGGGGCAGGCGAAGGGCGTGCCGCGGCCGGTGGAGAACAGCACGATCTGCGCACCGGAGGCCGCAAGCGCGGTGGAG
>CAZIUA010000110.1:0-6555 GCA_964542315.1 uncultured Faecalibacterium sp. | reverse complement strand
TTCACCTTGATCTTGCCGCCCTCAGCGGAGAACGTCTCGCCGATGACGTACACGGTCTTGTCGGGCATCTGTGCCAGTTCGACGGAATCCACCTTTCGGGACAGATCGGGCTCCGTCAATTCCTCCGCCAGGGCGGGGACGCACAGCAGGAGCACCGCAGTGCAAAGCAGGCAGATCGCCTTGAGCAGCTTCGTCATCTTCCATTTCTCCTTTGCCAAAAGACGTGCGGGGCTGCCGCACTGCCCCAGCTTTTCACCGGAGCAGCACGGCAGCAGGTGACCTGTTCGTTGTTACTCGTCGATGGTCAGGGTCACGGTACGGGTGATCTCCGTCACAACGGGGGACGCAACGTGGATGTTGTTGGGGAAGCGGCTGCCGAAGCCATTGACCAGGGGCAGCTGCAGGGTGATGGTGATCTCCACCTCACCGGCCTTCACGGGGGTGCCGGTCAGCTTCAGGGCGGAGTTGACATCGAAGACGATGTTCTGATAGCTGGTGTAGGGAGTCATGACCTTTTCAGCCGTCAGGCCGTATTCCGCCAGCTTCGCAGCGTCCTCATCGGACACGGAGAGGGACAGCTCATACGCCTGATAGTACTTGCCGGCATTGACATCCGCCATTTCGAGATAGCGGGCGTCGGTCGCCTCGATGTCAGCGAAGGCCAGATGACCCACGCAGTCGTAGGTGTTGCCGGCGGGCAGCTGAGCAGCGTCCTTCCAGTACCAGTTCAGGATGCGCCAGGAACCGCCAATGCTGTCGCCGGTGCTCTTTGCGGTGCCTTCACGACCACGGCCGCCGCCGGGATACCACTGACCCTGAACAGGATTGCCCTCCAGGTCGGTGATGGTGTTGACATAGATTGCATTCACCGTCACGCTGTTGCTGTAGGTGTAATAGGGGGCATTGATCTCCACATCAGCCGCCAGACCGACCTTCAACTCGGTCTGGGACACATGGATGGGATCGACCATCTTGATGACCACGGGTGCAGTCAGGGAGATGTAGCCGTCGATACCGGTCAGCTTCACATTGATGCTCCATTCACCCTCGCTGACGCTGCCATCGGCGCTGATGACGCCCTCCACCAGGCTGAAGCCTTCAGGCAGCTCGCTGCCGTCGGCCAGCTCCAGCTGCTGGAAGTCAACACCGGGATACTCGATTGCATGGGACTGCTTGGCGTAGCTGTCAAACTCCAGCACGCAGGCGTCCAGCGTGGAATAGCCATTCTTGATGCCGTTACCGTTGCAGAAGTTCCACAGGATCTCCTGAGCGGACTTACGGATCGCCGCGTAATGGGTCTGGGACAGGAAGGTGCCGTCGCCGCCATCGCTGACGCGCACGCAGTTGCCTTCCGCATCCCACTGGCCATACTCAAGGCCAACGGTGGGGATCGCTTCGCCGGAGCCCAGCACCTGGTTGTTGCCCTGACGAACCATCAGGTCAACGGGGCAATAGGTGCCCTGCCAGGCGTCGGTCTCGAAGATCGCGCGGTTGTCCCACTCAACGCGGACCAGGTTCTTCAGCGCGAGGTTGAGCTGCGCGTTGATGTTGCCGATACGGTTGAAGGAACCCATGATGCCGGTGGAATGACCCTGCTTGAGGGAGTATTCAAAGGGCTTGGCGTAGATCTCACGGATGGCCTGCTCGGTCGCCCAGGTGAACACGCCGCCGTTCAGGTCGCGATAGGATTCCTGGTCATTGAGCATCATGTGCTTGATGAAGCAGGTAACGCCCTTGGAAGTGATGCCCTGGAGGACAGCCGCGGAGAACTTGCCGCTGTGGACGCCATCCTGGCTGTAATATTCCACATTACGGCCGGAGAGGGGGCTCCGGTGGATGTTCAGCGCATTGCCCTGCCAGTAGGAGCAGCCCTTAAAGAGCGCTTCGTTGCCCATCATCACGCCGACCTTTTCGGCCAGCTCAAGGTTGAAGGAAGCCGCCAGGATGGGCGGACAGGCCCACATGGTACCGCCAGCGAGCTGCAGGGGCGTTTCACTCGTGCCAACCTCGGCCACGCCAACAGCAGGAATGGCCTGCGTGCCGCCGCCGTTGTCCACCAGAGAGGCCATTTCCTCCCAGGTCAGCTGATTCATGAAGGCTTCCCACTTCTTGGAACCCTCGTCGTCGCCCTGCACCACGGCGCCGTCAACGATGTCCAGTTCGAAGTCGATGCCGGTCATTTCCTGAATGGCGATGGCCGCGACCTCGCCTTCCTCACGGGAAGCATCCTGCGTCCAAGTCGAGGGGATGCCGTCCTCATTGACGTACCAGGGTTCATAGCCCTGATCCATGTAAGAACGGTAGGTGTACTGCGCGTCGATCAGCGCGAGATAGTCGGTGTCGATGGTACGATCCTCCACGGTGGCAGAGGCCGGCTGAACCAGGCCATTGGCACGGGAGATCATGTTGCCCAGCAGGGAGTCATTCACGGAGGTGAAATCATCCACGAAGAGCGCCTCGATGGTCGTGCCGGTGTAGGGATCGGTGGTGCAGCGGATGCCGTCCGCCACCTGATAGGTCTCGGTCAGCACCACATCATGGGAATTGCGGCGCGCGGTGATCTCGTATGCGCCTGCCTCCAGCTCATAGCCGATGAAGCCATTGCCGTTGGCGTCGTTCCAGTCGAAGGAAGCCATGTCCTGCGCGATCCATTCAATGGTCACGACCTGGCTCTCACCGGGCTGGAGCAGATCGGTCTTGGCGAAGCCGACCAGGTTGGCACTGGCCTTCTCGATGCCGCCCTTGGTGTAGGGAGGATTGGCGTACACCTGCACGACGTCCTTGCCGGCCACGTCGCCGGTGTTGGTGACCTTCACCTGCATGCTCATCAGGCGATGGGCATTGCCGATGGTCAGCTCCGTCTCGGGGGCGGGCAGCTCCCAGTCGAAGGTGGTGTAGCTCAGGCCGTAGCCGAAGGGATACAGCACATTGGCATACGCCGCATCCTTGTCCGCCTCAGCCGCATCGTCATAGGCCGTCTCGTATAACTTGTAGCCCACGTAGATGCCCTCGCGGTACTCGATCGTGGCGTACTTGGTCGCTTCGCCTTCATAGTAGAAGAAAGCGTCCAGCGCGTTGCCGTTCTCGTCCGCATTCTGGTTCTGCTTGCCGAAGTTGGTGTAGGTCGGGCCCTTGGTGAAGTCCTTCTCCCACACTTCCACCGTGTGGCCGGAGGGGTTCACATTGCCCGCCAGGATCTGGCCGATGGCCTCAATGGCGTTGTTGCCGGTGTTGCCGACCCAGAAGATCGCATCAACGCCGTATTCGCTGGTCGCCTTGGGCTCATTGAGCTCAGGGATCTGCAGGATGTTGGAGGAGTTGATCAGCACGATGACGGGCTTGTCCGCGTAGTGCTCCTTCACATGCTTGATCAGCGCCTTCTCGTTGTCATCCAGCATCAGCTCATGATCGGTGGGATCGGCATGATCCGCCACGTTGGACACCTGCTTGTCAGCGCCCTCGGAGCCGCAGCGGGAGAAGACGATCACCGCCGCGTCATCATAGCCGTTGTAGGTGCTGATGGTGCCAGGGGTGTAATACGACAGGGGCAGCTCGTTGCCGGTGGTGCCCAGCGTATTGTGCTTGGTGTAGAGATCCACCAGCTTGGCATTGACGTGGAAGCCAGCGGTCTCCATCGCCATGGGCAGGGTGGTCTCCTCGATGCCGTTCGCCCCGGTGGAACCGCCAGCAGAGCCGCTGGTGGACTGGATCAGGCTCACGAAATGCATGCCGAACAGAGAAACATAGCCGCCCTTGGCCAGGGGGAGGGCATTGTTCTCACTCTTCAGCATGACGCAACCCTCGCTTGTGACCTCAACAGCCAGCTCACGGGCGGCCAGCTGTTCTTCAGCCAGGGTTATGTAGTCGGTGTAGTACTTGCCGTTCGTGCCGGCAAAGCCGTAGGTGTTGCCCTGGGGCGTCACGACCGTCTCCGCAGCCGCGACCGTGCCCAGCAGCATGCACAACGACAGCAGCATGGATACCACTTTGCAGTACTTCTTTGACATGGTACACTTCTACTTTTCTTCTTATAATGACCGTCTGACCGATCTCAGACGGCGATTACCGTTTTGGGGGGCAGGCGTTCACTTCAGCTCGAAGCCGTAGAAGTCCATCGCACCCTTGCCCTGAAAGCGGAAGAACAGCGGCGCAACGCCATCCTCCACCGAAAGGGCTGCAAACGCATTCACCGGGCCGCCCTTGGCGCGGATGGGCAATTCCGCGGCGATGCGGGTGAAATACCTGTCCGTGGCGACCTGGAGGACGCCATCGCAGCGCCCTGCAGCCGCGACGCTGATGCCGCCCGTGCTCTGCAGGTCAAAGTACTTGAATCCGGCGACGCTGCCGTGGCGCATATTGGCGATATACTGGATCGCATGCTCATCGCCGTCGCGTCCGCGCTGGGTGAAGTAGGGGTGCCTGCGCTTGGCAAAGCGCTGATCATACCGGGCGGAGCCTTCACCGCTCCACAGATTGCAGGCGATGCGCGCCTCGTAGCTGCCTTTGCCCTGCAGCGGACCGCCATTGAGGCCGCAGCTGGTCACTTCCGCCTGGCGGAATCCGCCGTCCGCCGTGCGTTCGAGTACTTCGGCACAGGCCTGGCGCGAATAGGAGTGCTGATTGGTCTGCCGGTGATAGAAGATATGCCAGCGGCCGCCCAGCTCCACCATGCCGCCATGGGTGTTGCCCAGATAATTCGCTGCGCGTGCCTCATCCGGATGCCCCGGCAGGCCGACATCGCCGATATCCACCAGCGTGCCGCCGAACCGGAAGCCCTCCATGGGGCGATCGCTGACGGCGTAGCACAATTCGTGGTTGGTCTCGGAGGAATAGACGAAGACATACTTGCCGTCGATCTTACGGATGGAGCTGGCCTCGAAGAAGGCATGCCCCTTGAACTCCTCCGGGGGATGATTGCCCTTTCGGGGGAAGAGCAACTTCGGCCCGGCCTTGATGGTCAGCATGTCCGACTCCAATTCCATCACCACGCCGCCGCTGTTGCGCAGATCGTGCATGCGACTCATGATGAACGGCACCTTGGTGGCAAAACCGGAATAGAGGTACACGCGGCCATCGTCATCCACCAGCACGCCGGGATCAAAGGGGAATTCATCCCCCTTGCAGCGTCCCCAGGTCGTGCCGTCGGCATAGCGGATATGCCCGTAGTAGTCGAAGGGGCCTTCCGGGCGGTCGCTCACCGCCACGCCCATCATGCCCATGAAGTCGAATGCATAGTAGAGGTAGTATCGGCCATCCGGCCCCTGCACCACATCGGGCGCAAAGAGGAGGCGCAGACCCGTCCAGTTTGCGGGATCCTGCTTTTTGCGGAAGATCACGCCCTCGCAGCGCCAGGCGGAAAGATCCTCCACCGGGGCTGACCAGCAGACATAGTCGTTCACGCAGAAGATGCCGGCATTGAAGCGGTCGTGGGAGCCATAGACATACACCCTGTCGCCGAACACGCGCGGCTCGCCGTCGGGGATATACTCATTCGCCGGCAGGTACGGATTGAATATCTGCATTCTCACGGGCCTCCTTTCTTTTTCTCGGTGATCATACCATACCACATTTTTTCATCCGATGGGGCATTTCGTTCCTAACCTGTCAAAAATGCGTCGTTTTTTGTTCATCAGGCGAATTGCACCCCATATCACACATCCCGCATGTGCCGCATCATAAAAAGGCCGCCGCCAGCGCACATGGCCACCGGCAGACGGTCTTTCATCTGATATGCTCTTTTCATTCCGCACGCCGGATGGGATGCCGGATGACGGTCTTCCACTTTTCCGGTGCGACCCTGCGCGCATCCGACAGGTAGATCTCATGATGGCGCCTCGGTTCCCTCAGATCGGTGACATAGCCCTGTTCCGCGATGTACTGATCCATTTCGGCGATGGAATCCGCCTCCGCATCGAAGGTGCCCACATGCATAATCTGCACGCACATTCCTTCCTCCACCGACAGGAATTCCGCACATGAGAGATCCATCATCTTCTTTTTCGACGCCGTTTCGACCGCCCAGGCGAGATCCGCCTGCGTGACGAAATCCGGCAGCCGGATGGCGGAGATCCACTGGAAGCTGCCCTTGTCCGCCATATCCAGCGCCGTCCGCCCCTCCTGCCACCAGAAGCCCTCCAGCGGCGGCACGACATACTCATAGAAGCCCTCGATCCGGTGATCAGTCCGGTGGCTCATCTTGATCGTGAATGCCACGGAATACAGCACCTGCATCGCGCGCTGATATTCCCCGCCGGGCGCATTGGGATCCCCCTGTCCGCGGACGGCGATGTAGTTCATCCGCGGGACCTGCAGGATCTGCGGCACCTGTCCGGGCATGTAGATTTCCTTGTATTCCTTCTTGAAATCAAACGTCATGGGGCCTTCGTCTTCCTTTTCTCACGGGATGATTCACACCAGTTCCTCCGGCAGCGGGATCAGCGCCTGAATGCGGAACCAGTTCTCGTCCTGCTCCACATCCAGGTGACCGCGGTATCGTTCCACCGTGCGCTTGATGCTTTTCACGCCGTAGCCGTGCATCTGGCGATCCGCCTTGGT
>CAZIUA010000109.1:0-6619 GCA_964542315.1 uncultured Faecalibacterium sp. | reverse complement strand
CCTGCTCGGACGCGGCGCGGTACTGCTTGGACTTTGCGCCCCAGTAGCCCTTCGCCAGCTTCATTACCTTGCGACGCTTCTTCTGAGCATTCACAGCTCTCTTAATACGTGCCATTTCTTAGTATCCTCCTTGCCAGCTAACGGGCGAATTACTTGTAGGGCAGCAGCTTGTGGATCGTACGGGCCTCGGCCGCGTTGTCCACGATGCCGTCAGCGCGCAGGTGACGGGTGCGCTTGGTGGTCTTCAGGCGAACCTGATGGTTGGCGTTCATCTGCTTATGCTTAACGATACCGGACTTGGTAAAGGAAAAGCGCTTGGCAGCACCACGGTGAGATTTCTGCTTAGGCATGGTATTGTCCTCCTTCCAATGATTCGGGCTGTAGCTCGACCTCAGTGAGGTTCAGGCTATATAACGGTCAGCCGCGTTGGCGACTGTCCGCAGGCCTTACTCCTGGGTAGTCTTCTCCTTGGCGTCGCGGGCCTCACGCGCGGCCTTCTTCTCCGCGAAGGAAGCCTTGGCAGCCTTAGGCGCAAGGATCATGATCATATGCCGGCCATCCATGGCAGGGCGGCGCTCCACATTGGAGACCTCCGCACAGCGCTCGGCGAAGTTCTGCATGACCTTCAGGCCGATCTCGCTATGGGTGATTTGACGGCCGCGGAAGCGGATGGAGACCTTGACCTTATCGCCGTCCGCAAGGAACTTCTGCGCCATCTTCGCCTTCGTGAGGACGTCATTCTCCTCGATCGTGGCAGACAGCTGGACTTCCTTGATGGACACGACTCGCTGATTTTTCCGGTTATCGCGCTCCCGCTTAGACTGCTCATAGCGGTACTTGTCATAGTCCAGCAGCTTGCACACCGGGGGCTTTGCCATGGGCTGGATCTTTGCCAGGTCCAGGCCGCGTTCTTCCGCCAGCTCCAGTGCCTTATGCGTAGGCATGACGCCGAGCTGCTCGCCGTTCTCGTCGATCAGGCGAACCTCTCTGTCGCGGATCTCTTCGTTGATCATCAGATCGGTAGCGATGTCCATACACCTCCATATTTGGGGAGCAGATGCTCCTGGTTCCAAGTTGCTTCAAGCAGGGGGGGATCAGGCACAAAAAAGCGGCGGATCCGCAGACCCGTCGCTGTACATGCGCAGTATCTCCCATCCGGTGTGGAAAGGAAATGCCATGTTACCCGGCAGCGTGAGCCACGCGAGGTGAGAGACGGGCAAGCCTCTGCTTCAAACATGAGCATTATACCACGGGGTGGTCGAAGTGTCAATAGGGGAAAGCAAATTTCTTTGGGAAAAGTATTTTGGGTTTACTTGCCGTCATATTCGGGGACGAGCGCGCTGACGCCGATGCCGAGCAGCTCAGTGGTGCGGCGTGCATAGAGGTTCTTGTTCTTCGCGCCGCCGGTGATGCTGATCTGCTCGCCCATGAAGACCATGCAGGCGGTCTCGCCGCCATCGAGGTTGATGGCGAGTGTGCAGCCCTTTTCAAGCATGCGCTCGGCGAGAAAGTCAAGATAAGCGCCGACGCTGCCCTTGTGGCGGCCTTCGAGCATCATGGCGAAGGTGTGGCCGGGCTCCACCATGCCGATGGCGGCACGCGGGTTATTGCCCAGATTCATGGTGCTGATGTCCTTCTCGTTGAGGACGCCGTCGCGGATGAGATACGGCCCGAAGGCGAGGGTCGTCTGCACGCCCATGGCGAGGTACTCCTCGGCGGTCTTTTCGTCCGAGTCATAGACCTCCATGCGCCCATCGGGGTACAGCGCCAGCACATCCACCGGCGGCCACTTCATGCTGGTGGACTTGAGCGTCTTGTCGGAGAAGACGCGGCCATCGCGGATGATGATGCCCACCGAGCTGTCCTTTTTGGGATAGCGGGTGGATGCGTAATCGGTGCTGATGCCCAGGACGAGCTGGTTCTTCTGCGCGACGATATACGGCCACGCGGCGGAGGACATGTGCTTGCCTTCCTCATTGGTGAAGATGCGCCAGATCTCGTCGTTGCGGCTCCAGACCTCGGCCTCATACCAGGTCAGGTTCTTGTCCTTCTCATTTTTGCCCGTGCGGCGGAAGATCTCGACCTTCAGATCCTGATCCACATAGCGCCAGACGCCCGTGTCCGCATCGGCATAGGCGAATTCCCCCACGTCGAGGAAGCCGCCCTCATTCAGCACGGGGAAGGCGCCGGGCTCCACCAGTGCGCTTTCCGCCAGGGCGGAACCGGCCAGCATCAGCGCGGCGGCCAGCAAACAGAAAAGCCTCTTCAGCATGGCATGTTCGATCCTTTCGTCCCCGTTGTGCGGGGTGATACCTCCCCATTATAGCATACAAAGCGGGAATTGCGCAATGCCTGCTTCGTTGGCGGAGGGGCGGCAAAAAGATCCGGCTTTCCGCGGCGGGAAAACCGGATCAGGGGGCTTATTTGCCCGTCCAGGGCACGAAATCCTGCACGGCACCCTGGCCGTCCACATAGGGATTCAGGGTGAAATTGGTATCCTTCTGGACGCGCTGCATCACGGCCTGCGCGGCTTCGCCATCCACCAGGATGGGCTGGTAGTTGTTCTCCGGACTGGTGCCGCTGATATGGATGGGCCACAGCGTCACCTGATGGCCGATGTACTGCCCATCCTCGAAGTGCAGGTCGATCTGCGCCAGCAGGCTGTCTAGGCAGTAGAGGGTCTCATCCACGCCGGTATTGCCGCCAAAGGAGAAATTGCCCAGGGAATGCAGCGTCGTCACGCCCTTTTCCACCCACAGGCCCTGAGGCACATGGGGATGGTTGCCGACGACGATATGTGCGCCGAGATCCATGGCGATCCTGCGGTAGCGATCCGTCATGGCGGTGTGCGTGGGGGAACCCTCCTGGCCGGCATGGATGGACGCGATGATCACGTCGCAGCCGGCATCCTTCAGCTTCTGGAAATCGGCGATCACCTTGTTCTGGTTCTGGGAATAATAGCGCGGCACCAGGCCGATGAAGCCGATGCGGATATCATTGGGGAAGTCGATCCAGCAGACATCACGGCTGAACTCGGTCTCGCCGCAATAGAGGATGCCTTCCGCCTGGAGCGCCTCCATCGTGGACTGGTAACCGGCCCGTTCGTAGTCGTCGGTGTGGTTGTTGGCCAGGTTCGCGACCTCGACGCTGCCCTCGGTGAGGATGCGCGCGTATTCCTGCGGGCCATTGAAGACCAGACGGCTGTCGCTGAGGGCCTTGGGGGTGTAGAGCACGCATTCCAGGTTGACGAGGGTGATATCGTCATTGGCGGTCAGCTGAGTGACGCCTGCAAAGGGGTAGGAATAGCCATACTGCTCGATATAGCGGTGGAAGGAATAGTCCTGGATGCTGACGCGCTTATTGGTGCCGAGGGTGACATCGCCCGTGGCGGTGATGGTGATGATCTGCGTCTCCGCCAGTGCGGTCATGGGCAGGAGGAGCGCCAGTGCGAGCAAAAGTGCCGCGATACGTTTCATGCGAATGCGTCCTTTCTGATCAGGATGTGTCACGATGCGCCCGAAAACGGGAGATGCGCGTCTTTCATGATACACGAGAAAGGGGGATGCGTCAACCTCAAAAAGGCGGAGCGCGAAAAAAGGCGCCGTCCGGGGGTGGACAGCGCCTTGGGGGATCGCCTTATTCGCTCATCACGATGGTGATGACGCTCTGCAGGGGGAGGGAGATATCCGTCTTGACCGCGCCGGAGTAGGTCTGCGCCAGGTCGCGGTAGGTGGACGTCTCGTGGATCTTCATCGTGCTGTAGGCGGAGAAATCGCCTTCCAGCGTGATGGACTGGGCATTGAGCTGCTCGTTGATCAGCACGATGACCAGCTGACGCTTGCCGTCTTTTTCGCCGGTGAAGGCTACGGGGAAGGCATCCTTCGCGCCGGTTACATCCACGCGGACGAAGCCGGGACGGATGAAGCGGGTGTAGTTGCCGTACGCCCAGAGGCGCTTGAGCGGCACGATGGAGATCTCGCCGGAGCCGTTCTGCGTGGCGTGGATCAGGCCGTCACGGTAGCCTCCGGGGGACACGCCCACCCAGGTGCACCAGCTGACCGCATCCAGCACGGTCAGATCCTCCTGCACGCACTGTGCCAGGTGGATGGCGCTGTCCATGGTCAGGTCAGTGCCGTTGACCATCTCGCACCATTCGCTCATGCGGATCTTCACGTCGGGATACTGCACGTCCATCCAGTTCTTGAAGCTGACCTTGGACTGGGTGTTGGACCAGTAGGAGTGGCAGTCGATGGCCTTGAAATGCTCGCTCAGCGTGGCGTTACCCAGCAGTGCGCTGACATACTGGATGGTCTTGCCGCCCCATTCGCCGCTTTCCGGGCCGGAGAGCTCCACACCGGCCAGCGCGGGACGCTTCTGCATCTCCTGCAGGAAGGCGATGTACACGCCGGCGATCTCGTTCGGCTCATAGTGGCAGCCTTCCTGGCCGCCCGTCCAGTCCCACTGGGGCTCGTTGATGGGGGAAATGAACTTGACCGGCACGCCCTGCTCGATGAAGTGCTCCGCCACATCGCAGGCATACACGGCCCATTCGGCGTAATTCGCCGGATCGATGTTGGACTTTTCGCCGTTGGGGGTGAGGTGCGCCCAGCCGTTCTTGGTCAGGCGCTCCAGCGGGCTGTTGAAGAAGAGCACGACCTCCTCGCAGCCCAGGCGCGTCACTTCCTGCAGGAACCACTGCGCGCCTTCGTCCTTCGTCCAGTCGTATTCGCCCGGGGCGACCTCGAAGGACTGCGCGCGGCGGTTCACATCGCTGTAGTCGCCGTTGCCGCTGTCCGCAGAGCCTGCACCCAGGTTGTAGCGGTAGTTCGTCAGGCCGATGCCGTAGGTGGGGTTGTAGAGCAGTGTGGCGATGCGCTCACGGTTGGTGCGCATAGTGTTCAGATACTTGTCGTCCCAGGTGCCGACGTACTGGCTCCACCAGGCGCCGCTGGTGCCGAAGGACTCAAGGGTTTGGTGGGTGACGCTCTCGTCGATGGTCAGCGTTTCCGCGGCATAGGCGGGCACGGTGGCCAGGAGCATCAGCACCATCAGAATGGCGATGAACTGGATCATGTTGCAATCCTCCAGGGGAGGGGAGGCGCAAGGCGTGTTCCCTGCGCGCTGCCCGTCCCGTTCGTTTTGATGGGGTCTCCGACGTTTAGCCGACCAGGCCGGAGTTCTCGAGGTTCTCCACCAGCCAGCGCTGTGCAAAGAGGTAGAGCACGACCAGCGGCCCCAGGAAGACCAGCACACCGGCCTGCTTGAGCGCGTCGAAGGTCATGTCCGTGGTGACAGGCACGCCGTACCAGGTCTGCACGCGGGTCAGCAGGGTCTGCTTGTTCGCGTCGATGAAGGTCGTGGCCAGTTCGCTGGCCAGGTGCGCGCCTTCGGGGTCGAAATAGCGGGTGTAGTAGGTGTCGCCGTAGTTCCACACGAAGGACAGGATGGCGACGATGACGATGGCGGGGATGGCGTTAGGCACCATGATGCGGAAGTAGGTGCGGTAGAAGCCGCAGCCGTCGATCAGGGCCGCCTCCTCCAGCTCCTTGGGGATGTTCTTGAAGAACTGGGAGAAGATGAGGATCATCAGGCTCTGGTTGACACCATTGCCCAGCGCCGCCATGATGTAGAGCGCGGCGGGGTTGCCGATGAGGTTGATCTTCTCCGGCAGGGCGGGGATCAGGTTATGCAGCGCATTCATGATGCCCACTGCGTCGAAGTTGGAGAAGTAGATGTATTGTGCCAGCAGCAGGGACTGGCGGGGGGTCAGGAAGACCAGGATGACCATCACGAAGATCAGCGAACCGAACCACTTGTACTTCACGCGAGCCATGGTGTAGCCGGTCATGGCGGACACGAAGACCTGGATGGCCATCAGCATCAGCGCAAAGCCGATGGACTTGACCATCGTCATGATGCCCTCGGGCATGGTCATGCGCATCGCCGCGGTGAAGGACAGGGTCGACCACTCTTCCGGCACCCAGATGACATTGGGGTTGCCCAGATCCTCCAGGACGCTGAAGACCGTCGGCACCAGCTTCAGGAAGGGATAGAGGATGACGAAGCACAGGCCGAGGATCAGCACCAGCGTGATCAGGTTGAAGAAGAAGCTGCCTACCTGCCGCTTGGCCAGGTAGATGTTCTGCTCCGCGGTCAGCTTCGGCTTGGGCTTTTTGCGCTGGGGAGGCGGCGTCGCAACGGTGTCGCGCGTCGGGATGAAAAGCTCCTTATCAGCCATTGTTGGACACCACCTTTCTTGTGAACAGCAGCACGATGCCCAGCACCAGCAGCACGTTGATGATGTACACCACCGACAGCGCGGAGCCGATACCGATCTTTCCGCTCTGCTGGAAGCCGAAGGCGTAGACCTCCTCAGCAATCTGGCTGGTGAGGAACACGTCCACGATGGTGTAGATGACCACGAAGACCACAATGTGCAGGATGGAGGGGATCGTGACCTTCCAGAAGGTCTCGTAGCTCGTGGCGCCCTCGATCTTGGCGACCTCATACATGCTGGGGCTGATGGACTGGAGCGCGGCCAGGAACACCAGCGTCTGCACGCCGGAGCGGGAGATGACGGAGAAGATGTTCTCCACGAACTCGATGATGGGGTTGAGGT
>CAZIUA010000108.1:0-6659 GCA_964542315.1 uncultured Faecalibacterium sp. | reverse complement strand
ACCTATGACCTCCACGATGTCAACGTGGCGCTCTAACCAACTGAGCTATAATCCCATATTCAGTTTGTTTCAGGCTTGTGTGCCGTCAACGTTGAATATAATAACACAGTTCCGCGCGGATGTCAAGGGGGAATTTCACTTTTTTTGAAAAAAGTTTTGAACTTTCGCATTTGGGTGGGGAAATGTGCAAAAAGGTGCCGTTCCGCGTCCATCGCGAAACGGCACCCCGGCCTGTTTTTTCAGCCGGGACGGCTCATGTCGAGCTTCGTCCGCCCCAGCGCACGGAGCAGCACAAAGCCCAGCAGCACAGCCACCAATTCCCCCACACCGATCTGCTGCATCGTCAGCACGACCGGCAGATTGGACATCTTCGCCACCACCGTGCCGACGATGAGCGCATTGATCAGCACCGGGCACGCCGCCGCCAGCGCAGGGATCTTCCGCATGCAGTAGGTGCCGATGCCGGCCAGCAGCGTCGCCAGTGAACCGAAAATGATGTCCGTGATCATACCGGAATACAGGTTGGCGATCAGACAGCCCACGAACAGCCCCGGGATCGCCTGGGGCAACACCATCGGCAGCAGCGTCATCGCTTCAGACACACGCAGCTGGATCGCGCCGAAGGAGATCGGCGCCAGCAGGATCGTCAGCGCGGCATACAGCGCCGCGATCACGGCACTGATGCACAGGGAACGGGTGGTCAGCAGCTTTTTACACATAAAAGCGCCTCCAAGAATGAAATTTTTTCGCCGCGGCTGCCGGAAAGGAAGTCCGATGCCCATCAGCGGAAGATAGCATACCACATTTTTTCTTGAATCACAAGAGGCAAGCGGGGCAGAATGTGAAATGCGCCCTTGCGGCGACAAACAGACAGGGAGGACACTGCCATGACCATGCACAAGAACCAGTCCATCCATTGCTCCGTGGAAAGTTGCCAGCATCACGCCAAGGACGGCATGTGCCAGCTGACCGACATCCAGGTCGCGCCGAAGCAGGGCTGCTGCAGCGGCAAGGCTGACGAGAGCCACTGCAACAGCTACAAGTGCCGCTGGTAAGCAGTCGAATGCCGGGAGGCGGGCGGTCGCGCAGGCCGTCCGCTTTCCACCTTTGCGGAGGATCAACATGGCCGTGACGCTCACCTCTTCCCTGCCTGAGAACCGCCGCGCGCTGGACGCGGCCCTCCACCGGGCGATCAACCCCGATATGCACGCGCGCGACATGATCATCTGCGGCCGGGAGGCCACGCTCTACTATGCCGAGGGGCTTTGCTCGTCCGACTATCTGCAGCATTATGTCCTCATGCCGCTCATGGCTCTGCGCGATACCCCTGCGGATGCGCTGGAGGACACGCTCCGCCAGCGTGTTTGCAATGCGGATGTGCGTTCCGCCGCCACCGCGGACGAAGCAGCATCCCTCATCCTGACCGGATGCGGCGTCGTGTTGGTGCAGGGGTTGCAAGGCGCACTGGGCTTTGACGTGCGCTCATTCGTGCGCCGCAGCATTTCGCCGCCGCTCACTGAGCAGGTCGTCCTGGGGCCGCACGAGGGCTTCAATGAATCCCTGCGGGACTGCATCACACTCATCCGGCGGATGCTGCCCACCCCCGACCTCATCGGCGAGATGCGCACCATCGGCGACCGGTATCCGCGCGGGCTCTGCGTGATGTACCTGCACGGCGTGGCGGACGAGAGCAGCATCCGGAGGGTGAAGAACCGCCTGGACGGCATCCGCACCGACCATGTGCTGTCCATCGGCGCCCTGCAGCAACTCCTGGAGGATCGCCCGTATGCGCTCCTGCCCCAATGCGTGCTGACCGAGCGTCCCGACAGGGCCGCGTCGATGCTGCTGGAAGGGCAGATCGTCCTGCTGCTGGATGGTTCCGGACAGGCGCTGGTTCTTCCGGCGAGCATCTGGCATCTGCTGCACACCCCGGATGATTCCGCCATGCGCTTTCAGTACGGCACATTCATGCGCCTGATCCGCCTGATGGGGCTTTTGTGCGCGCTGCTGCTGCCCGGGCTGTTCGTGTCCTTCGTCACCTTTCACCCGGAGGCACTGCCGGTGACGCTCCTCACCTCCATCCTGGAGAGCCAGGCGCTGGTGCCGTTTTCCATCCCTGTTGAGGCTCTGGTCATGCTCATCATGTTCAACCTCATCGGCGAGGCCGCCACGCGCGTGCCTTCCGCCGTCGGCTCCACACTGGGGACAGTCAGCGGCCTGATCCTGGGGCAGGCCGCAGTGGATGCGCATCTGGTGCATCCACTTTTGCTGATCGTCGTGGCGGTGGCGAGCCTTGGCAGCTACGCCGTGCCGGATTATTCCCTGGGCATCGCGGTGCGCATCGGTCAGCTGCTGATACTTCTGGCCGGCAGCGTTTTCGGGCTGTACGGGATGGTGCTGTTCATCGCCGCTGGGACGATCCGCCTGTGCAGCCTGACAAGCCTCGGCAGCCCCTTCGCCGCACCGATCGCACCGCCCCGCGCGCACAATCCCGACAGGCTGACACGCGGACCGATATGGACGCAGCGCTGGCGCACCTGGCTGAGTGCGCCCGACGACCGCCTGCGCACGCGCGGACCGATGCGCCGCTGGGACAGGAGGCTGCCATGACGCTTGCCACTTCACGCCTCCGGGGCGAACACCGCACCGACCGCACACTGTTCCAGCTGCTGTGCGCGCTGATCATCTGGTATCGCAGCATGACCGCGCTCCTCCCCCGATGCGGTTCCGCCGCGTGGTGGGGCACGGTCATCGCGCTGTTGCCAGGGATCTGTACTGCACTCCTCTTCCGCTGCTGCATGCGTCTGACGCACACAGGCACGCTCCCCGAGGCGATGCGCGCCTGCCTTGGCGCATTCGGCTTATGGGCACTTGCCATCGTGCTGGGACTGACGCTCCTTCTGGAAGGCACCTCGCTGATGACAGCACTGATGACGGTCTTCACAGAGGGGATCGGCACACGCGGCACACGCCTGACCCTGGCCGTACTGACAGGGGCGATCCTGCTGGGCAGCCTCCACCGGGAAGGGCTTGCACGCGGCATTCACCTGCTACGGTATGCCATGCTTGCCGCTTTGGCACTGACGGTGCTTTGCCTGTTGCAGGATGCACACATTGATGCGCTGTATCCGCCGCTCGGCGCAGGCACGGCCGCCATTTCCGCCGCATTGCGCGCAGAAAGCGGCATCGGCTGGGCGTTCACACTCGTGCTGCTCCTACCATACGAAGAGGGACAGAACCGATTCCGCGCCGGGATCGCGCCGGTGTGCATCGTGGTGCTGCTTTTGCTGTGCACGCAGTTCACCCTGCCCGATGAGGTACTCCGGACACATCCATCCCTGGCGGAAACCCTGCTCCTGCCGCTGCGTTTTGCCCCCAATGCCCTGCGCGTGCTGGGATGCTGCCTGCTCATGCTGGTCTTCTTCCTTGGCGTGGGCGCATCGGCACAAAAAGCCGCCAGCGTGCTTTGCATGCCCTGTTCGCAGCCCCCGCGCTGGCTGCCGTATGCCATCACCGGCGCATTCATTCTCTCGCAGGCGATTCGGTCTTCCACCCTATGGGACTTTCTTCGCCGCTGGCAGGGCTGGACGCTCCTGCCCCTGCTGCTGCTCGCGCTCATTTCGCTGCCCATCGCCCTGTTTCGGAGGAGGTCGCCATGAAGCTCCGTGCATTGCTGCTCTTCGCCCTGATGATGTGCACCTCGTGTACGGCGCTCCCACGGGAGGAGCGTGCTTTCGCCGTGGCGCTGTGCGTGGAAAAGGCGGACGCGTGGCGCGTCCACGGGCGCATCCCGACCTATCAGGCCGATGGCGGCTACCTAACCCTTTCCGGCGAGGGCGAAACACTGACGGACGCACTGTCCGCCATGGAAGCCGCCGCACCCATGCACATCCACCTGTCCCAGCTGCGTCTCATCGTGCTGCACGCGTCCCTGGCGCAGTCGGATGCGTTCTCCACCGCGCTGAAGACGCTCTCCGCGCGGCCTGACATGCGCTTCCAGTGCGTGCTGGCGATGACGGATGCCGATGCGCGCGCCGTGGCCGATGCGCTGGTGCCGTCCTCCGGTGAACGCCTTTCGAAGGCTATCGACGTGTTGCTGTCCTCCCACGCCGAGCAGGGGCACATCCTGCCGCTCTGCCTGGGCGATGCGGTGCGCATGGGGCTTCGCCAGACGCCGCTGCTGACGGCGATCCGCCTGACGGACGGCGGCCTTTCGCTGGATGGTGCCTATGCGCTGGACACCGGCTTCCGCATGGGGATGCCCCTCACCGAGCAGGAGGTGATGCTGCTCGCACTGTTGCGTGGCGATGCTGCCGAGGTGACGCTGGCGGATGCGTCCATCCGCGTACACCGCATTCATGCGGACATCCGCCTGGCTGAAGCGTTGGATCAGGCCAGGGCGGACATCTCACTGCGCATCCTGCCGCCCGGAACGCCATCCGATGCGCTGTCGCAGCAACTGGCGGATGCATACGCCGCGCTCCTGAATGCGCTCTCGCACAGCGGATGCGATCCGCTCGGACTGGGGCGTCAGGCCATCATGCAGGCCGCCTCCGCCGCGGACTGGCAGTCACTGGGCTGGCCGGATGCGCTGCGCCGCCTGACCTGGACGGTGCGCGTCAGCCTGCACGCGCCGCTGTGATCATGCCGCACGAAAAAAGCGCCGTCCCCCTTCGACCATGCAGCACGGGAGACAGCGCCTTTTTTTGCGTTTTCACTTCATTTTGCGGGGCTTGGGCATCAGTTGAGGCGTTTGCCGCAGCACTGCTTGTACTTTTTGCCGCTTCCGCAGGGGCAGGGATCATTCCGCCCGGGCAGTTTGGCCTTGCTCTGCTGCAGGATCATGCGCGTGCCGAGCTCACTGGCGGAATGTCCCTTGTTGTCCCACAGGGGGATGGCATTGAACAGCTCCTGCAGGATCTCCGTCACGCGTCGGGCATCCTTCTCGTTCGGTCTGGCCGCCTCCAGCACCACATGGGCAGCCTCGGAGCGGTCGCCGTTCTGCAGCTCGTAGACCATATCGTCCAGTGCTTCCGTGATTGCTTCATCCGCCATGCCGCATTTGTGCATCCACCGCACCAGCGGCAGATAGATCTCCTTCGGCCCGGGCAGGCCGGTCTCGCCGCCCGTCTCCATCAGCTGATCCGCCGTCAGCACGGGATACGTAAGCTCGGCGATTTGCGGCTCCTGCAGGCGCAGCAGCAGCTTTTCCGGATCATCCACGTCGCCATGGACGGCCCAGGCCGTATTCTCGTCCAGTATTCTGAGCGTGTGCATCTCAAAGCGCGCGATGTACACCATCATCACATTCCCACGCGCCTCCTCTTCCGCTCCTTCAATGGGATCCAGCGCATCGGCGATGCGTTCCACCAGTAGCATGAAGGGCATCATGCCCACATGCTTGAGTTGTCCCTCGATCATCTGCTCAATGACGTCATTGCCCAGCAGGAAGGCCTGATCATCGCGGCTGACACGCAGCAGCTCCGCCGCTTCCTGCACAAAATGCCAGCCCTGCGCATCCTGCCACGCAAGGCCAAGTTCCTTCAGGAGATCCAGCGCATCCTGGTGCGTTTCGCCCTCCGGATCCTGAAACGCCGCATCAGGCTGCGCCAGATCGCCCGCAAGCGCCTCGAGATACGACCGGTGTACGCACAACAGCAGGCGGCAGCGATCCTCCTGCAGCCCCTGCACGATCTGCTCCGCCAATTCAGCCTTGGTGGCTTTTTTCTGCATCGGCAGCCCATACCGCATCATCAGATCTTCCAGCTCAACCTTTTTCTTCTTCAGCAGACATTCCACCATCGTCATTTCTGTTCATCCTCCTTTGTTTTTTCCTTTTCCTCTACCCAAATTCAGAAAAATGCGCTATACTATGTAGGAAAACCATTGCACTCACCAAAGGAGGACCCTCTGATGAATATCGGTATCCGACTGCATGACACCGCCGGAACGAACCTCGCCGAGCACCTGGCCGCCGCCAAGGCACAGGGCTTCACCTGCGTCCACATCGCCATGGGCAAGGTCATTCCCGGCTTCAATATGGCGGACGCGCCCGCCCTGCTGACGGACGAGCTCGCCGCATATGTCCGCGAGGAGCTGGCCAAGAACGGCCAGACCTGCGTGCTGCTGGGCTGCTACCTGAACCTCTGCTCCCCCGATCTGGCGGATCACGCAAAGACCGTCGAGATCTACAAGGCGCACCTGCGCTTCGCCAAGAAGATCGGCGCGCTGTTGGTCGGCACCGAGACCGGCGCGCCCAATACCACCTATTCGACCTGCCCGGAATGCTTCACCGATGAGGCGCTTCAGCTGTTCATCGACCGCGTGACGCCCATCGTGCGCTATGCGGAGGAAGTCGGCCAGCTCTTCGCCATCGAGCCGGTCATCCGCCATATTGTTTCCACGCCCGAGCGCTGCGAGAAGGTGCTCCAGGCGGTCAACTCCCCCAACCTGAAGGTCATCCTGGATGCGGTGAACCTTCTCTCCGAGGACAACGTTGCGGACGCCAAGGCCGTTGTCGCTGACGGCATCGCGCGTCTGGGCAAGAACACCGCGCTCCTCCACATGAAGGACTTCACGCCCTTCGCAGGCGAAAAGGGCCAGCGCATCAAGGCCACGGTGGACAACACGGATGTGTTCAGCAATGTGGTCTCCTGCGC
>CAZIUA010000107.1:0-6752 GCA_964542315.1 uncultured Faecalibacterium sp. | reverse complement strand
TAACTAATTTTGCGACAAAAACAGCAATGCTGAGGGAGCGGCCATGAACTTGCGATTCGTAATGCAACAAAAAAAGACCTGATGTCCGCGAAAACTGCGTCTGACATCAGGTCTTTCCTTTTTTCTCATTTTGTATGGAGGATCCTGCCCATCCGCCGCCGGAATGGGCTACTTTGCGTGCCAAAACAAAACAGGCATTCAGTCAAATATAAAAGCGACGGACTTGGCCGTCTGCTTTGGTTCGGTCGAGCTGTCACTGCGCCCCGCGAAGGGCGGTGTACTTCTGCACGAACATGCCGATGGACTCCTTTAGCACGTCGAGCTGACCCTGCAGGTAGAATTCATCCTCGAACAGGGCGTAATGCACGCACGCGCGGATGAGGATGAAGATCATGGGGGTGAGCTTCTGATACGGGATGCCCAGCTTGCCCTCCAGCAGCTTGGCGTACTCCGCATAACGCTTGTTCACACCAGCAAAGAACTGCTTGCCGTATTCGCGGTATTTGGGGTGAGTGTAGATCTGGTACATTAGGCGGTACTTATTACCATGCTTTTCCGCCGTCCAATACGGGATCTCGTCGATGAATTTCTCCAGCTCGGCCATGTTCCGCGGCGCCTTGGCCATGAAGTCATCCTCGACCTTGCTCATGCAGTGCTCGGTGGACTGGATGATCAGGTCGTCCAGATTCTCAAAATAGACATACAGGTTCGGCGCGCTGCACCCGCAGTTCTTCGCCAGCAACTTGATGCCCGTTCCGTAGAAGCCATTCTCCGCGTAGCATTCGTAGCACTGCTCCATGATCTCCTGCTTGCGCAAGTTGAACTCGGCTTCCGTCCGTGGTTTTTTCTGCACAACTTCGCCCCATTTTCTCTTTAGTCGTTAGCTGATTCTATCATACTTTCCCATATCCTGCAAGGACTTACGTGGAAAAACGGTCACATTTTTTTACTATTTCTTTGCTGAAGCGACATTTTTCGTGCATTGCTGAACGATCGTTCCGCATTGTGTTGCCAGATCTTTCGCAGCATAGGGAGAAGTCTCCAGCCCACAGAGCCGGAGACTTCAGCCGCATCGGCCACTGACCTGCGCACAATGTCAGGCTCAGAGGTCCTTGGCGATGTCGATATTTTCGCCCTCCAGGCCGACGAAGGCACCCTGCGCTGCTTCCGCAGTATCCGGATGGGCGATGAGCCACTTGTTGCGCGCCCACAGCATCTGATCCAGCATGTTGGCACGGTTGACGGGGCGATGATCGGTGTTGGTATTTTCAGGCAGTGCGATCAGCACGCGGAAGCCCTGGCCGACCTTCGCGGAGCAGGGTGCATAATGCAGCGTCGTGGCGAAGCATTCCACCATGACGCCCGCGGGCACCTTGAAGGCCTTCACCTTCGCGGTGTCGAGCTTGCCATCGACGATCTCCTCTTCCTTGGCGATGAGGAGGATGAAGTCCTCCGTGCCGAGGTTGAACTCAGAATCGCGGTGGAACTCCAGGCAATTCAGCTTGGTATTCACGCCATTGCAGAAGCCGAACTGGAACGGCATGCCGCCATAGAGCGCCTCGCCGATCTCCTGGGCATGCGGCGCCTGATGGAGCGCCTCGATGCGGGGCTCATAGACCACCGCGTCGGTGCAGGGCGTTTCAGCCAGCGCCTGCATCAGCCCGTCCAGCGGATACCCTTCGACCACACGGCCATAGGGGCGGAAGGCCTCATCAAAAACGGAAAGGATCTGCATCGTCATCTACCTCCTGATCATCGGCTGATCGATCCGCCTTCAGCGGACGATGCCGTCTTCGGGCTCCGCATGGTCATACCAGGCGCGGAGCATCATATCC
Organism: uncultured Faecalibacterium sp.; assembly: GCA_964542315.1. Taxonomy (GTDB): domain Bacteria; phylum Bacillota; class Clostridia; order Christensenellales; family Aristaeellaceae; genus UBA11524. The sequence continues at coordinate 4,917 of CAZIUA010000107.1, read as the reverse complement.
TTGTAGTCGATCTGGACCGCGTATTCATACCAGTGATAGCTGCCTCCGCCATCGCGCGGAGAGGAATGGGTCGAGAAGTAATACTTCGCCGGATCCGCCAGCACGGGCACATCCAGCGCAATGGACTGCGCCAGCGCACGCAGCGCCACCGGCCGCTCCACCGGATCCAGCCCGTGCGCCTCGAAGGAGAAGCGGTATTCGCGATTCATGGGCTTATACAGCACGATGCGGACCTCTTCCGGGCGAATGATCACCCGCTCCAGGCAGCATTCACCGCACTTGACCAACACCGGATACAGCTGCATATACATCGCAGAGGAACGCATCCGCGCCATGAGCGTGGCTTCCCTGCGCTGACGCGCCGTCAGCCGCCTGCGCAGCAGATACAGCGCCCCGAGTGCCGCCACTGCACCGGCGACGATCCATCCCGTCATGGACAAAACACCCCTGTCCCCTATCAAACTATAACAAGATGATAGCAGGCAATGGCAGAATTGTCAAGCGGAAAGGCGAATGTTCCGCCTGAAATGTGGAAAAATCTTTCGTTCTTCATGCCAATCAGCACAAATTCGCAGGGCGGCGTCAGGCCCTTTGGGGGATGCCGCAGATGTTGCATCAACCCTTGCCTTTTTTGCGCTTGGGCGCGTCAGCCTTGCGTTCCGCCGGGAAATTCGCCGTGATCCATTCACGCACCTTCTCCGGCTCCTTCACGCCGCGCAGGTAGACTGCCGTCCCCTTCTGGCGGATGTGGCACACGCCGCAGCACTTTTCGATCCAGCCCTGGCGGACGATGATCTCCGAGGCCAGCACACCGCTGATCTCCATGTCCTCATTGCGCCCGAGGCGTGCGATGATGCGCGCGCCCTTGATCTGCGTCGCCGGGAGGAAGATGTACGTTCCCGAATAAAGCCGCATGCACCACAAAAAGGCCAGCAGCACCAGCCCGATCATGGTCGCGAGGATCGGCCAGCAAACGCTTAGCGGCAGCATCGCCAGCATGATCAGGCTCAGCAGCGCCACCGCCAGCAGCATCGGCCAGGCGGCGGACATCGCCACCCCCAGCGTATCCGTTTTCATTTCCATGCGTTCATGCATCGTGATCCTCCTGTTCTGCCAGCATGGCATCGATGATCTGGCATGCGCTGCGGATGACGCGCACGCATGGCCGTTTTGCGTAGTATTCCGGCGTGCGTTCCTCCGGTGTCGGATTTTCCGGCACGCCTGCCTTGCCCAGCAGTTCCGCACAGGACACCGTGCCATTGCGCTCGATGAACTGCCGGTATACCTCCTGCACCCGGGCGTATGTCTGCGGACGATGCTCCTTCTTCGGGCCATCTGCGCCTTCCAGCGCACCGCAGAGCATCACCGCCGCAGAAAACGCGCCGCAATGCAGACGCAGACGCCCCATGCCTCCGCCAAATCCAACGGAGATCATGGCCGTCTGTTCCTCCGTCAGCGACAGCACATCCGCATAGGCTGTCAGCACCGCCTGGGCGCAGTTGCGTCCCTCGGCGAAGGCGCGCACGGCCTGCTTTTCACGTTCCGTCATGCCTACCTCCTGAATCGGCCGTCGTCGGCCTCCTGGATATCCGCCAGCATCTGCCGCAGCAGACAGTTCGCCGCATCGTATTCGCCCTTGGCCACAAACGCAGCCAGGGAATCATCATTATACACGATGCGCGTGAACCACAGCGCGTGATACATGGTGTAGGCCTCCCAGGCGGCGGCGCTTTCCGCCTCACTCAGCGGCCGGATGGACAAATAGCCCCGCAAAAACGCCGGAAAGAGCTCCGCACGCGCGCTGGGCGGCACACCTTCGGGCAGATCCATCTCGTAGGCCGTCAGCAGGCCTTCCATCACCAGGTCGGAGATGAGCACCTCATCACCGGCATTGTTGTAGTCGAAGACGGTCAGTCCGTCCGCCGTCAGGACGAGGTTGTTGACGGAGATGTCCCCCTGGACAGCCGCCTTGGGCAACGTATCCCACACTGCCCGGAGCTTTGCCAGCTTCTCGTCATGCAGCACTTTGATCAGCGTCGCGACTTCCTGATCCAGGTTTTCGTCCTGCGTCAGCTCGCAGAAGCGTTCGAATTGGTCCACATCATTCCAGTAGGCGGCGGAAAAGAGCGTTCCGCAGCCGATGCTGCACCGGTTTTCCAGCGAGAGGGTATGCATGCGCGCCATCAGCGCACCGATCTGGTATGCGATGTCCGGCGTGATCTCGCGGATCTCCTCGCCGCACCAGTCCTCGACGGTCACGATGCAGGGCTGATCGCGGTAGGTGAACTCGCTGCAGTACCTGCCGTCCGCCTGATACCGGGCAGGCGTGCTGATGCCATGGGCACGCATCGCTTCGGAAAACGCGCTCTGCCGCTCGACCTTCGCCATTTCGGCGGCGTGATCCTCCGCCTCATGCAGGATCTTCAGCACCAGCATCCGGCCGTCCACCAGGGTGACGCGGAAGATCAGCTTCATCCAGCCTTCCGCCTCGATGGCGTGGATGAAGGACTTCTGCGCCGTGAAGGCCGGATCGAAGCCGTAGCGCGTCAGCAGCTGCGCGATCACTTCAGTTTCGATGGTATTGTCCATACGATTCCCCCATAGAAAATCGCCCGGGTGCAAGAGCGCATCCCGAGCTGTGTGTGTTTACTTGACGAGGGTCATCGTGTCGCGCAGGTGGTTGTAGACCTTGTTTTTGTAGTCATTCCACTGGCTCTGCGGGGCGACGAGGTGGATGGTGTAGAGCTTCTTGTCCACACACACCGCATGGACGCGGCCCGCCACCTGCTTGCCATCGCTCAACGTGCCGGTGTAGTTGATGTACACGCCGCTCTTGCCCAGCAGATCGCGGTTGGCGGTCTTGGAGGGGGAGAAGGTGTCAAAACCGGCCTGCTCGATGGTGTCCATCACCGCGTTGACATAGCTCTTCAGCTCGCTCTCGGAGTAGTCGCTGGCGACCTTCTCCGCCTGCAGGGTCAGCGTGGCGAGATAATCGACACGGGTATTGGGGTTCTGCAGGACGAACGCCTGCGCATCGGACTGGAGCACGGTCCAGCCAGCAGGGCCCTCGAAGGAGATGCCGAGCTTGGTGGCATCATAGATGCTGTAGGTCACCGACAGCGCAGGCACCGCAGTGGGCGTGGGCTTGTCGATGGGATCGACGACCACGGGGGTCGCACCGGCGTATTCACTGCGGATGGTCGGCGCGGGGGTGGGCGTCACAGGCACCTGCGTCGGCAGTTCCGCATCCCAGTACATGGCATTGTCCAGGTACTCATCCTCTTCCGCCAGCGGATCATACTCGTCATCCTGCGTGGTCAGGCTGCCCAGATTCTGCTGGTTCTGCTGATTCTGCGTCGTGCCCACGTCATACTTTTTCTTTTCGGAGCAGCCGCAAAGCAGCGCCGCGCACAGGAGCAGCATCAGGGCAAGCATCAGCCTTTTCTTCATGGTCATTCCCTCCTGAAAATAGGTTCGCCTATACAACGATCGAGAAGCGGAAAATCATTCCGCATCGTCATCATAATGGGGATGATACATCCGGCGGTCGAGGCTCCAGATCTTTTCGGAGAAGGCGCCAGCCGGCACACGGGCCATGATGCCCTCCATTTCATTCATGCGGGCATCGAGCGTATCGATCCAGTTGAGCACCTCGGCCTCGGGGAACATGGGCGGCTTGGGGCTGCCGAATTCCGGGATGCCGTGGTGGCTGATGATCATATGCTCCAGCAGCACGACGATCTCGCCCGTGACGCCGACATTCTTTGCCGCCTCCGCCAGGCGCGCCACGCCCATCACCAGATGCCCGACCAGCAGACCCTCCCGGGTGTAGTCGGTCACATTACCCAGCTTGTCGCTCTTCATCTCGGTGATCTTCGACAGGTCGTGGAGGATCACGCCTGCACGCAGCAGATCGCCATGGAGGAAGGGGTATGCCTGGATGATATGCTCGGCAGTGTTGAGCATGGAGCAGGTATGATGCAGCAGGCCCGTGCGTTCCGCATGGTGGAGGCGCTGCGCCGCCGGGAACCAGGCCAGATCATCGCCAGCCAGACGGAGCATCTCGCGGGTGATCTTTTTGAGGTCCTCGGATTCAAAGCGGTCGATGGTCTCATCGATGCGGGCGCGGTAGGCATCGGGCGTTTCCGGCGCGCAGGGCACCAGCAGGGACAGATCCACCCCATCGGCCTCCACCGCGGGGCGCATCTTCTCGATGCGCAGCTGCTTGCGGCCGTTGTATTCCTGCACCAGGCCGCGCACCTTGATCACCGTGCCGCTGGGCGGCGGCGCGACCGTGCCGTCCCACAGCTTGCAGTTGACCTCGCCGGTCTTGTCGGTCAGGTTCATGTCCAGATACTTGCCGCCGGTCTTGCCTTCGCGCTGATCGGCGCTGCGCACCAGCAGGAAGCCCTCATACCGCATGCCCGTTTCCAGCATGCTGATCGTGATCTCCATCAGAATCATTCCTCGTTTGCGTCATATAATCAGAAAGGTGCATCCGCATTGCCGCCCCCGGCCTCCGGGGCGAGGTTGGCATAGGTGGTATACTCGCTCAGCCAGGCGACCTTGATGGTGCCAAGCGGGCCGTTTCTCTGCTTCTGCACGATGATCTCGCCCACGTTCTTCTCCTCGCACTCCGGGTCGTAATACCCTTCGCGGTGGATGAACATGACCACGTCAGCGTCCTGCTCGATGGAGCCGGAATCACGCAGGTCAGTCAGGGCGGGACGTTTGTTCTCACGCGCCGCATTGGCACGGGAGAGCTGCGCGCAGGCGATGAGCGGCACCTTCAGTTCCAGCGCGATGGCCTTGAGCTGGCGGCTGATCTCCGACACCTCCAGCTGGCGGCTTTCCACCTTGCCATCGGCATGCATCAGGCCCAGGTAGTCCACCACGATCAGATCCAGGCCCTTGTCC
>CAZIUA010000106.1:0-6759 GCA_964542315.1 uncultured Faecalibacterium sp. | reverse complement strand
TACAAGGTGCATCGTCCGCTGGCGTATTACGCGGCGTATTTCACCCTGCGCGGCAAGGGCTTTGACGCCTGCACCATGCTTATCGAGCCGGACGCGATCCGCCAGAGGATCAAGCAGATCAAGGAGGATCCCAAGGCCACCGCGGCGGATGGCGATGCCGTCACCTCCCTGGAGCTGGTGCTGGAGATGCGCATGCGCGGCTTCCGCTTCCTCCCCTGCGACCTGTACAAATCCGACCTCAAGCGCTTCACCATGGAGGACGAAAAGTCCCTGCGCGTGCCGTTCACATCGCTGGGCGGCCTGGGTGAAAGCGTCGCCGAGGGCATCATCCGCGAGCGGCAAAAGGCGCCCTTCCTCTCCGTGGAGGATCTCAAGGATCGCGCCAAGGTGCCGACCTCCATCATCGAAATGCTGCGCGCCCATGGCTCGCTGGAGGGCATGAGCGAGAGCAATCAGGTCAGCATGTTCTTCTAAGGGACTTCGTCCCCTTTTCCGCGTGGGACTTCGTCCCGTTTTTGCATGCCGTTTCGTCCCGTATTACATGCGATCCGCCTGCAAACGCATTCATCATCCCTCATTTTTCAAGCGAAAGGAGCCTCCCCCATGCCTGCACGCAACCGCGTCCGCGTCTGTACCCTTGGCACCCAGGAGGACATGATCCGCCTGTGCCGCACCCTGCTGGACAACTGCCAGTGGGTCGATGCGTCCGCCGTGGAGGATCCGTCCCTCACGCTGGAGCAGCTCATCGCCCTGGTGGATGCGCAGGCGCATGCCGAGAGCGCCCGGACGGATGCGTTCGCCTACGCGATGGTCGCGCCCCATCCCGATGGGAACGCCGTGACCTCCACCTGCCGCATGTCCATCCGCAGGCACCCCACCGGGCTGTATCTGGCATCGTTCTGCTATGACAGCGAAACGCCCTTCCAGCCGGAAGATTGGCTGTCCCTCCACCGGCAGATGCGGATGCTGCCCATGCTCGCGCTCTACGCCAACGATGCCTTCGGGCTGGAAAAGGGCATGAAGACCTTCATTGGCGGCTATGCAGGCGATGACTGGGCGCGCATGGGGGAAGCGTTCTTCTTCCTGATCGCCCAGTATGAGGAGGGCTATCCGCCGGAGGAATCCGTCATGCGCCTGCGCAAGCTCGCCGAAACGCTGGAACGCGAGGAATTCGACCTCTCCATGGGCGAATTGCTGGAGCGGTGCATCACCCATCTGGCGGAGCTGGAGGATCAGACCAGCGACACCGCCGAAATGACCGCCGCCATGCAGCAGATGCGCGCCGGGAAGGATTACAACGGGCTGTTCCGCCTGTATTTGCTCCTGGTCGAGGCCGAATTGTGGGACATCGAGCATGTGGATCGCCATCTGGCCTGCCTGCAGAGTCTGAATTCCGCCTGGCTGGCCATGAATGCCCCCGAACCCGATCCCGAACAGCCTGCATGACATTTCAGCCGCCCAGATGATGCTTTGGTGCGGCTTTTCTTGTCCTGCGGCGGATTTTGTGCTATCATCAACTTATCCACATTTGATCCCCTTCTGTGGGAAAGGAGGCTTCTTTATGCATCATCCCGGTGGTCCCCGTCCTGGTGGTCCCCGTCCTGGTGGTCCCCGTCCTGGTGGTCCTCGTCCTGGTGGTCCTCGCCCCGGTCATCGTCCTGGCGGCCCCCGTCCCGGCAGATTCGGGCATCGTCCCGGTCATCGTCCGCCGCCTCCGCCGCCCATGAGCCCGACCATGTCCCGTCGGTATGCGCGGCATCGCCGTCCTCACGGCGGATGCTGCATGCTGGGGCTGTTCGCCGCCCTCGGCGGATGGCTGCTGAGCATCTTCAGGTGATGGCGAACCATTCAGCGCGTCCGCTGCCCTTATGATGCGGATGCCCTCACCCCTTGTCAGCGAAGACCGACCCACTCCACTCCCCTCCCCGGGGAGTTTTTTTATGCGAAAATTTGTTCTTATTTTAGCAGGGGAACGCGTCATTCCGTCGAATAGAACATACATTCCCATTTTCAAACAGGAGGTTCCCATGAACGTCAGCGTCTATGACACCTGCCCGGCTTTCTTCAGCACTTACTATACCCTGCGGCTCGTTCGCCGGGAGGACGCGCCTGGCCTGCTGAAGATCTACAGCGACAAGCAGGCGCAGAACTACTTCAACAGCGACAACTGCACCAGCGACTTCCGCTACGCCACGCTCCGTGAGATGGAGCAATGCGTGGATATGTGGCTCTACGGCTACGCCCATGGGTGGTTCGTGCGGTGGGTCATCCTGGAGAAGGAGCAGATCATCGGCACGGTGGAGATGTTCCGCCGGGATGACGGCGACCACGGGGAAGGCCTCGGCGTGCTGCGCATGGACGTCGGCCGCCGGTATGAATTCACCGATGTTTTCCACGAGATCCTCGCCACCATCCTGCCGGCGATGCACGACCTCTTCGGCTGCCGGCGCATCCTGACCAAGGCGCTCCCGTATATGGAACAGCGCCGCGTGGCGTTGATCCTGCACGGCTTCGTGCCCTGCGAAAAGCCGCTCATGGGCGAAAACGGCATCGAATACGGGCATTACTGGGCGCACCGGCAGATGCCGGCATAATCGCCGCGGCACGGGCATATCCTTCCGCAGAACAGGAGGGATGGGGATGAATCAGCCAGCCGAAAAGAGCTTCGGGCTGTCCATTGACCGGCGGGAGAAGGCCGTGCTCACCGGTGTGACGGATGTGGAGCGCTTCGATGAGCACGAGGTCGTCCTCCACACCCACGGCGGACGGCTCGTCCTCACCGGGACGGGGCTGCATGTGGCGAGCCTCCAGCTGGAGGAAGGCCGCCTGCTGGTGGACGGCAGCATCGACGGCGCAGTGTATGACGGTGGCGCAGCAAAGCGCCGGAGCGGCTTCCTCCGCCGGGCGCTGGGATGACGCTGGAAGTGCTCTTTGCCCAGGCGGCACAGGGGCGGACGTTCCTGCTGATGCTGCTGTGCGGCGCAGGGCTGGCGCTGGCGCTCAAGTGTGCAGGACTGCTCCACCGGCGGCATCATCCGCTGGGGCATGGGGCGGATCTGCTCTGCGTGATGGCAGCCGCCGCTGCGCTGAGCGAGATCCTCCTGCAAAGCGGCGCGGGACTGCGCCTGTACGCGCTGCTGGGGCTGCTGCTGGGTGCATCAGCCGCCTGCGCAGGAATCTGGCCTGTGCTGCAGGCGCTCGGAGGCGTCCTTCGCCGGATCCGGACAAAAATTTCTCCGCCGCGCAGGCAGGAATCTTCCCCTCCCCCGCAGAATTAGTGGAGTATTATTGACATGGGGGTGGGCATCGTGGCGCGGATCGATCGTGACCGTCGGTATATCAGCTGGCGCGGCATGGCCATGGCTGCGGCGCTGATGCTGATCGTCTTTGTCGTGTCGCTGCACGAGGTGCAGGGCGATATCAGCCGCCTCCAGGCGCAGGACACCACCCTGCAATACAAGATGAATCTGCTGGAAATGGACTATGCCGATCTGCAGCAGGAGCTGGAACGGGTCGGCTCGGATGGGTATGTGGAAAACGAGGCCAGGGAGCACTACGGCTTCATCCGCACGGGCGAGATCGTCTTCGCCTTCCGCGACCCTGAACTGCTCAAGGGCTATACCGAAGAAGAATGCCAGATCATCATGGACGAAATGCGCGATTAACGCGGGTCTTTGCGTGCTGCAAAGGCCCCGTTTTTTCATATTGAATGATGAATTGTGAATGATGAATTGACCGTGTGAGGCCGATGTGCCGTACACGTCCTCATTCACGATCGTGCTGAAGAGGAGGAGCGTATGAAGGTTGCAGTCATCGGGATCGGATCCAACTCGGTACGCATGTTGGTTTGTCAGGTGCAGGAGGGCGAGATCCGCCGCCTGCGCCGCGACAGGGAGGGTACGCGCCTTTTCGCGGGGCTGGATGCACAGGGCTGCCTCAGCACCCAGGCCATGGAGGCTTCTGCCGCGGCCGTGCGCCGGATGGCTGAATCTGCCCGGGCGGAAGGCTGCGAGGTCATCGACCTGTTCGCCACCAGCGCCACGCGCGATGCGGCCAATCAGGCGGATTTCGCGGCGCTCCTGCTGCGGGAATCCGGGCTGACGCTGGAGGTCTGCTCCGGTGAGCGCGAGGCTGCGCTGTCCTTCTTCGGTGCGGCGGATGGCCAGTCCTCCGGCGTGATCGATATCGGCGGCGGCTCCACCGAGGTCATCGTGGGCAGCGGCATGGACGTCCACTGCGGCTTCTCCTGCCAGATGGGCGCGGTTCGCCTGGCGGGACGGCTGCCCATCCGCGACCATGGCGACCTCCCTGCCGTGCAGCAGATCGCGGATGACATCCTCGCCGAGGCGCTGCATCAGCATCCCACGCTGACCCTGCCGCCCCAGTGGATCGGCACCGGCGGCACCTTCACCACCCTCGCTGCGATGATGAAGGGCATCCGCTGGACGGATCGCACCTACATGCACGGCACGGTGCTGCCCATCAGCTTCATCCAGTCCGCCGCGCGCGACCTGGCGGACATGCCCATCGAGGAACGCAAGCAGCTGCCCGGCCTCCAGCCCAACCGCGCGGATATCATCGTCCACGGCATGTGCATCCTGCTGGCCTGCATGACGCGTCTGGGCATGGACAGCATCACCGTCAGCGAATATGGCAATCTGGATGGCTACGTCCGCGAAAAGTACGGCGCAGGCTGCGGACGATGACGCGAATGACACGACCACAGGCCCCCTTGCACAGCGGGGGCTTTTCTGTTGCGGATGAAGCTGTCTGCTACGGAAGCGCCCCACACGGGACTTGCTTGCATGTCCGCCCTCCCTGGCTTCCCCTTGAGGGGAAGCTGTCGCCGCAGCGACTGATGAGGTGGGAAGGCTTCGTCCCTTTTCTCGCGGAGGCTTCGCCTCTTTTTGCGTGATTGGGTTGATTGCATCTGCATACAGTTCCCGCGTGGGGCATGTCTCGTTTCTCGTGATTGAGTAATCGACTTCCAAGGGAGCCTCAGACTGTCCCCAAAGCTACGAAACGTACAAGCATGTCTTTCCGGAACCACGGCAGCGGCCTTTACCGCGCAGCTCCCGAACGATTGAATGAATCTTTCTGAAAATGTATGGATTTTTTGAGGAGAATGTGCTATAATGTCCGGGTCGTTCCGCGAGATGCGGAAAAAGTCCCCCAAGGAGACACACGAGAGGAGAATCACGATGTCCAAGAATTCCTTCGTTCAGAAGCTGGACAAGCGGTTCGGCTTCACGGCGGCAGGCAGCAGCCTGCGTACCGAAGTGATGGCCGGCCTGACCACCTTCTTCGCCATGGCGTATATCCTGATGGTGAACGCCAACATGTTCGCCAATCCCTTCAGCAACGGCACGGATGTGCTGGGCGTGAGCTACAACGCGATCTACATCGCCACGGCGATCTCCGCGGTCATCGGCACGCTGGCCATCGGCCTGCTGGCGAATCTGCCGCTGGCGCAGGCCTCCGGCATGGGCCTGAATGCCTACTTCGTCTATACCTGCGTGGTGGGTCTGGGCATGAGCTACGCCAATGCGCTGGTGCTGGTGCTCTTTGACGGCCTCCTCTTTATCGCCCTGACGCTGACCGGCCTGCGCAAGCTGATCTTCCAGGCCATTCCGCAGGTGGTGCGCACGGCGATCCCCGCGGGCATCGGCCTGTTTATCGCCTTCCTGGGCCTGCAGAATGCCGGCATCGTCGTGCCGGATACTTCCACCGGTGTGACCCTGGGCTCCTTCAACCTGCTCAAGGGCGCCTGGGGCGATGTCATGCCCCTGTTCGTCACCCTGCTGGGCCTGCTGGCCATCTCCATCATGAATCACCGCAAGGTGAAGGGCGCGGTGCTCATCGGCATCGTGGGCAGTGCTGCGGCGTATTATCTGCTGGGCTACCTGACGGTGAGCGGCTTCGCGGCGGGCATCAGCATGTCCAGCCCCTTCGCGGCGTTCGGCGATTTCTTCAGCCAGTCCTTGGGCAAGGTGTTCACCGAGGGCTTTGATTTCTCCGCCTTCATCGAGGCGAATGGCACGGCGAATGCCATCCTGACCATCGCGACGACGACCCTTGCGTTCTGCATGGTGGATATGTTCGACACCATCGGCACGCTGTATGGCGCGTGCGCGCGCGGCAACATGCTGACGGCGGAGGGCGAGGTGCCGAACATGGACAAGGCCATGCTGGCGGACGCCATTGCGACCACCACCGGCGCGATCTGCGGCACGTCCACCGTGACCACCTTTGTGGAGTCTTCCTCCGGCGTGGCCGAAGGCGGCCGTACCGGTCTGTCTGCCATGGTGACGGCACTGCTGTTCTTCATCGCCATGTTCCTCAGCCCCGTTGCTCAGCTGATCCCCAGCTGCGCCACCGCTGCGGCACTGATCTACGTCGGCGTGCTGATGATGAGCGGCGTGAAGAACATCGACTGGGCGGACACGGCCGAGGCGGTCCCTGCCTTCCTGACGCTGGCACTCATGCCCTTTGCGTATAACATCTCCTACGGCATCTGCTTCGGCCTGATCAGCTACATCGTCATCAAGGTGTTCACTGGCAAGGCGAAGGAGATCAAGGCCGGCACCTGGGTGATCGCCGCGCTGTTCCTAGCGATGCTGCTGCTGACGCACTGATTTCTCCTGACTGACAAGCAAATAAAGAGAGAGGGGGCGCGCCCCGGTGGGAACAGCGGAGCGCCCCCAGTGTGTTTTGGCCGGGTGATTGCCGAACCACAAGTCGCGCCCGCGCGCCAAACGC
>CAZIUA010000105.1:0-6794 GCA_964542315.1 uncultured Faecalibacterium sp. | reverse complement strand
ACGTCGCTCAAAAATAATCGTTGTTTTCAATAATCCCTAAGTGAACGCCCCAAAGGCTGACCCGTTTTCCGTCTTCGTCCCGTCTATATAAGTGAAAGGAGGCCGAAACATGACGGATACGGAGCGTTCACAGCGTACAACCGAGTTGATGACCCGCTACGGCACGGACATCAAACGGTTTTGCCTGCTCCAACTGCGGGATGCCAGTCAGGCAGAGGCTGCTGCGAATACATGCCGGGATTACCAGCGTACGGGGTGGTTCCGGTTCATGGATCGCAGAGTGCCACCGGAGGATATGGAGCGCGGTACAGCGTTTGGATTCCCGGATGACAGCGTATCAAAGGCAATCACAGAGCTTCCGGCCCTGCTGCGGCAGGCGGTGACGCTGCGGTACTTTGAAGAGCTGGCTGATCAGGCGCTGCTTGAGAAGTACGGCATCACTGAAGAAATGCAGCCTGGACTGATCCATTCGGTCATTGAAAAGGATGGCAGAACCGTTGTTACCTATGAGGTCGTGGAAAGCACGGTAATGCGAGAGAATCGCTTCGGCACCTACATCGTAACAGTTGTGGATGGCCAGGCAGACGCGGTCTGGTCGATGGATGGTATGGATACCACTGGCGGACTGGATGCACCTGCGTGGGGTGCAGAGCAGCTGCTGAGGCATGTGCGGGAGTATGCAACGGTAATGTCTTACATGGAAACCAGGGGCATGCTTCAGAATGCGCCCATGGTTACTCCTGCACCGGCGGGTATCCCTGATAAATGGGAACAGAACACGCAGACGGCCCTCTCTATGGGGAAGATTTCGCTGGAAGATGCTGTTGCCATCGGGCGGGATGCTGTGATTGTGCGCTACGGGCTGACGGAGCAACAGGCGGCGATGCTGGTGCGTTTCGACGGCAGCGATCCTGAGGCTACAGTGATGAATCCACCTACGAGATCGTGGATGGTCGCCCGCTGGTGAATCTTTTCTTCCACCTGACTCAGAAGCCGGGCGAGTGGGTGGAGAAGGATGACGTCTACGTTGTCACCATCAATCTGACGGACGGCGCGGTGGAGGACGTCTATTACGGCCTGATGGCAACGGTTAATCAATTTGGGGCGCTGTGTATGCAGCGCTCCTTTATGCTATGATGGAGGCAGAAAAACGCCAACCTTGCGAAATCGTAAGGTCAGACCATCAAAAGAAGGTCGCGGCAAGCGGCTTTCGATTCGATCTACATGTTCTTTGCAGGAATTTTGCCACATATTTTTTTGACACCCTAAAGGGACGGCGCAGTGCCGTCCCTTTAGGGTGTTTTGCTTGTTCAGGTGCGTTGCAGGGCGCTCACGGGGCGGCTCACAGGGTGATGCGGATCTTGAGCAGATCCTTGTCGCGGGAGCTGTGTCCCACCATCACCTCGAATTCACCCGGTTCGACCACACGCTCTTCGGCGCGGTTCACGAGGGAGAAATCGTTCCGCTTCAGCTGGATGCACACGCGCTGGGTCTCGCCGGGGGCGAGGGTCACACGGGTGAAGGCGATGAGCTGCTTCACCGGGCGGATGACGCTGGCTACCAGGTCGTGCATGTAGACCTGCACCACCTCCGTGCCGGGGACGTCGCCAGTGTTGGTCACGTCCACCGCGACCGTGAGCGCATCGGCGTCGACGGCCAGATCCGCATAGGCAAAGGGCGCGTACCCCATGCCCTCGCCAAAGGCATACACCGGCTCGGCGGGCAGATCCATATAGCGTCCGCCGTGCCAGCCGTGCAGCTGGTTGTAATACACCGGCACCTGGCCGCTGTGCTGGGGGAAGGAGATGGGCAGGCGGCCGGAGGGGTTGAAGGCACCAAATGCCGCTTCCGCCACGGCCTGACCGCCGAACATGCCGCCGTTGAAGGCGACCATGACTGCATCGGCAGTGGCGGCGATCTCCGGGATGCACAGGGGCTTGGAGGCCACCAGCACCACCGTCAGGGGGATGTTCAGCGCGCGCAGGGCATGGTAGAGCTCCATCTGGCGGCCGGATAGGGACAGATCGGCGCGATCCTTGCATTCGCCGTACTGGCGGATCATGTCGCCGACCACCAGCACGATGGCATCGGCGGAATTGGCCGCTTCCACTGCGCCGGGGATGTCATCGACTGTGTCCGCACCGGGCAGCACCTCGCAGCCGCGATGGTAGACGCATTCGATGCCGCGCTCGGCGCACAGGGCTTCGAAGCCCTCCTTCACCGTCACATAGGGGCGGCGCGCAGGCCGGGGATAACGGCCGTCGGGATGGGTGAAATACGTCCAGTCGCCATACTGGGAATTCAGATCATCGGCGTTCTGGCCGATGACGGCGACCTTCTTCACGCCCTTGAGCGGCAGCATACCGTCGTTATTCATCAGGGTGATGGAGGCCCGGGCGGCGCGCAGGGCGGCATCCAGATGCTCCGGGCAGGCGAAACAGCCGGGCTTGCCGGTCTTTTCCGGCTGCTCGAAAAGGTTCATGCGGAATTTCACCGTCAGGATGTGGCGCACGGCCTCATCCAGCACGGTCTCTGGCATTTTGCCCTCCTGCACGGCGCGGATGGCGTTCTCGTAGAAGTCCAGGCTTGTCATGATCATGTCGTTGCCGGCCTGCGCGGTCATGACGGCGGCCTCCTGCTTGTCCGCGGCCACATGCTGCCCATGCACCAGGGAGGAGCAGTTGTCCCAGTCGGTGACGACAAAGCCGTCGAAACCGGCCTCGCCGCGCAGGATGTCCTTCATGGACTTGGGGTCGGCGGTGAAGGGCAGCCCGTCGATGGAGCCGTAGGCCGTCATCACCGTGGCACAGCCGGCCTCCGCCGCGCGCTGGAAGGGCGGCAGGAAGACCTCCTTGAGCTTGCGGTAGGTCATCTCGGTGTCCATGGCGTCGCGGGCGCCCACGGCCTCGCCATAGCCGATATAATGCTTGGCGCAGGCCAGGATGGAATCTGGCGCATCCAGGCTGTCGCCCTGATAGCCGCGGATGATGGCGGCACCCAGTTCGCCGGTCAGGTACGGATCCTCGCCGAAGGTCTCGTTGACGCGTCCCCAGCGGGGATCGCGTCCAAGGCACAGCACGGGCGAGAAGGTCCAGTGCAGGCCGTCAGTGGACACCTCACGGGCGGTGACGCGCCCCATTTCCTCCGCCACGGCGGGATCCCAGGAGCAGGCCGTGCTCAGCTGGGAGGGGAAGACGGTGGCCTCGTGCTTCAGGCAGTGGCCGTGGATGGCATCGATGCCAAAGAGCACCGGGATGCCCAGGCGGCTCTGCATGGCGACCTGCTGCACCTCGCGGGCATCGTCGCCCAGCACATGCAGGAAGGAACCGGCACCCAGTTTCGCCCAGCGCAGGGCTTCCTCACGGCCTACCACGGTGTAAGGCACCTGCACCATCTGTGCGGCCTTTTCCGCCAGGGTCATCTTGTGCAGCAGCTCCTCCACGCGGAGCTGGATGGCTTCGTTCGTCAGCATAGAAGTTGACCTCCGATCGATATTGAACTGCGGTGTGGATGATGTCTTTATCTTACCATGCCAGCGGATGAAAAGCAATTCTCTGCGGAAATTTCGCGGGATTTTTCCCTTACCGCGGCAGGGAAAGCGGCATGCGCGTCGTATGTTTCTACATCAGGGAAAACAGCGCTTTTGCGTGCATAAAGGAGCGATTGAAAATGAAATTCACCCAGGGATACTGGATGATCAAGCAGGATTATGTCATGTCCTATGCCAGCCATGCGGTGCGCGTGACCAAGACGGACAAGGCGATGCAGGTCATCAGTGCCTGCCGCCCCATCAACCATCGCGGCGATATCCTCGACGGCGGCTCGCTGACCGTCACCTTCACCGCGCCGCGCAGGAACATCATCCGCGTGCAGGTGACGCATTTCGCCGGGACGAAGCTGCGTCAGCCGCGCTTTGAGACCTATGAGGAGGACGTCACCCCTGTCATCGCCGAGGATGAGCAGTATGCCTATTTCACCTCCGGCGAACTGACCGCGCGGGTCTTTAAGGGCAGCGGCCAGTGGCGCGTGGATTATCTGGTGGGCGACCGCGTCATCACCACCAGCGGCTGGCGCGGGATGGGCCGCGCCCTGACCAAGGACGGCACAGACTGTTCCCTCCTCCCCCATGGCACCTCCTATATGTCCGAATCCCTCCAGCTGGACGTGGGCGAATGCGTCTACGGCCTGGGCGAGCGCTTTGGCGCGTATGTGAAGAACGGCCAGGTGGTGGACATGTGGAATGCTGATGGTGGCACGGCCTCCGAGCTGGCGTATAAGAACATCCCCTTCTACATGACCAACCGCGGCTATGGCGTGCTGGTGGAGGATGCGGGCGATGTGTCCTTCGAGGTGGCGAGTGAGAAGGTGGAGCGCGTCCAGTTCTCCCATGAGGGAGAGACTATGGTCTATGACATGATCTGGGGCGGCGATCCCAAGGGCACGCTGGATCTGTATACCGCGCTGACGGGCCGCCCGGCACTGCTCCCCCCGTGGAGCTTCGGCCTGTGGCTGTCCACCTCCTTCACCACCGATTATGATGAGAACACCACCTCCGCCTTCATCAACGGCATGGCGGAAAGAGACATCCCCCTGAGCGTGTTCCACTTCGACTGCTATTGGATGAAGGGCTTCAACTGGTGCGACTTCGAGTGGGATCGCGATGTGTTCCCCGACCCCGAGGGCATGCTGAAGCGCTATCATGAAAAGGGGCTCCACCTCTGCTGCTGGATCAACCCCTATATCGGCCAGGCCAGCCCCCTCTTTGCCGAGGGCGCGGAGAAGGGCTATCTGGTGCGCAAGACCAATGGCGATGTGTGGCAGACCGACATGTGGCAGGCCGGCATGGGCATTGTGGACTTCACCAACCCCGATGCCTGCCAGTGGTATGCCTCCTATCTCTACAAGCTGATGGAGATGGGCGTGGACTGCTTCAAGACCGACTTTGGTGAGCGCATCCCCGTGCGCGATATCGCCTGGTTCGACGGCAGCGACCCCGTCCGCATGCACAACTATTACACCTACCTGTACAACAAGGTGGTCTTTGACGTGGTGAAAAACGTCAAGGGCGAGGGCGAGGCCATCCTCTTTGCCCGCAGCGCCACGGTGGGCGGTCAGCAGTTCCCCGTGCATTGGGGCGGCGATAATTCCGCGTCCTATATCTCCATGGCGGAAACGCTGCGTGCGGGCCTGTCGATGTCCCATTCCGGATTCGGCTACTGGAGCCACGATATCTCCGGCTTTGAATCCACCGCCCCGGCGGATGTGTACAAGCGCTGGCTCCAGTTCGGCCTGCTGTCCTCCCACAGCCGCCTGCATGGCTCCACGAGCTATCGCGTGCCGTGGCTCTTTGACGAGGAGAGCGTGGATGTGTGCCGCAAGTTCGTCAAGCTCAAGAACCGGCTGATGCCCTATCTGTATCAGAAGGCCGTGGAGGCGCATGAATGCGGCTGGCCGATGATGCGCCCGATGATCCTGGAATTCCCGGATGACCCCGCCTGCGACACCCTCGACCGCCAGTATATGCTGGGCGAGGCACTGCTGGTGGCGCCCATCTTCCGCAAGGACGGTCAGGTGCAGTATTACCTGCCTGAAGGCACCTGGACGAGCCTGCTGGATGACGGCGTGGTGGAGGGCGGCAAGTGGCAGACCGAGATCCACGATTTCATGTCTCTGCCCCTGATGGTGCGCCCCGGCACTGTGCTGCCCATCGGCGCGGTGGAGGAACGCCCGGACTATGATTACCTCGACGGGCTGGAGCTGCATGTGTTCCAGCTGGAGGAGGGCGACAGCGCGACTGTGGAGATCCCCGACCTGCACGGCTACCTCGCTGCGACCTTCACCGTCACCATGAAGGACGGCCGGCCCCAGGTGGAAACGGATTCCACCAAGCCCTATTCCGTCGTGCTGCACGGGTGATCGGTCAGGATCGATCTTTCTTCCCCTGGCGAAGATGCTGCAAAAAGCACCTTCGCCAGGTTTTTTTGAAAAAAATTAATTTTCCCTATTGACATCTGCGGCGAACCGTGCTATACTATCAGACGTTGACAAGGCACACCGCTGAGTCATGGGGCATTAGCGCAGTTGGTAGCGCACAACACTGGCAGTGTTGGGGTCAGGAGTTCGAGTCTCCTATGCTCCACTTACCGCAATCCTTGATATTTCAAGGGGTTGCGGTTTTTCTTTGTTGTGAGAACATAACCATTTTGGATGGCTATAACGTGGTAAATAACATGATTGATAGTTATCCACAGGCAAAAACGCCCCCAAAAGCTGATTTCACTGTTTTGAATGCTCATGTACATTGCAGAAAATGCAAAAAATCCGCAAGCCTTGATTTTACAGGCATTGCGGACTTTTTTATGCTTGCAGATAATTGCGGGAATATCGTTTCTGGTTGCTTTATTTCAGGGATTGCATCAATGCTTCCATCTCTGCCATGCCCTGGTTCATGCTGCGCTGTTCGGCGTGGCAATAGGTCTTGTAGGTAAAAGACGGGTCAGTGTGTCCCAGAATGCGCGACAGGGCGACAACATCCGGGTTCTGCTGCACCCAGTTGGTGGCAAATGTATGCCCTTATGGTATAATAACGACAAACCGGAAAAGCCTTGAAAATCAAGGGTTACGCGGTTGTCAGGCCATGTTTTCATCCTTTTCCAAACCATGAAAATAGGGACTGATCGGAGGTCGGCTGTAGGGCGATGTTACATTAACGACAAAAGAATAAGGGGGTGAATGAACCCCTACGCGCTTCGTTCCCAAACGATTGAACGCGTCTTCGCCGACGCCAAAGAAAA
>CAZIUA010000104.1:0-6858 GCA_964542315.1 uncultured Faecalibacterium sp. | reverse complement strand
ACGCCTTTTTTTACTTTTTTTCGACTTTTTTGCGTTCTTTTCACTTTTCCGAACTTTGTTTTTCTTCTGTTTTCATCTCGTTCTGGTCTAATCCGAACGATAGTCGTCTGCAGCCGTTCGGTTCGTTCGGAATCCACCTTTTCACCCTCGATCCGCCCCGATCAGAAAAATTCCTTCCACTTTACATAGCACATTTCGGCGCACTCACTCCGCCGTTCCGGGAGAACTTCGACCAGTTGTCACATCCGCACATTCCGCCCTTGCCAATCCGGGGCTCTCCATGCTACAATAAGGCATCAACATTGCAATGGAGGCGCCGCTATGCGCAAGAACGATATTCTCACCCTGACCGCTGACACCCTCGGCGCAGATATGGAGGGCGTATGCCGCGCGGACGGCCTGGCCGTATTCGTCCCCGGGATGCTGCCGGGCGAAACCGCGTGCGTGCGCATTGTAAAGGATCAGAAGCGGTATGCCTTCGGGCGGATGGAGAGCCAGCCCGAACCTGCGGCCGACATTCGCCGCGAGCCGGACTGTCCCGCCTACCCCCGCTGCGGCGGCTGTTCCTGCCGCCACATGAGCTACGCCGCGACGCTGAACGCCAAGCGCCAGCAGGTGGTGGACTGCTTCCAGCGCATCGCGCATCTGGATGCGCCCGTGCTGCCCGCGCTGGGCATGGACGAGCCCTCCGCCTACCGCAACAAGACCGCCCTCCCCGTTGGCGGCACGGTGGACGCCCCCTATGTCGGCTTCTTCGCGCCGCGCAGCCACGCCATCATCCCCATCGACCGCTGCGCCAACGCCATGCCCCCGGCAGATGACATCAGCCGCGCGATCCTCCAGTGGATGCAGGCCAACCACGTTGCGCCTTATATGGAAGAAAGCCACACCGGGCTGATCCGCCACATCGTGACGCGCGTGAACCGTCAGCATCAGGCGCTGGTGACGCTGGCCGTCAATGGAACGACCATTCCTCATGCCGAGGCGCTGTGGGAAGCCCTGCGTCCCCTGGGTGCGGTGGGCCTCGTGCTCAATGAGAACCGCGAGCGCACCAATGTCATTCTGGGGCGGAAGTTCCGCACGTTGTTCGGTGCCTCCACCCTTCAGGACACCCTCTGCGGCCTGACTTTCGACCTCAGCCCCGCCGCCTTCTTCCAGGTGAACCCCGTGCAGACCGAGGCGCTGTATCAGACCGCGCTGGATTTCGCCGAGCTTCGCCCTGACGATCGCCTTTGCGATGTGTACTGCGGCGCAGGCACCATCAGCCTGATGATGGCCCGGCATTGCCGCGAGGTGCTGGGCATCGAAATCGTCCCCCAGGCCATCGAGAACGCCCATGCCAACGCCAAGCGCAACGGCATCACCAATGCGGACTTCCGCTGCGGCGCGGCGGAGGACGTCCTCCCCGCCCTGGTCAGCGAAGGCCTCCGCCCGGATGTCATCGTCATCGATCCGCCCCGCAAGGGCGTTGAACCTGCCGTCATCGACGCCATCGCCAAGGCCGCCCCCCGGCGCGTGGTGTATGTCAGCTGCAACGTGGCCACCCAGGCGCGCGATGCAGCACTGCTCTGCGCCCAGGGTTATCACCTGGACAAGCTCCAGCCGGTGGACATGTTCTGCTGGACAAGCGGCGTAGAGTGCGTGGCATCCTTCACGCGTGAGGACGCCCCCACTGCCTGATCCCGCCCATATGAAAGCAGCGCTGAAGGATCACTCCTCCAGCGCCGCAGACTGTCAAAAGAGCAAGTCAGTCGCATCAGTTGCTCGCCGTCGGCAGACTGCCAATCGAAAATCGGCGACATGCGCGGCGATTCTCGGGCGATTTTGCTTGCAGAAATCGCTTCCTAACACGAAGGAACGGCCGTCAGGGCTGCTTGCAGCCCTGACAGTGACGGAGTGCAAAACTCAAAAAAGTGGCTTTCGCCACTTTTTGACCCCCAACGACGCTGAAGGATCACTCCTCCAGCGCCGTTTTTGTTTTGCAGCATCACGCCGCCTGCTCGGCCTCGCCCTCGGGGAAGATGATCTTGTTCACCACGAAGAAGATCACCATGGACACGCCGCCGTTGAGTACCGTCGTGCCGATGTTGTAGACCCAGTCCGGCACGAATTTGCCGGCCACCGCCACCCAGATGCAGTTGACCGAGTTCACGATCACCGTCACGATGCAGAACGCAACGACGTACCACATGATCTGGTACCACACATTGCCCTTGCTGCGGAAAACGACATTACGCTGGATGGGGAAATTCACCATTTCGCCGATGACCATGGCGATCATGTACGCCACGAAGTAGCGCAATCCACCGTGGGCGGCGTCATAGCCGAGGATGTTCCACTTGAAGGTCTCGCCCAGCAGGGTCATGTCGATGCCCGGCCAGCCGAAATCCGTCGCCGGAAGGCCGGTCAGCATCTTCGGCAGGAATTGCAGGATCAGGTACTTGAACACCGTCACCAGGTTGCAGACGATCACGAACAGTCCGCCCTCGCGGATCCATTTTGATGCAGCCGGATGCCGCTTGGCGAAGGCGTTCCAGCCGTTGAGCAATGCGTTCATCATATGCCTCCGTACCCCCATCGGGGGAAATTTCATGCAACCAAGAGCACTGCCGAGCAGCCCCGGCGGTGCATGAGGAGAAAAGGGACCGGCGTGCGCATCCCTGCAAGAAAGGCCGCCAGTCGCCGTTTTCGCGCGTTACGCAGCCTGCTGCTTCCGCTTGCGGCAGGCGGTCACAATGGCCGCCGCGCCCCAGATGAGCAGCGCCGCCCCCACCACGCCATCCAGGGCATAGAGCGCCAGGTGCCACAGGGGAACCTTGTAGCCCACGACCTCTGCATTCATGGCGTTGGAGTTGGCAAAGGAGTACAGGATATTCTTCGCCGCCCGGCGCAGGATGATGGCATCCCCCGTTTCGGAGGGGTCGCAATCCTCCCACATGCTCGAGGACAGCGTCGCCAGATCCAGGTCGCCGCCTGCATAGAACATCATGCGAGGGTTCATATACTGCGGAATGGTGTTGAAGTCGCAGATCACCGTGCCGCGGAAGCCCCATTCGTCGCGCAGGATCTCCGTCAGCAGGCGGTAGTCGCCGCCCGTCCAGCGGGTGCCGATGCGGTTGAAGGAGGACATCAGGCCGCGGCTCTCGCCTTCCTTCACCGCGATCTCGAAGGACTTCAGGTAGATCTCGCGCAGACTCTGCTCCGTCACCCAGGAGCAGTCGCCGTTGATGGAGCGGTGCGTTTCCTGCTCATTGGCGGCGAAATGCTTCACCATGCAGACCACGCCCTTCTCCTGGCAGCCGCGAATTTCCGCCGCGGCCATCTTGCCGGACAGCAGCGGATCCTCGGAGAAGTATTCTGAGCAGCGTCCGCCGAAGGGGCTGCGATGGATGTTCACGCCCGGGGCATAGATGGAGGAATAGGGCATGCCCGTGCCGCTGTCGCCGAAGATGCCTTCCTCGCCCATCTTCCGACCGAGTTCTTCCATCAGGGCGACATTCCAGGTCGCGGCCATCACCGGCTCGCTGACGTACTGGCAGGTGCCGGTGAACTGCAGGCGGTTGAGGAAGGACGTGAAGCCGGAAGGCCCATCGCCATGGAGGGTCGCAGGCAGGCCGATGCTCTCCACCGCCACGGTGCGGTATGCGCCGTAGTTGATCAGGTCGAGCAGCTCATCCTCCCACATCGCATCCAGCAGCTCCTCCCAGCGCTCGTCGTCGTGATCGACGATGGCCCGGAAGCCGCCCTGGCGTTCTGCCGGCAGCAGGCTGCGGATGGTCAGTTCCGTCTCCTCGCCGAACCAGGGGTATTCCTCCTCGGAATAATCGTTGGGGTTGTTGGTCTCGAGGTTTTCCAGTTCCTCATAGAGGCGATCCGTTCCGGCGCGCTCCGCCGCAGTGGGCGCAGTGGGCCAGGTGCCTTCCCAGTCCGCGCGGGACAGCACGGTGGACAGCTGCCAGTCACTGTCCAGGGTGTCCTCCACACCGGTATAGCGGTTCTCCACGGCATTGCCCGTCACCGGATCCACGTCGTAGCAGATGTCCGCCGCCAGGTGGCAGACGACCGTATCCACGGCCTCATGGGCATTGCGGCTGACATAGAGGGTATAGTCGCCCGCCTCCAGCTCATAGCCGGTGAAGCCATTGCCGTTGGCGTCGCGGTAGTCATAGCTGGCCGCGTTGTAGGGGTCGAATTCGAGGGTCAGGGTCTGGGACTTTCCGGGCTGGAGCAGGTCGGTCTTGGCGTAGGCCACGAGCACCTTATGGGGCTTCTCGATGCCGCCGGCGGTATAGGGCGCGCTGGCATAGAGCTGCACGACGTCCTTGCCCGCGACGCTGCCGGTGTTCTTGACCGTCACATCCACGCGGATGACGCCGTCCTGCGTGATCTCCGCCTGCTGCGGCTGCTGTACCTGCCAGTCGAAAGTGGTGTAGCTCAGGCCGTAGCCGAAGGGATAGACCACATTCTGCTGATACCATGCCTCACCGTCGGTATAGCCGCGCGTCTCGTAGTAGCGATAGCCGACATACACGCCTTCCTCGTAGTCCACGAAGTAGAACATGCCGCCGTCATACTTGTCGCTGTCCGCCGGGGTGGAACCAGTGCCGAAGTTGATGAAGGTCGGATCCTTGCTGAAGTCCGCCGCCCAGGTATCCACCAGACGGCCGGAGGGGTTCACCTCGCCCGTGAGGATGTCACCCAGGGCCATGATGCCCGTGCTGCCGGTGAAGCCCACCCAGAGGGCGGCGTCGATCTTGTCGGCAAAGGCGGCATAGCCGGGGTCGGTCAGGAAGGTGGCCTCAAAGCTGGAGGGGATGTTGAACAGGACGATCACATGCTCGAAGCCCGCATCGCACACGGCCGCGAGCAGGTCGCGCTCATTCTGATCCAGCTCCAGATAGTGGCTGTCCTCGCTGACGGCACCCTCGGTGCTGCCCTGATAGCGGGGCAGGTCGAAGCCCTCGCCGCCGATACGGGTGATGACCACGATGGCCGCGTCGTTGTACTCGCTGTAGCTCTTCTTGACCTTGTCGGTGTACCTGGCCTGGGGCGTTTCCGCCACGGCGATGCGCTGATTGCTGCCGCTGTCCAGGTCGGAGGAATTCGCCGCGCGCACCGGGCCGGATGCGCCATTGTCCTCATAGAAGGCCTTGAGGGTCTCATTCGTGCGGAAGCCGGCCGCCTCCAGGCTGTCATAGAGATCCTTGCTGTTGGAGGTGTCAAATCCGCCCGAACCGGAGCCGCCGTAGGACAGATTGACGCTGTTCTTGCCAAAGACGGAGACCTTCGCGCCCTTTTTGAGCGGGAGGGCATCGGTATCGTTCTTCAGCAGGACGAAACCTTCTTTGGCGATCTCCACATTGAATTCCTGTGCATTGCGCAGGGCCGCTTCCTTGCTGTCCGCCTCGGTCGCCGGATACATGGAAGCCGTGTTTTCATCATAGATCGGCCGCTGACCGCCCAGCGCCGTATCCAGGAAGCCGTTGAACGTGTTCAGGGCCAGATCGTTGGCGATGATCATCACCACCAGCAGCAGCGCCGTCACCACCGCCCAGATCTTCACCCGGCGGAAGGGACTTTTCTTCTTTGCGGTCTTCATATTGGCATTCACCTCATGATCGGAATAAAGGGGGACGGCGCTGCGCCGCAGGGCTGCTTAGCGCTGATAATTCCACACCGCAGGCACATTGGCATTTTCATCCCAGATGACCACAGCATCCGTGATGACCTTGATGCAGTCCACCATGGGGGCATTGGCCTTGAAGGTGGTGCCGGCGACGGCGTTGGTGTTGTCGGTCTTGAGCTGGATCAGGTTCGCGCCCTGCCGGAGGGTCACACCGTTGATGACGATCAGATCCTCGCAGGGCAGCACCTGGGTCTGATCGGTCACATCCAGGGTCACGCGGGCATAGGGGTACGCCTTGTCATTCACCAGCACCTGGAAGTCATTGCCGTCATAGGACATGGTGGTGTATTCGCCGGTGATGCGCACGACGATCTGCGCATCGGTCACATCGCGATCCGCCGCAACGGGGAATTCCAGGGTGATGCCGCGCTCATACAGATAGCCGACCAGGCGGTCATTGCTGGCACCGATGCCCTGGTTGAAGATGATCATGCTCTCCTCCTGGGCAGAGCCGGAATAGCTCGGGCCGATCTTGCCGGTCAGGTCGGTGTCTTCGGCCTCGAACACCCAGGCGGACGCTTCGTCCGACACCTTGTTCCAGGTCGCCTTGATGAGGGTATCCGCGCTGATGGGCGCAGCGAAATCAAACGCGCTGCCGTCAGCCGCGACCCAGCCCGCGAAGGTATAGCCCGTGCGGACGGGATCAGCCGCCGGCTTGCTGACCGCGGCATCCTTCTCCACTGGATAGGCATAGCTGGTCAGCTTCACGCCGTAATAGTCGTAGTCAAAGGTGACGGTCACATGCTCGGCACCAGTCTTCTGCCACAGGGCATAGACCGTGGTGGGTTCCGTCACGCTGGAAGAGAAATCATACAGATGGGTGAAATCCGCATCGGCATACCAGCCGAGGAATTCATAGCCCTCGCGCACGGGGGTCTCAGGCACAGCAGCATTGCCGCCCTTGGAGACCTGCTCCACCGCTGCGGCCGGGGCGCCCGCATAGTTCAGGTCGTAGGACACATCGATCATGCCCGCCACGACCTCGATCTTGAACGCCACGCGTTTCTTCTGATACGTCGCGGTCACGTTCTTGGTGTTCGCGGTCTTCATCGTGGGGCTGGACATCTTCACATCCGGGTGGGTCATCGGCAGGATGACATACGCACCGTCAGTGTAGTTCACCTTGATCTTGCCGCCCTCAGCGGAGAACGTCTCGCCGATGACGTACACGG
>CAZIUA010000103.1:0-6942 GCA_964542315.1 uncultured Faecalibacterium sp. | reverse complement strand
CAGCAGCGCCCTGGGAGATGGCGGGGGTGATGCCGGTCAGGTGGAACCAGGTCGCGCCCTCGAAGACCGCATCCCAGTCGATGTCGCCGGGCTTGGCTTCGCAGATGGCAGAGCCGGCACGGTCGTAGATGACCTTGGAGGGACGCTGCACAGCGCCGGTCTCCAGGAAGTAGATGCCCATACGGCCATCCTTGCGGACAATCTTGCTGGTGTCCACGCCGAAGCCGCGCAGCTCGCGGATGCAGGCCTCGCCGATGTCATTCTTGGGCAGTACGGTGACGAAAGCGGTCTCCAGACCGTAGTTCGCCAGGGAAACGGAAACGTTCGCCTCGCCGCCGCCGAAGGTGGCCTCCAGGCTGGGGGACTGGAAGAAGCGCTCGTAAGCGGGGGACTTCAGGCGCAGCATGATCTCGCCAAAGGTAACAATCTTGCCCATTGTAGTATACCTCCATGTATGTTGTAGTGTTATTTGTCTTTCCGGGTCAGCCAGACGTAGCTGCAGCAGTTATCCTGCGTGCTCTGGGCCTGGATCTCCTTGATGTGCCAACCGGTTAGCAGATAGGCGTCCAGCTAGGGAAGCTCAGCGACTTCGCGGCTGCCAGTCACCTGACCGACGATGATGAGCTTATCCACGGGTGCAGCGTCTCCTTTCAGATCAGAAAAGGGTCGAAGCCACCGCGCATAGCGCATGGACGTGGTGTTAACTCGATCGCGTTAAAAGGGTCGAAGACTTAAAAGGGTCGAAGACCCTGAGAGAAACGTGACGAAGTTACTTCTGGACAAGATGCACCGCGAAACCGGCCACTTCGTCTTCCAGATAGATGGCGATGAGCTTGCCGTTCTTCACCACAGCGGACTCCTCGATGAACTTGTAGCCGCGCTGCTCCAGATGCCACTTGGCACGCTTGACGCTGTTGGTGCCGATGGCGATGTGGCCATGCTTGCCGCGGCCCTTGGACTTCATGATCTCGAAGCCGGTGCCGACGAAGTTGGAGGAATTGCCCTCCTTGACGGGCATGCCCATCAGCGCGGCCAGCTTCTTGGCCTCGGCCATGGCTTCATCCGCATTTTCGGTGTTGATGCCGATGTGGCGGATCTCCAGGCCCAGCATCTTGTTCACCGCGGAACGGGTCATCTCGGTGATCTTGTCCCATTCCTTGTTCTTGATCATGTCCTTGGGGCACATGAAGGTGCCGCCGCAGCACAGGATGCGGTCGAAGGCCAGGTAATCCAGCATGTTCTTTTCGTTCACGCCGCCAGTGGGCATGAAGTTCAGGCCGGGATAGACGGGCGCGAGGTTCTTGATCATGGGCAGGCCACCAGCCGCCTCAGCGGGGAAGAACTTCACAGCCTTCAGGCCGAAGGACAGCGCCACCTGGATGTCGGAGGGGGTGGAAGTGCCGGGGCAGATCGGGATGTCCTTCTCCACGCAGTACTTCACGATCTCGGGGGACAGGCCGGGGGACACAATGGCCGCAGCACCGGCAGCCACAGCGCGATCCACCTGCTCGGTGGTCAGCACGGTACCAGCGCACAGCGCCACATGGGGCAGCGCCTCATGCACGCGGCGGATGGATTCCTCCGCGGCGGCAGTACGGAAGGTGATCTCGGCCACGGGCAGACCGCCGTCAGCCAGGGCTTTGCACAGCGGCACAGCGTCTTCCGCGTCGTCGATCGCGATGACAGGAACCAGACCGGCCAGGGAAAGCTTCTCCAAAAATTCCATGAGACATCGTCCTTTCTCTATTCCATTGGGGACAACCTTGTAAGTGGTTACAATCCTGCAGCCAGCATCCCTGGGGGATCCGCCTGCAATATTGAAACACACATCAATAACCAACCCTATCATACACGTTCGGGGAAAATCCGTCAAGATGAAACGACGCGAATTCCATGTTTTTTGTCTTGAATGGCGCGGCGGAACACACTTGCTGTGTCCAGCCCTTGCGGAAAGGGAAGGAAAATGGTAAAATAGGCTGAGACCAAGGAGGCTGAGGAGGGGAGCAAATGAGCGGGACGATGACCTTCAAATGTCCCTGCTGCGGGGGATATCTGGAGTTTGATCCGGCGCTGCAGAAATTCAAATGCCTGTACTGCGGGCAGGTGCTGTCGAAGGAGGACCTTCAGGAGCAGCCTGAGCAGCAGGCGCCGAAGGAAGAAGAGGCAGCCGGAACGCTGCAGGGGTATCACTGCAAGATGTGCGGCGCGGAGATCGTCACGGATGAGACCACCGCGGCGACGCGCTGCTATTACTGCCACAGTCCGGTGGTGCTCGAGCGGCGGCTGGCGGATGAATTCCGTCCGGACGGCGTGGTCCCCTTCCAGCTGGACAAGCAGGCGGCGGAGGAAAAATTCCTGGCGCACATCAGCCGCAAGCGATTCCTCGACCGGGATTTCTTCAACGGCGCGCAGCTGGAGATGTTCTCGGGCGTGTATTATCCGTGGTGGTATGCGGATATCGAGGGCGACGGCGTGTTCGACGGCACGGGCAAGAAGCAGGCCGTCCGCACGACGAAGCGCGAGATCATCACGACGGAATATGAGTACAAGGTGCACCGGGAGGGGAAGCTGTCCTTCCGGCAGATGGCGCGCAAGGCGCTGAGAAAGGCGGATGCCCAGCTCTCCGACGGCATCCACCCCTATGACGTCAGCGGTATCCAGCCGTATTCGGGCGGATACCTCAGCGGCTTTCTGGCAGAAAAGCGGGACATTCCGGAGCTCGCTGCCCGTGCGGAAATGGTGCGCGAGGCGACGGGATATGCCGAGAGCATGGTGAAGGCGAACAGCGGCCTGGACACGCTGAAGGGCAAGACGAGCTTCAAGCCCACCGCCGTCCGCCAGAAATACGTGCTCCTGCCCGCGTGGGTGCTGACCTATCGCGGCGGGGAGAAACAAGAACCCTATTACTACATGATGAACGGCCAGACCGGGCGCGTTTGCGGCAAGCTGCCCATCGACAGGAAGCGGCTGCTGGCGGCGGCGCTGTGCGCGGGTGCGGCGGTGTTTCTGCTGCTGTGCGGAGGAGGTGCTTTGCTGTGGTGAGGTGGATGAAGCGGATGCTCCTGCTGCTGGCGGTGCTCCTGCTGCCCGCAATCGCGCTGGCGGAAGGTGCAGCGCAGGTCATCGATGACGCAGGCTTGTTCACGGCGGACGAGTGTCAGCGGATGACGGAGATCATTCTGGAGATCGAGCAGAAACATCAGGTCGATCTGGTCGTGCTGACCACGCGGGATACGCCCTATGACCCGTCGGACAGCCTGTGGCGCGTGCGGGACTACGCAGATGAATTCTATGATGACGGCGGCTACGGCATGGGGGAGGATGACTCCGGCATGCTGCTCCTGCTGGACATGCACAACCGGGCGATGTGGCTCTCCACGGGCGGCGTGATGATCGACTACATCAGCGATGCACGCGAGGAGGACATCCTCGACCACGCCTATGACAGGCTGGTGGAAGGGGACTACGGCGGCGCGATGCTCGCCGCGCTGTACCGCGTGGAGCATTGGATGGACGTGGGGCGCAGGGAAGGCTTCTTCCGGTATGACGAGGTCACGGGCGAGCGCATCGGCGGCCTCTACAACGCGCTCACGCCCATGGAGACGGCCGTGGCGGCGGTGGCCGGACTGGCAGTCGCCGCGGCGGTGTACTGCACCGTCAGCGCGGCCTATAATTTGAAGGGCTCGACCTATACCTATGACCGGGCGGCGAACACATCCCTGACGCTGGTGCGGGATGACCAGGTCTTCCTGCGCAAGCGCGTTCACCGTTCGCCCATCGTCACGGGCAATAGCTCCGGCGGACATTCCGGCGGCGGACGCTCCGGCGGCAGCGGGGTGCATACCTCCTCGCGCGGCGTGAGCCATGGCGGCGGGGGCCGCAGATTCTGATGAAGCGCACCATGAAACGCCGCTGCCGGCAGGTGCTGACGGAGATCTTCGGCCTGGAGGACTACCGTCCGGGGCAGTTCAAGGCGGTGAAGGCACTCCTTGCCGGGCGGGACGTGCTGTGCATCCTGCCCACAGGCGCCGGCAAGAGCCTGTGCTGGCAGCTGCCTGCGCTGGTGCATCCGGGGCTGACGGTGGTCATTTCGCCGCTGATCGCCCTGATGCGCGACCAGGTGCGCCGCCTGGCGGAGCGCGGCGTCCGGGCTGAATCGCTGGACAGCCTCATGACGCCGGAGGAACGCGCTGCGGCCATGGCGCGGCTGAAAAGCGGCGCATCGCGGATCGTGTTCGTTTCGCCGGAAAGGCTGCAGCAGCAGAGTTTCTGCGACCTGTGCCGGGAGACGCCGCCCTGGCTGGTTGTGGCGGACGAGGCGCATTGCATCGTCCAGTGGGGCGAGCGCTTCCGCCCGGCGTATGGCGAGATCGCGGACTTCCTGCGGATCTTGCCGGTCCGGCCGGTGCTCTGCGCGATGACCGCCACTGCCGATGCCGCCATGCAGCAGGAGATCCGGCAGTCGCTGGCGATGCACCGTCCGCGGCGGATCGTGCTGACGGCGCTGCGCGAGAACCTGACCTACACCTTGCGCACGACGCTCAACGCCACGGGGGAGATCCTCCGCCTGTGCTGCAAGCAGCCGTGCAAAACGGTGGTCTTCTGCCGCACGCGCATCCGCACGGAACGCCTTTGTACCCTGCTGAAGGCTCGGGGCGTCCGGGCGGGATTTTACCATGCAGGCATGGCGCGTGAAGCACGCATGGAGGCGCAGCAGCGCTTCATTGCCGGGGAGACCGACGTGCTCTGCGCGACGACCGCCTTCGGTATGGGCGTGGATGTGCCGGACATCCGCCGCATCATCCACGATGAATTGCCGGACAGCGTCATCGACTGCGTCCAGCAGACGGGCCGCGCAGGCCGCGATGGCGCACCGGCCGAATGCATCCTCCTCATGGAGCCGCGAAGCGTGGTGTTCCGGGCGGAAATGTGCCGCCATCCGGGGCGAGAAAAGGGCGAAATGCCCTGGACGCACTATCTGCGCGCATGGACGCGCTGCCGGAAGATGCAAGCGCTCCTCCGGGTGCTGCTGACGGCGGATTGCGTCCCGGGCGGCCTGTGCCGTGCCTTGGGGCAGCGCGTGAAGCCGTGCAGGAAGTGCAGCGCATGCCGGGATGGCGCACCGCTGCGCCATGCACCGAATGTGGCCTTCATGAACGCGGCGCATATGCGGGCGTTCCTGCTGGCCTGGCAGCGGGATGCACTGGCGAAGAAGTGCGCCTGCCCACCGCGGCAGATCATGCCGGATGCCATGCTCTGGTATGCGGCGCGGAATCTCGCCTTTCCGCAGGACGTCCGGGTGCCTGATGAACTGGCGCGGCTCACGGCGCATTTCCGCATGGGGATTGATGCATGATCCGCCCTGAAACGGGATAGAATGAAGGCGAAAGGCGCACTGGACAGAGAAGCAAAAAAACAAAAAATGGCTGCAAAAATCCTCTTGACATCCGGCGCGGCGATGCATATAATAAAAACCAAGGGATGCTCCTGGGGTGTTCTGACAGCGTTGCTGCTTTCCCCACATTTCAAAAAATGGAGCCCGGGTCCATTGTTCGGCTATGTCATGCCCCCGCAGCGATGCGCCAGGGGAAGACAAATGCAGGCGGCAGGGCACCTACCTGCTTTAAGAGCGGGTGAATCACAGCGCGCATCGTCATTCTGGGGCATCTTACTTTCCATGACGCATAGAGGCAGCGATGAAGACCGCTGCCTTTTTTGATGCGCTGAAGGGGGACAGCGGCGAAAAACGCAGCGCTGTGCAAGAATTTCCCTTGACAACTGGCGAAGTCTGCGGTTATAATGGTCGTATGCAATGAGGGAAAGAGTACCCTGCTTCGTGGACGCATCAGAGAGCTGCGGTAGGTGAAAGGCAGCCGGCACGGACGGGGGAACATGGCTCCTGAGCATCAGGCCTGAACAACGCTGCGGTGTCCGCCGCATCAAGTAGGGCGTGACGGGTCGCGCCGTTATCCGTATGCGAAGCGATAAATCAGGGTGGCAACGCGGAAAATGGACTTTCCGCCCCTCGAAAAATGGAGGGGCGTTTTTGTTTGCCCCAAAGGAGGATTGACCCTATGTGCCAGGAGAAGAAGACCTTCTACATCACCACACCCATTTACTATCCCAGCGGCAACATGCACATCGGCCACACCTATACCACGGTGGCGGCGGATACCATGACCCGCTTCAAGCGCCTGACCGGCTATGATGCCTACTTCCTGACCGGCACGGATGAGCATGGCCAGAAGATCGAGACCAAGGCGGCGGAGGCCGGTGTGTCCCCGAAGGAATTCGTGGACAAGATCGTGGCCGAGACCAAGAAGCTCTGGGAGCTGATGAACATCCAGTATGACGATTTCATCCGCACCACCGATGAGCGCCATGAGAAGATCGTGCAGAAGATCTTCCGCCAGTTCTACGAGCAGGGCGACATCTACAAGAGCGAGTATGAGGGTATGTACTGCACGCCCTGCGAGTCGTTCTGGACGCCCTCCCAGCTGGTGGAGAAGAACGGCGAAAAGGTCTGCCCGGACTGCGGCCGTCCCTGCCAGCCCATGAAGGAGGAAGGCTACTTCTTCCGCATGAGCAAGTATCAGGACTGGCTGATCGACTACATCGAGACCCATCCGGACTTCATCCAGCCGGCCGCCCGCGCCAACGAGATGCTCAACAACTTCCTCCGTCCCGGCCTGCAGGATCTGTGCGTCAGCCGCACCAGCTTCAAGTGGGGCGTGCCGGTGGATTTTGACGACAAGCATGTGGTCTATGTCTGGATCGACGCGCTGAGCAACTACATCACCGCGCTGGGCTATGGCACCGAGCATGACGACCTGATGAAGAAGTACTGGCCTGCTGATGTCCATCTGGTGGGCAAGGAGATCGTCCGCTTCCACACCATCTACTGGCCCATCATGCTGCATGCGCTGGGTCTGCCCCTGCCCA
>CAZIUA010000102.1:0-7185 GCA_964542315.1 uncultured Faecalibacterium sp. | reverse complement strand
ATCCTGTGCAGCCATCTGGGCAAGCCGAAGAACGGCCCGGAAGAGAAGTTCTCCCTGGCGCCCGTGGCGGAGCGTCTGTCCGAGCTGCTGGGTCAGCCCGTTGTGTTCGCCAATGACGACACCGTCGTGGGCGAGAACGCCAAGGCTGCCGTGGCCGCCATGAAGGACGGCGACGTGGTGCTGCTGCAGAACACCCGCTTCCGCAAGGAAGAGACCAAGAATATCGACACCTTCTCCAAGGAACTGGCTTCCCTGGCGGATTGCTATGTCAATGACGCCTTCGGCTCTGCGCACCGTGCGCACTGCTCCACCGCGGGCGTGACTGAGTACCTCAGCCCCAACGTGGCGGGCTACCTCATCGGCAAGGAGCTGGCCGTGATGGGCAAGGCGCTGGAGAATGCCGAGCGTCCCTTCGTGGCCATCCTGGGCGGCGCCAAGATCGAGGACAAGCTGAACGTCATCAACAACCTGATCGAAAAGGTCGACACCCTGATCATCGGCGGCGGCATGGCCTTCACCTTCCTCAAGGCCAAGGGCTATGAGATCGGCAAGTCCCTGCTGGACGAGACCAAGATCGACTACTGCAAGGACATGATGAAGAAGGCCGAGGAGAAGGGCGTGAAGCTGCTTCTGCCCGTTGACACCGTCTGCATCGAGGAGTTCACCTTCGATCCCTCCGTGGAGACCGAGGTCTGCGAGTCCAGCAAGATCCCCGCGAACAAGGAAGGCTGCGACATCGGCCCCAAGACCCAGGCGATCTTCGCCGAGGCTGTCAAGTCCGCCAAGACCGTCATCTGGAACGGCCCCATGGGCGTGTTCGAGAACCCCACCCTGGCCAAGGGTACCCTGGCTGTGGCGCAGGCGATGGCCGATTCCGACGCTGTGACCATCATCGGCGGCGGCGACTCTGCTGCGGCTGTTGAGCAGATGGGTCTGGGCGACAAGATGACCCACATCTCCACCGGCGGCGGCGCTTCTCTGGAGTATCTGGAGGGCAAGGTGCTGCCCGGCGTTGCTGCGCTGGACGAGGAGTAAGCGGAGGCTTCGCCTCTCTTTGGCGCTGCCGCGCGGTATAGTTACTGTGTAGGGGTCACGGCGAATGACAGATTCGCCGCGACGCAGAAGAAGTAGCTTTTTGAGGCGGCGCGACGGTGAAACTCTGCACTGATCCAACGATTTCCGTAAAACGACCGTCCCCGTATACCTGCGGGGACGGCTTTCTCCTGCAAATAACGATATGAGGTGATTCCAATGCGCAAGCCCATCATTGCTGGCAACTGGAAGATGAACAAGACCCCCGCTGAGGCTGCGGCGCTGGTCAACGAGCTCAAGCCCCTGGTGGCGGACGCCAACTGCGACGTGGTCGTGTGCGTTCCCGCGGTGGACATCGCTGCCGTGAAGGAAGCCACTGCCGGCTCCAACATCAAGGTCGGCGCGCAGAACGTCCATTGGGCGAAGTCCGGCGCGTACACCGGCGAACTGTCTGCGGACATGCTGGTGGCTTCCGGCGTGGAATATGTGGTCATCGGCCACAGCGAGCGCCGTCAGTACTTCGGCGAGACCGACCAGACCGTCAACCAGCGCGTGCTGGCTGCTGTGAATGCTGGCCTGAAGGTCATCCTCTGTGTGGGCGAAATGAAGGACGTCCGCGAGGCTGGCGCGACCGACGGCCTGGTGGATTACCAGACCATCATGGCGCTCAATGGCCTGACCGCTGAGCAGGTGGCTGAGGTCATCGTGGCCTACGAGCCCGTGTGGGCCATCGGCACCGGCCTGACCGCCACCGATGAGCAGGCCAACGAGACCATCGGCGTCATCCGCAAGGCCATCGCCCGCAAGTACGGCCAGGAGTGCGCAGACAAGGTGCGCATCCAGTACGGCGGCTCCATGAACCCCAAGAACGTCAAGGGCCTGATGGCTCAGCCCGAGATCGACGGCGGCCTGATCGGCGGCGCGTCCCTGAAGGCTGCGGACTTCTCCCTCGTCGTCAACTATGACAAGTAAGGGGGGCCTTCGTCCCCATTTGTCCGCCGATGGTGTGGGAGATTCGGGCAGACTTCCATACTTCATATCGACGGACACAAGGCTGCACTGGCAACGGTGCGGCCTTTTTTGAACAGGAGGCGACTGGCATGCTCATCCGCAACGCACGCCTGAACGGCTATCCCGGCTTGACCGACCTGCGCCTGATGCACGGCGCGGTGCAGGAGATCGGCACAGGGCTGCAAAAGGGACTCTATGAGTCCGAACTCGACCTGATGGGGGACGAGCTGGCCGTTTGTCCGCCGGACATGCCCCTGCCCCGGCGCTATCGACGGAAGGCCAATGCACCGCAGGATCCGCACATCGTTCCGGGCGCGCAGGAGCCATTCCGGCGCGTCCGCCAGGGCGAAGTCCTCGGCCTGATCGACAGCCATTCCGCTGATTGATCCTTTCACGGCGGAATCCGGGCGTGAATCGGATTCAGGCCGCTGAAAAAGCGCGAATCCGCCGGAAAAAGCCGCGAATACCATTGAATTTCCCTGTGAGTGATGGTATAATTGTATAGAAATCAACCCGAAAGGAAGGATATATTCTATGAAGCAGTTCATCGTTGAGACCTCCGCCCGTCATGTCCATGTGACCCAGCAGGATCTGGAGACCCTGTTCGGCAAGGGCTATGAGCTGACCGTGAAGAAGATGCTGTCCCAGCCCGGCCAGTACGCCAGCGCTGAGCGCGTGGACGTTGTCGGCACCAAGAAGACCCTGACCGGCGTGTCCATCCTTGGCCCCGTCCGCAAGGAAACTCAGGTCGAGATCTCCCTGACCGATGCCCGTTCCATCGGCGTCAATGCCCCCATCCGTGAGTCCGGCGACATCGAAGGCTCCGGCGCCTGCAAGCTCGTTGGCCCCTGCGGCGAGGTCGAGCTGACCCA
Organism: uncultured Faecalibacterium sp.; assembly: GCA_964542315.1. GTDB lineage: Bacteria > Bacillota > Clostridia > Christensenellales > Aristaeellaceae > UBA11524. Next base: position 4,270 of record CAZIUA010000102.1, on the reverse strand, counting down.
GGGCGTCATCGCGGCCAAGCGTCATATCCACATGACCAAGGCTGATGCCGAGGAATACGGCGTGCAGGACAAGGAGATCGTCAGCGTGAAGGTCGAGACCGACGGCCGCAGCACCATCTTCGGTGATGTGGTGGTCCGCGTGTCCGACAGCTACGCCCTGGCGATGCACATCGATACCGACGAGAGCAATGCTGCTGCCTGCGGCCGCGCTCAGATGGGTGAGATCGTTAAGTAATCAAGATGCATTTCCGGCGGAGCAGACGGCTCTCTCCGCCGGTTTTGGCGTTCCTGCCGAAAAAAACGCATTTTGCTGCATCCTGTGGGAAGATTTTCTGCCTTCATCGACCTGGATGCGCTGCGGAGGTCATCCTGCCCGATGGCTTGACCACGGTGAGGACAGGCTGCACAGCAATTTGCAGCTTCATTCGGCAATGCATTTGATTCAGCCCCGGCTGAAACAACGCAAAGTGAACAATCAACTGATCAATAAAGGAGTGCAATCAACATGAAGGTTTTGATCGTCAATGCTGGCTCTTCTTCCCTGAAGTACCAGCTGGTGAACATGGACAACGAGGAGCTCATCGCCAAGGGCGGCGTGGAGCGTATCGGCCTGGCCGGCGCGAACCTGAAGCAGAAGGATCACGAGGGCAATGTCAACGCTGAGTATGTGCAGGACATCAAGGACCATGTCGTGGCTTGCCAGCTGATGCTCAAGGCCCTGCAGGAGTCCGGCGTGATCAAGTCCATGGACGAGATCGGCGCTGTGGGTCACCGCGTGCTGCATGGCGGCGAGGAGTTCACCGCGTCCTGCATCATCACCGAGGAAGTCAAGGCGGCCATCCGCAAGTACATCCCCCTCGGCCCGCTGCATAACCCCGCCAACCTGATGGGCATCGAGGCCTGCGAGGCTGTTATGCCCAACACCCCCCAGGTGGCTGTGTTCGACACCGCTTTCCACCAGACCATGCCCCCCAAGGCCTTCATGTACGGCGTGCCCTATGAGTACTATTCCGAGATGGGCGTGCGCCGCTATGGCTTCCACGGCACCTCTCACCGCTATGTGTCCAAGCGCGTGTGCGAGTTCCTGAACATCGACCCCGTGGGCAAGAAGATCATCGTCTGCCACCTGGGCAACGGTTCCTCCCTGTCCGCTGTGGTGGACGGCAAGTGCGTGGATACCTCCATGGGCCTGACGCCCCTTGAGGGCCTGCTGATGGGCACCCGCTGCGGCTCCTGCGACCCCGCTGTGGTGCAGTTCATCGCCAACAACAAGCACATGACCCCCGACGAAGTGCTGACCATGATGAACAAGCAGTCCGGCCTGCTGGGCATCGCTGGCGAAGGCACCTCCGACATGCGCGATATCGATCGCCTGGCGGACGGCGGCCATGAGCGCGCTGCGCTGGCCCGCGACATGCTGTACTACCAGATCAAGAAGCTCATCGGCTCCTATGTGGCGGCGATGAACGGTGTGGACGTGATCGCCTTCACCGCTGGCATCGGCGAGAACGGCCCCGAGCTGCGCGAAGCCGTCATGGAAGAGTTCGGCTGGCTGGGCATCAAGATCGACAAGGAAGCCAACAACTGCAAGGGCAAGGAAGTCATCATTTCCACCCCCGACTCCAAGGTGACGGTGTGCGTCATCCCCACCAACGAGGAGATCATGATCGCCCGCGACACCAAGGAACTGGTCGAAGCGGCGAAGTAATCGCATCTATTCAGGCATCCGAGGCGGACGAGCGATCGTCCGCCTTTTTGCGTGACGAAAAAGTGGATACAGAATGCAAAGCCCGCTTGACATGGAAATAATAATGTGCTATTGTCAAAATATAAGGAAGCAACTAGGCGACATTTACGCAGGAGGTGATACCATTGAACAATGTGGCAAAGTTTGTTGGTTAGTGTGAACAAGACGAAAGGAGATTGCTTGTGAAAGAATGTTTTTTGCCTTTGTTTGATCGTTTTTGCTGTAAGCTTTGTCTTTGTTGCAGATGCTGATGATTGTATACATGAGTACGAATTCGATAAGACAGATTGTGATTACTTTGATCGCGGAGACTACCATGAAGTGTTAAGTGTCAGCGTTTGGAAATGTTGGATCTGTGGTATGACTGTGCGTGTACCTTCAAGAGAGTTAGTAGGAATCGAGGGTCATAATTTGGTGATGGTACGTTATGATCCAGTACATGATGGAGTTACAGATACACATGAATATCATTTCCGGTGTAGTGATTGTGTGCATGATGTTTATATCTACGATCCATGCGATGGCCCACCATGTTCAATGGCACATTATCCGCTATCGCTTAATAGGCTTTGCTATTTAAAGTGAAGGAAGGCTTTGGTGTAAAAAAAGTGCTTTTGATATTACTGCTTGTACTTGCAGTAGATTTGTCGGCTTCGGCAGAGGAGTCCACCGGCTACACCTGGGAACAGCTCGAGGCGTTGCAGGTCATGGGCATTCCCGTGGCAGCGGAGGAGCGAGAGCACGACTGGCGTGAAGTCGGCAGCGGCACGCAGAGCCAGTACGTTGCCTTGCTGAATGAACAGCAGCGGGTGGATATGGGCGACTATCACAATGTGTATACCTACTCCATCTACGAGTGCAGAACCTGCCGCAGCCGCCAAACCATGCCGCAGGCCCAGGCGGAGCAGCACCTCTATGCGGTGCTCTCCTGCGAAAAGAAGAAAGACGCGCAGAATGCCTACAACGTCACCTATCGCTGCGAGCTTTGCGGGCATGTCCGCATTGACATCCTGTATCTGCCCACCATGACCTACGAGGAGTTCATGTCCCCGGGCGAAAGGACGGATCTGCCCTATCTGCTGATCGATCAGCTGCGCGAGGAAAATAAGGCAAAATGACCGCGACAGGACGCCCGGTGGATCGAGCAGGGGCATCCTGCACTTTTTTCTTCTGAAAAAACGGGAAAAGGTGTTGACAAATCCGGAAAACACTCCTATAATATAAGTCGGTCTAATTTGAGGTGGTGAGCACTTGAAGCTGGATGTTCTCCAAGCATTACGGAATCCCGGCACGGAATATGCCTTCTCTGTGGAGCAGGAATTGCCTCCGCAGGACGTCGGTGGCAGCGAGGTTACCTTCGATGCCGTTACGCTGACGGGAAAACTGTTCGCTGGCGAGGATGGCAGCGTCACGCTGGAAGGGAAACTTTCCACGGTTGCTCATGCTCAATGCGCCAAATGTCTTGCCCCTGCCATCAGCACGGTCGAGGGCGACTTCCGCGAAACCTTCATCCATGGGGGCGACCCGGAAGACGACGAGAGCTTTGCCTATAACGGCAGCGCGCTCGAGCTCGATAAGCTGACGCTGTTCTATGTCATGTTCAATCTGCCCATGCGCTTCCTGTGCAAGGAGGATTGCCCGGGCCTGAGCATGTACGCCGGAACAGGTGTGACCATTAGCGAGGGCGAGAACGTAACTTCGCTTTGCCAGGACGAACTGAATGTTCAGCGTCCTTTTGCGGCATTGCAGCAGTTGCTGGCTGAAAAGTCTGACAACGCAGAAAACTGAGGTCAGCAATGGCTGCCCCATAAAAGGATGAGGAGGTGTAACAATGGCTACTCCTAAGGGAAAGATCTCTAAGGCTCGTAAGCACAGCCGTCAGGCGAACTGGAAGCTCTCTGCGCCCGCCATCGTCGAGTGCCCCCAGTGCCACCAGATGAAGCTGTCCCACCGCGTGTGCAAGCAGTGCGGTTACTACAAGGGCGTCCAGGTCGTCGTGATGAACGAGGAAAAGAACGCGTAATTGTAGCGTGATGAGCTTAAATTAACATACCACACTCGCAAATGAAGAGGAGTACCTCATGTCCGTGCGGTTAGAGAGGGCGGTCCACCGGCTGAAAGACCGCCTGCGCGTCGGGTGAGGGAAGGTCGCTTCACAGAGCACAAGGTGAGCATGCATGCGCGTGTTAGCCTTGTGCGGCTCGCACCCGTTACAGTGCGCTTGAGGCATCGACTTCATCACTTGTACTGATGAGGCTTCTTTGCGAAGTAAGGTGGTACCACGGAGCAACTCCGTCCTTCGGGATGGGGTTGCTTTGCGTTTTGGGGAAAAGTGCGCAAACGCATGACTGCAATGCGCGATACACCCCCCAAAGAATGCATGCGCATCACGCGCACATCGCTTGAATTGTAAACCCACCCAATCGCGAAAAGGGTGTCGAGAGGGTCGAAGACCCTTCGCGGGGTCCAGGGGCAGAGCCCTTGGCGGAGGCCAGGGGGCAGAGCCCCTGGCATAGGAGGATG
>CAZIUA010000101.1:0-7529 GCA_964542315.1 uncultured Faecalibacterium sp. | reverse complement strand
CCGCGAGGGCGGCCGTACCGTCGGCTCCGGCGTTATCGCTGAGGTCATCGAGTAAGGAGGCCGCTCCTTACCTCCGCCGGGTGGATCAGCGTATCGGGTGACTGAAACCGGATCCGCACCGGACGGAACAAATTTCTCAATCATACGCGTCAGCCGGAGGGCCCGCGCTCTCCGGCGGCGCATACTGGATATGGCAGGAGGTGTCCCCAAGTGGCAAATGCCGTTCGCACCAAGATTTGCCTTGCCTGCACTGAGTGCAAGCAGCGCAATTACAACAACATGAAGAACAAGAAGAACACCCCGGACCGTGTCGAGCTGAAGAAGTACTGCCCCTTCTGCAAGAAGCATACTTCCCACCGCGAGACCAAGTAAGCGACTACGTGAGGATGTGATAACGATGGCAGAGGAGAAGAAGACCCCCGCTCAGGTCGAGGAAAGCTGGCTGACCAAGGTTCTCAATTGGTTCAAGGCGCTTCCCGGCCGCATCGCCAAGCCCTTCAAGAACATGGTCGCTGAACTGAAGAAGGTCACCTGGCCCAGCAAGAAGAAGTGGATCTCCAGCTCTATCGCGGTGCTGGTGTTCATGCTCTTCATGGGCGTCGTGATCGGTCTGCTGGATCTGGGCGCGACCGCTCTGGTCAACACCATGATCCCCAATCCCAACGCGGCTGTGACTGATGACGCCGGCGAGAACCTCGACGCTGTCGAGGAGGAAGCCGAAGTCAACGACGAGTCCGTTGAGACCGAGGAGACCGAAGGTTCCGAGGCCGAGGCGACGGAAGCTCCGGCTGAGGCTGACGCTGAGTGATCAGCGCCCGTCAAGGCCTGCATAGCTTTCTCAAGGAGTAATTAACATGTCCGAGAAGATCAACGAGGCCTGCTGGTACGTTGTCCATACCTATTCCGGGTATGAGAACAAGGTCAAGGATACCCTCGAAAAGTCCATCAAGAGCAACGGCATGCAGGATTTCATCTTCGAAGTCCGCGTGCCCGTTGAGGAAGTGACGGAGATCCGGAAGGGCAAGCGCGTGAAGTCTCAGCGCAAGGTCTTCCCGGGCTACGTGATCGTCAAGATGATCAAGACCAACGAGAGCTGGTATGTCGTGCGCAACACGCGCGGCGTCACCGGTTTCGTCGGCCCTGATGGTCAGCCCGTCGCCCTGACCGATTCGGAGATCGAGATGATGCTCAATCCCCAGTCCCAGGGTACGGAGACCGACCTGGCGATCGGTGAGACCGTCCGCATTGTGGACGGCAGCTTCGCCAACTTCAAGGGTACGATCGTTGAGATCGACCAGATGCTGGGCAAGGTGCTGGTGAATGTGCAGACATTCGCCAACCGCAGCACTGAGCAGTGGATCAACATGGAGGACGTCATGAAGGAGGAAGAGGAGTGATCCTCATCCCCTGACGGCCCTGTGCCGCTGCAATTGGAAATACGCGCATCGCCAACCGGCACGGCTCAACACCGCTGCCGGGGCGTTATACGGGGCATTGCCCCTGCGTGTGCGCTTGCGCATGCGCGACGTGGGAGGAAGTTTTTCGGCTTCCGCGTGACCACATTTTTTAGGAGGTGCCATTACAATGGCCAAGAAGGTTACTGCTTTCATCAAGCTGCAGGTTGCTGCCGGCAAGGCCAATCCTGCTCCGCCTATCGGCCCTGCCCTGGGTCAGCACGGCGTGAACATCCCCGGTTTCTGTAAGGAATTCAACGAGCGCACCAAGAATGACGTCGGCCTGGTCATCCCCGTCGTCATCACCGTGTACTCTGACCGTACCTTCACCTTCATCACCAAGACCCCCCCGGTTCCGGTGCTGATCAAGAAGGCGCTGAACCTCGACACTGCTTCCGCCAAGCCCAACAAGGACAAGGTGGGTCAGCTGACCAAGGAGCAGCTGCGTCAGATCGCGACCACCAAGATGCCCGACCTGAACGCCGCCAGCATCGAGGCCGCCATGTCCATGGTCAAGGGTACTGCCCGTTCCATGGGCGTCACCGTCGAGGAGTAATCCCCAGCGGAGCCTGATTTAACCGGGGTTTGATTGCCCCTGATCAATGTGGGAGGACATAGTGCCGCTAATACCACATGGGAGGAATTTGAAATGAAGCATGGTAAGAAGTACCAGGACAGCGTGAAGCTGATCGATCATCTGAATCAGTACGATCCTGATCAGGCCACCGAGCTGGTGGTTTCCACCGGCAAGGCCAAGTTCGACGAGACCGTCGAGGCTCACATCCGTCTGGGTGTTGACCCCCGTCATGCGGACCAGCAGGTTCGTGGCGCTGTGGTCCTGCCCCACGGCACCGGCCGCAACATCCGCGTGCTGGTCATCGCCAAGGGCGCCAAGGCTGACGAAGCCCGCGCTGCCGGCGCTGACTACGTTGGCGATCAGGACATGATCACCAAGATCCAGCAGGAGAACTGGTTCGACTTCGACGTTTGCGTTGCCACCCCCGACATGATGGGTCTGATCGGCCGCATCGGTCGTATCCTGGGCCCCAAGGGCCTGATGCCCAACCCCAAGTCCGGCACTGTCACCATGGACGTCACCAAGGCCATCGCTGACATCAAGGCTGGTAAGGTTGAGTATCGTCTGGACAAGACCGCCATCATCCACTGCCCCATCGGCAAGGTCTCCTTCGGCTCCCAGAAGCTCCAGGAGAACCTGCAGACCCTGATGGACGCGATCAACAAGGCGAAGCCCGCCGCCGCGAAGGGCACCTACATCCGCTCTCTGTATCTGAGCAGCACCATGGGTCCCTCCGTCCGCGTCAATCCCCTGAAGTTCTAATTGCAGAACTGAAGCGCCATTCCGCTCACAAGGCGGGTGGCGCTTTTTTTGCGTGCATGGATGATCTGTGCCTGCATGCGACCGAATTAGACGACTTAACGCGAAATATCGCAAATTTGAGCATGAAGAAAACCTGAAAGAGCATCAACGACCCTCCATTTTGAAGGAATTCTGGGCAGTTTTCCATTAAAAAGATGTGTAATTTGTTCAATCTGCAACCAGTAAGGGAGAAAAAAGATAAAATCAGCGCGTGAAAACGCCGTAAAAGGTCGTATGTGGGCAGTGTTCGATTGCTTTACGGTTGGAAGCGTCCATGTGCATGCGCTATAATGAATCCATCGAAAGAACCACAAAGGGACATCACTCTCCCTCAGCAGCGACCCGGACGAGGGCGGGTACCTAAGGAGGTACATGCGAATGGGCAAATACAAGAAAGTCGGCGGTGAACTGGTGAGCACCACTTCCTGGCGGAATGCGTTCAAGCGCGACTGGCAGCTCTATCTGCTGCTGCTGTTCCCCATTGCGGTGGTCATCATCTTCAACTACGCGGCGTATCCCGGCCTGCGGATGATCTTCATGGATTACAAGCCCATCAAGGGCTACGCGGGCAGCAAATGGGTCGGTTTTGACACCATCATCAAGGTGTTCAACGACAAGGACTTCTTCAAGGCCCTGCGCAATTCCATCACCTTCAACCTGGCGGACCTGGTCATCGGCTTCCCGATGCCCATCATCCTGGCGCTCATGCTCAACGAGCTGCGCTATCCCCGCTTCAAGAAGGTCACGCAGACCATCCTTTACCTGCCCCACTTCCTGTCCTGGGCCATCATCGGCAGCGTGGCATACACCATGTTCCGCCCGTCGACCGGCCTGGTCAATATGGCGCTGATGAATTTCGGCATCATCGACAAGGGTATCCCCTTCCTGACCGAACCCACCCACTGGGCCTGGACCTATCTGCTTCTGGCCGTTTGGCAGGGCATGGGCTGGGGCACCATCATCTACCTGGCGGCGATCACCGGCGTGCCCGGCGAACAGTATGAGGCCGCGATGATCGACGGCGCCGGCCGCTGGAAGCGCATGTGGTACATCACCCTCCCGGCCATCAAGGGCACCATCGTCACCATGCTGATCATGAACCTGGGCCGCGTGATGGGCAGCAACCTGGAGCGTCTGACCGCGCTGGGCAACTCCCAGGTCAAGGAATATCAGTATCAGCTGGCTGTCTATGTCTACGAAAAGGGCCTGGGCAGCAATAAGTTCTCCATGGCCACGACGGTGAACCTCTTCCAGTCCCTGGTGGGCGTGATGCTGGTTCTGCTGTCCGACGCTTTCGCCAAGAAGATCGGCGAAGACGGCCTGCTGTAAAGGAGGGGTGAAGTATGGCTAAGAAAAAGGAAATCGAACGCAGTGCTGAATCCTTCACCTCCGATGGCAGCGGTGCGGTGAAAAAATTCCAGATCAGCGACGCGATCATGATGTTCATCTTTGTGGTGCTGTGTGCGACCTGTGTGCTCCCGTTCATCCACCTGGCGGCGAAGTCCATCTCTGCGGACAGCTACGTCATCGCCAAGGATGTGTACTTCTGGCCCAAGGACATCACCTTTGCGGCGTACACCTCCATCTTCAAGGACGGCAGCCTGACCTACTCCATGGGTTACAGCGCAATGGTGACGCTGATCTTCACCCTGCTGGGCATGATCGTGTGTACCTGCGCGGCGTACCCCCTGTCCAAGAAGCGCCTGAAGGGCCGCACGGGCATCACCTTCCTGCTGATGATCCCCATGTACTTCAGCGCCGGCCTGATCCCGACCTACCTGCTGCTGGGCAAGAGCGGCCTGAACATCATCGACACCATGTGGGTGCTGATCTGGCCCCTGATCTACTCGCCCTACAACATGCTGATCATGAAGACCTACTTCCAGGCGAACATCCCGGACAGCCTGGAGGAATCCGCCTTCCTGGACGGCGCGACCAACTTCCAGATCCTGTTCAAGATCGTGCTGCCCCTGTCCAAGCCCATCCTGGCGACTCTGTCCCTGTTCTACGCGGTCGGCCGCTGGAATTCCTACTCCGACAACATGTATTACATTAAGACCGACGCGCTGAAGATGGTGCAGTACAAGCTGTATCAGATGGTGTCCTCCGCACAGGAGGCGCAGACGGCGCAGCTCTCCGAGGCGGCGGCTGTCACCAGCACGCCCGAAGTGCTCCAGGCGGCCATGATCATGTTCGTCACCATCCCGGTCATCTGCATCTACCCCTTCCTGCAGAAGTACTTCGTCAAGGGCATCATGGTAGGTGCCGTGAAGGGCTAAGGGGGCTTCGACCCGTTTTGCGCGATTGAGCATACGGAACGACCAACCTGCTTCCGCGAGGGGCATCGCCCCGTTTTACGCGAACCAGCATGCATCATTTCCCCAACGTCGGATTTCTGGCGGAGCCATCCGTCAAGATCATAAATCATCAAGGAGGTACCCCCATGAAGCGCATCGTTTCCCTGATTCTGGCGCTGATGCTGACCCTGAGCGTGTTCAGCTTCGCGACCGCTGAGGACGCTACGGACATCGCGTCCTGGACTCCCTTCGAGAAGAACGTTACCATCAAGATCCCCGTGTACGACCGCGGCGCGGCTGGCGTTCCCGCCATTGGTGAGAACTACTGGGAGAAGTGGATCCAGGAGAACTTCGGCAATCAGTACAACATCACCGTTGAGTTTGTGCCGATCGCCCGTGGCAGCGTGCTGAATGCCTACTCCCTGCTGGCGGCGGACAAGGATCTGCCCACCATCCTGATGGAGTATGACTATCCCAAGCTGGCCCAGTGGGCTGACGAGGGCTACCTGGCCACCTACGACATCGAGCAGTTCAAGCAGATCGCTCCCACCTACTACAACCGTATGGTGGAGCTGAATCAGATCGGTTACACCGAGATGAACGGCGAGCGCTTCTTCGTTCTGGCCGAGCGTCCCTACTACAACACCAACTACACCTACGTCACCTGGTACCGTCAGGACTGGCTGAAGCAGGTCGGCTACGACAGCTATCCCACCACCTGGGCTGAGGAGAAGGAAATGCTCCAGAAGCTGGTGGATGCGGGCATCTGCGAGCATCCCCTGGGCGGCCAGATGGTCTCCGGCGCTGGCGTTGACCCGAACTACGCTTACCGCACCTTCCCCCTGGACGAGCTGGAGTGGGCCACCTATGGTGACTACGCCATCCCCGCTCTGGGCAGCGCTGCCAACAAGGCCCTGCTGAAGCGTGTCAATGAGCAGTACAACCTGGGCTTCATCGATCCTGAGTACTACATCACCGACGGCGAGACTGCCAAGGCGAACTTCGTCAACGGCAAGTCCGTGCAGTTCGGCGGCTACATCTCCGCTGACATGGATTGGCTCAACGCCTTCTATGCTCAGAACCCCGATGCTGACCTGGCCGTGAAGGTCCAGACCACCGAGGCCGACGTCGAGGGCGGCACCGTTCCCGCTTTCCGCGCCAACAACCCCTTCGGCATGATGATCGGCTTCTCCTCCCTCGCGACCGAGGACGAGATCAAGGCTGCCATGATGTACATGGAGTGGATGCGCATGGAGGAGAACCTCTTCACCATGCAGTGGGGCTTCGAGGGCGAGCACTTCAACTATGTTGACGGTCTGCCCGTGGCCATCGCTGACTACTCCGGCGACAAGAAGCAGGGCTTCAACAACTCCAAGGACTACTGGTGCGTGGCCATCGAGGCTCGCAGCGCCGGTACCATCGAGAACATCATCGCTGCTGCTTCTCCCGCTGGCCTGCCTGAGGACTTCACCGCTGACCTGATCGAGAACTACTACAAGCAGGTCGAAGTGGCCGAAAAGGGCTGGGCTGTGTCCGACTGCAACTTCTCCGTCGTGCTGAGCGCCGCCACCGAGTATCAGACCGAGCTGCTGTCCAAGTACCAGGAGTATCGCGACAAGCTGACCATGTGCTCTGTGGAGGAGTTCGATGCCCTGTACGAGAAGCTGGCGAAGGATTACGCCGATGCTGGCTACCAGGCCATCGTTGACGAGCGCGCGGAGGCCTATCACGCTGGCCAGTCCACCAAGCTGCCCGTTGCTGAGTAATTTCTGACCACAACGTGGGCTCCCTGCTTCGGCAGGGAGCCCATTTGGCTGCTGTGAATGGCTCGGAATGCAGGAAAGAAGTTACATCTTGCAGATTCTGTCACAGAAAACGATGCCGATTGCAAGAAAAACGTAGCGAATATGTAAAACTTGCAGAATGCTCTTGACAAACGGCCTTCCGCATGATAAGATGTGCGCGTCGGAATGAAAACGATTCCGACCCATATTTTTCCAGGCAAGGAGGAAAACGCAATGAGCAATCTGCACGCCAGAGCACACATCCGCCTGAGCAGCCAGGCCGAGGTGATGACGTTCATCCAGGGGCTGAGCCAATTCGAGGATTCGTTCTCCATCGAGAGTCGCTCCGGAATGCACCGCGTGAATGCCAAGTCCGTCATCGGTGTGATGTACACGATGTTCGATTTCCCGGACGAGATGTATCTGGTCAACGATACGCATGACGGCGTGATCCCCGCGTTTGTGGATCAATACCGCATGCCTGCATAAATAACCGCCCTGGACATGTGAAGTTTGAACTGATTTATAATTGATACCGAGACCGCCCGGACGAAAAATGTCCGGGCGGTTAAAACATGAATGAAGTGTAACTTTTTCAGTAAACCTATTGACTTGA
>CAZIUA010000100.1:0-7739 GCA_964542315.1 uncultured Faecalibacterium sp. | reverse complement strand
GACAAGTGCAAGTGGGTGTTCGACACCACCGTGCGCGAGGAGCGTCAGAACCGCGAGGCGCAGGTCAAGGCTGAGACCATCGAAGCCCTGGGCGCGCAGTTCGAGGGCCGCGAGAGCGAGATCGCCGATGCGCTGTACTACCTGAACAAGGAGATCATGCGCAAGAAGATCCTCGAGGAGGGCATCCGTCCTGACGGCCGCGGCGTCACCGAGATCCGCCCCATCTGGTGCGAGGTCGGTGTGCTGCCCCGCGTGCATGGTTCCGCCATCTTCACCCGCGGCCAGACCCAGGCCCTGACCGTCACCACCCTGGGCTCCACCTCTGAGGGCCAGGTGCTGGATGGTCTGAGCAATGAGGACTTCAAGCGCTATATCCACCACTACAACATGCCGCCCTACGCCACTGGCGAGGCTGGCCGTCTGAAGAGCCCCGGCCGCCGCGAGATCGGCCACGGCGCTCTGGCGGAGCGCGCGCTCCTGCCCGTCATCCCCACCGAGGAAGAGTTCCCCTACGCCCTGCGTCTGGTGAGCGAGATCCTCTCCTCCAACGGCTCCTCTTCCATGGCTTCCGTGTGCGGCTCCACCCTGTCCCTGATGGACGCGGGCGTGCCGATTCATGCGCCGGTCGCCGGTGTGGCCATGGGCCTGATCAAGGACGCTGAGACCGGCAAGGTCTGCGTGCTGACCGACATCCAGGGCCTGGAAGACTTCCTGGGCGATATGGACTTCAAGGTCGCTGGCTCCATGAACGGCATCACCGCCATCCAGATGGATATCAAGATCGCCGGCATCGACCGCAACATCCTCGAGACCGCGCTGGCGCAGGCGCTCCAGGGCCGTCTGTTCATCCTGGGCAAGATGCTGGATTGCCTGGGCGAGCCCCGTGCTGAGCTGAGCAAGTGGGCGCCCAAGATCGTCCGCTTCACCATCAACCCCGAGAAGATCCGCGAGGTCATCGGACCCGGCGGCAAGATGATCAACAAGATCATCGCCGAGACCGGCGTCAAGATCGACATCGAGGACGATGGCCGCGTGTTCATCTCCACCCCCGATGCCGAGGCCGCTGCCAAGGCGCGCAAGCTCATCGAGGGCATTGCCAAGGACATCGAGGTCGGCGAGGTGTACACCGGTAAGGTCGTGCGCATCATGAACTTTGGCGCCTTCGTCGAGCTGCTGCCCGGCAAGGATGGCATGATCCACATCTCCAAGCTGGACAACAAGCGCGTGGAGAAGGTCGAGGACGTGGTCAACATCGGCGACGAGATCGAGGTCAAGGTCAACGAGATCGACGCGCAGGGCCGCATCAACCTGATCCGCAACGATATCGAGTATACCGCCCGCTCTGAGGAGCCCCGCCGTGCGGAAGGCTTCCGCGGCAACCGTCCGCCCCGCCGTCAGTAATTGACAGCACAGGCACACTGATGTCTTCATGGGTCGAAGGAGAATTTCGCCTTTGCGGAGGCGAGGTGGGGACTTTCCGATCCCCCCTTCGGTTCCGCCTTTGAAATAGGAATGACGCGAAAGTGTGAATCAAAAAGCACCCCATTGCGCAAAAGTCCACACGCTGGGCTTTTGCGCTTTTTTCTACACGTCGATACCATCATTTGCATAAGGAAGGAACAGCATGGAAAGCATAACCCCAAATCAGCAGGGAGCGAATGAGCGTATGCGTGACGAATGGCTTCTGCCCAATGGCCTCCGGGTGGTCGGCGAACGGCTGCCCTATCTGCGCTCGGTGTCCATCGGCGCGTGGATGCATGTCGGATCCATGATGGAGACGCCCGCGGAAAATGGCCTGAGCCACTTTCTGGAGCACATGGTCTTCAAGGGAACGGAAAAGCGCACCGCACGCCAGATCGCCGAAGAGATGGACGCAGTGGGCGGTCAGCTCAACGCCTTCACCGGGCGCGACTGCACCTGCTTCTACGCCAAGGTGATCGATGAAGATCTGGAACTGGCGGTGGACATCCTCTCCGACCTGGTCATCCATGCCACTATGGACGAAGGCGAGCTGGAAAAGGAACGCGGCGTCATCCTGGAGGAGATCGCCATGGACGAGGATTCCCCGGAGGATCTGGTCCATGACCTGCTGCAGGCGGCGCAGTTCGGCACGCAGAGCCCTGGTCAGCCCATCCTCGGCCCGGCGGATCAGATCGCGGCCTATACCCGGGAGGATCTGCTGCGCTTCCGTCAGGCGCATTATGCCCCGAAAGAGACCGTCGTGGCGCTGGCTGGCAATTACGATCCGGAACAGGCGCTTGAATGGGTCACCAAGTATTTCGGCAGCTGGGAAAACGAGATCGCCCCGGTGGAGACGCCGGATTGGCAGGTCTACGGCGGACAGCGCGCCATCCGCGAGAAGGACACCGAGCAGATGCACATCTGCTTTGGCTTCCCCGGCGCGGCGTATGCCTCGGCGGATGTGTATCCTCTGGCTGTGGCGAACAACATCCTGGGCGGCGCGATGTCCTCCCGGCTGTTCCAGCGCATTCGCGAGGAACTCGGCCTGGCCTACTCCGTGTACTCCTATCCCAACACCTACAAGGGTGTTGGCACCTTCTGCCTGTATGCAGGCGTGAATCCCAAGAATGCTGAGCTGGTGCTGGCGGAGATCAGCGCGGAATTGCGCAAATTCGCCGAAGAGGGCATCACCGAGAAGGAATTCCGCGACAGCGTGACCCAGCTGCGCTCCGGCTATCTGATGGGTCTGGAGAGCCCCGGCTCCCGCATGCAGGGCATGGGCCGCTCGACGCTCCTGCGCGGCCGTCCGACCTCCAACGAGGAGACCCTCGCCGCCATCGAGAGCGTCACCATGGAGGACGTCATGCGTGTCGCACGCTGCATCCTCACCCAGGAGCCCTGCATCGCCATCGTTGGCAAGGGCGCTGAGGGCGTCCGCCTGGATGCCGACACCGCAATGGAGAGAATCGTATGAACGAAAGGATCATCTGCCTGGACATCGGCGATGCGCGCATCGGCGTCGCTGCGTCGGATGCCACAAGGCTCATCGCCAGCCCCATCGATACCATCTACCGCGTGGGGTGGGGGCCGGACACGAAAAAGGTCGTCGAGATCTGCCAGCAGTACGAAACGACTCAGGTTTTGGCCGGTTGGCCGCTGAATATGGACGGCACAGCGGGCTTTCAGTCCGAAAAGGTCAAAAATTTCTGCGCACAGCTTGAAAAAGCAGGCCTGACGGTGTATTATCAGGATGAGCGGCTGACCACCGTCACCGCCACCAACGCACTGATCGAGGGCAATATGCACCGCGCAGAGCGAAAGCACAACGTGGATAAGGTCGCCGCGGCGGTCATCCTCCAGCAATGGCTGGATACGCAGCGGAACCAGCAAACCAAACAACAGGAGGAAAACAAAATGGACGAGAACATCATTGAACTGATCGACGACGAGACCGGCGAGAGCGTGCAGTTCCTGCACCTGGCCACCCTGCTGCACGAGGGCACGGAGTACATCGCGGTGACCGATGCCGCGGTGGAAGACGAGGAGTGCGGCGTGTTCTTCATGGAGATCGTGACTGAGGACGGCGAGGACAGCTATTCCCCTGTGGAGGATGAAGCCCTCCAGGATGTGCTGTTCCAGCAGTTCGTCGCCATGATGGATGAGGAAGAAGATGAGTAATCCCGAACTGGAGGCCGCATTTGACGGCATCCCCCTGGTCGATCTGACCGGCCCGGACGGCACCATCTACCACTTCCGCTACGGCGCGATGATCCCCTACGCCGGGGAGGAGTACGCCGTGCTGCTGGAAATGGAGCTCGATCCCAACGGCGAGGAGCAGGTGCTCATCACCAAGGTCGAAAAGACTGAGGACGGCAACCTCTCCTTCGTCGTGGCGGAGGAAGAGGACATCATCCGTGCCGTGTTTGACAAGTATGTGGCGCTCAGCGTGGAAAACGGCCTGGAGGGCCTGACGGACGCGGAATAAGGCGCTGACGCACAGGAGGAGAATACGAATGAAGCGTTTGATCCGCATTTTCGCCCTGGCGATGTGTCTGCTCCTGCCTGCGGGCGCTCTGGCGGAGAGCCAGCGTCTGCCCCTGCAGGACGCGCACAATGTGACCATGAAGCAGAGCAGCTACGAGCAGAAGAACGGCTCGAAGGTGTTCCACTGGGAGATCGGGACGGCGCAGGAGAATGTCACCGCGGAGCTGAACGGGCTGGTGCAGACCTATATGGATGAGGTCGCCCCGACCATGAGCCGCCCGGCCGCGGATCAGTACAGCCGGCTGGACGTCAACGTCCACCACAGCCGCACTGGTCTGACGTGGATGAGCTTCATGGTGCAGTCGCGCTATGTATGCAACAAGGTGACCGAGGACGTGCGCTTCACCACCCGCACCTACGACATGGCGACCGGCCAGCGGCTGATGCTGACGGACATTTTCCCGGCGGAGAGCGAAGCCTGGGACGTGCTGCAAACGGCAGTGCGCGACGGGATCAATGCCTACTATCCCGATCTGACGTCGGATGCTGAGGCACTCGAAAATGCCTGCACCCGTGAAAGCGTGGAGCAGATGGACTTCACCCTGCACGGCATGTCGCTGATGCTGCATCTGCATGCGGCGGACTTCTATCCCGGCAAGGAGCAGCTCATCCAGGTGACGCTGTATTACCCGGATATCCGCCCCTACATGACCGAAAAGGCGCAGACCGAGACGGACAACCTGACCTACTACAACACCATCGCCATGACCTATGACGATGGCCCCAATGGCTGGGTCACGCGGGATATGCTCAATGTCCTGATGACCACTGGCGAGCGCGCCACCTTCTTCCTCGTGGGTGAGCGCATCCCGGCCCATGCGCAGTATGCCCTGCGCGAGCATGACGAGGGACATACCATCGCCACGCACAACTACCAGCATGTCTACGCCAATGAGGTCTCCCAGGAGAAGCTGCAGAAGCTGGCGGAACGCGTGCGCAAGGTGCACGAGGAATACCTGGGCATCGCGCCGAAATTCGCCCGTGCGCCCGGCGGCATCTGGAGCCCCATGGCCAAGGCGCAGATGGGCTGGCCGCTGATCCAGTGGTCGTCCCAGGGCACGGACTGGCAGGGTGAAAACGGCCGTGATCCCGTGCAGGTGCTCGGCCAGGTGCTCTATGGCGCCGATGACGGCGGCATCATCCTCATGCACGACATGAAGAAGAATTCCATCGAGGCCAGCAGGCTCATCATCACGCGCCTGCAGGACGAGGGCTACATCTTCCTCACCATGGGCGAACTCTTTGCCAAGGACGGCGTCGTGCCTCAGCCTGACACCGCCTATTGGCAGTGCAAGGATGGCGTGACCACCGACGATTGATTCGAAGAAGGCTTGCAGCGCGCAGGCCTTCTTTTTTATGGGAGGCGGGAAGCTGTGCTGCGCAAGGCCGCTTTCGCGGATGCTGTGCCTCGTTCGGGCGGCGAAGCATTCCCCGGGGCATTGACAGAAAAAGCTTGAAAGGGGTATAATGAAATGAAGAATGACCCGCAATGGGAGGAATAAAGATGCGCAAGTGGATCTGTACGCTGATGACAGTGCTGCTGCTGGTCGGTCTGGTGCTGCCTGCACAGGCTGAGAAGATCGAGCCGGGCATGCCCCTTCAGGAATGCCATAAGGTCGAGGCCACCCGCGCGGATACGACGCAGAAGAACAAGAGTGTCATCCGCCTGTGGACGCTGAACACCTACGACGATACCGTGGATGCGGAATTGGCCGCCATCACCGGGGAATATGTGGAGCGCCTCGGCCCGACCCTTCAGGCGGCGGCGAATTCCACCAGCAAGAATTCCCGCCTGGAGGTGGAGGTGCGCTACTCCCGTACCGGCCTGACCTGGATGAGCTTCCTCGTGCAGGCACGCACCACCTACCACCGCAAGCTCATCGGCCAGGAGATCACCAGCCGCACCTATGATATGACCACCGGCGAACGGATCTACCTGACCGACATTTTCGAGGAGGACAGCGAGGGCTGGACGATTCTCCGCGATGCGGTGGAAAGCAAGGTGCGCGAGTATTTCCCCGATGAAGAACCGGATGAGAGCGCCCTGGACGCCCTGCTGACCGATGAGGGCCTGCGCGAACTGGACTTCACCCTGCATGGCCTGTCCATGGTGATCCATATCCCGGCTGGCAGCTTCTATGCGGACAAGAATACGCTGATCGAGGTACCGCTGTATTACCCGGACATCCGCACCCATATGACCATGAAGGCCAATATCGAAACGGACAACCTGACCTACTACAAGACGGTCGCGCTGACCTTCGATGACGGCCCTGACCGCACCAACACCACCAAGACCCTGAACAACCTGCTGGAGACCGGCGCCCGCGCGACCTTCTTCGTGCTGGGCAACCGCATCAAGGATAATGCCGATCTCGTCCAGCGAGAGCATGACGAGGGCAACGCCGTCGCCAGCCATAATTACACCCATGGCGATGTGTCGAAGATGTCCGGCACGTCCATCCGCAGCCAGAAGACCCGTTTTGACGCGGCCTGCTATCCCGTGCTGGGCATTTCCGCCCGGTACGCGCGCGTCCCCTACGGCCTGTGCAACGACATGATCAAGGCCAAGGCAGGCATGCCGCTGATTCAGTGGTCCATCGACACCTATGACTGGCGCGGTCGCTCCACCGCCACCATCATGAAGAATGTCAAGAAGCAGTTCACCGATGGCGATATCGTCCTCATGCACGACATCAAGGACAACACGCCCCAAACTGCCAAGACCATGATCGAGTGGCTGAAGGAGAATGGCTACATGATCCTGACCATTGACGAGCTGTTTGCCAAGGACGGCGTGACGCTGCAGGTCGATCAGGTGTATTACCGCTGCGAGGACGGCGTGACCACGCGCAAACAGCGCGACTGAGCGGTTGTGCTCAAGCCAACACGCGAAGGTATCCGTATGGGCGTGCGGAGACGATCGGAAAGCCCCCGCATCGCGTCCGCCGATGCAAAAAAGTTTCGCATGACATTGCCAATTCAGACATAAGCGAGGGATCACCTCATGGAGATTCGCATTTTCGGCACGGTGGAGGATTCCATCGTCGATGGCCCGGGGCTGCGCTACAGCGTGTTTGTGCAGGGCTGTCCCCATCACTGCCCGGGCTGCCACAATCCGGAAAGTCATGATTTTACCGGCGGACAGCTGACCGATACGGACGCGCTGGTGAAGCCCTTCCGCACCAATCCGCTGCTGGACGGGCTGACGCTCTCCGGCGGCGAACCGATGTGCCAGCCGGAAGCCTGCCGCGTCCTGGCGGAAGCGGCCCATGCGGCGCACCTGAACGTCTGGTGCTACACCGGGTTCACCTGGGAGAAGCTTCAGGCGGAGGGCGATCCGAAGCGGATGGCGCTGCTCCAGACGGTGGACGTACTGGTGGACGGCCCGTTCATGCAGGCGGAAAGGTCGCTGGAGCTGAAATACTGCGGGAGCCGGAATCAGCGGCTGATCGACGTGAAAAAGTCGCTGCAGGCGGGGAGTGTCGTCCTCTGGACGCCGCCAAAGTGGTGATGACCGTGCGCGGGGAAGTTTTTTTCGACTTTCCCGCGTAATTATTGCGAAAAGTTCAAAAAGGGTGTTGACAAACTGCCAAACCTTTGATATAATCTATACCTGTCAGCAAGAAGTCCAGC
This sequence comes from uncultured Faecalibacterium sp., assembly GCA_964542315.1. Classification (GTDB taxonomy): domain Bacteria; phylum Bacillota; class Clostridia; order Christensenellales; family Aristaeellaceae; genus UBA11524. The sequence continues at coordinate 98 of CAZIUA010000100.1, read as the reverse complement.
AGGGCGGATTGCCTGGTTTCCGGTCTGCGCCTGTAGCTCAGTCGGATAGAGCAACGGCCTTCTAAGCCGTGGGTCGGGGGTTCGAGCCCCTCCAGGCG
>CAZIUA010000099.1:0-7881 GCA_964542315.1 uncultured Faecalibacterium sp. | reverse complement strand
CCCAGCAACTTCATCCTGATGCAGTCCACCAGCGCCAATGTGTCCGGCCAGCTGGGCTCCATCGTGGCGGGCGGTATGGTCATCACCCTGGTGTCCATGCTGATCGGCGGTTAAGAGAAGGAGGATATGACAATGAAGAAGCTGCTTTTCTCCCTGCTGCCGCTGTTCCTGGCCTCCCCCGCCCTGGCGGAAGGCGCTGCGACCGCTTCCAGCGACCTGACGAACATGTCCCTGCTGAGCAAGGGCCTGATCGTCACCGTGCTCGGTCTGGGCGGCGTGTTCCTGGTGCTGATCCTCTTTTTCCTGATGATCAAGATCATGGGCAAGCTGCTGAAGTGATCCCGACCCTGCGATCCCGTCCGGCATTGGCCGGACGGGATCTTTTTGTGCTGTGGTACCGCGTGGTACACCAGGGAGGTTTGGACACATTCCTCGTATAAATAAGGGACGAAGTCCCCCCACCGTCACGACAAGCCGTGACACCTCCCTTTGCACAAGCGAGGCTTTGGCACGTCCCCCGCGTAAAAAGGGACGAAGTCCCCGAAGTCCCCCCTCTTTGTTTATTAAATGACGAAGCGATTGACATCTTCACAATCAGCCGGAAATGGTGTATAATAGTTCCGGTATGCACCAGACATCCCGCTGTTATAGATAGAGAATGGAGGACTTATCGCATGAATACCCCCATCCGCAAGACAAAGATCGTCTGCACCATGGGCCCCAACCTGTTTGAAAAGAATCTGCTGGCTGACCTGATGAAGGCCGGCATGAACGTCGCCCGCTTCAACTTCTCCCACGGCGACCACGAGAGCCACAAGCGCAACCACGCCGAACTCTGCCGCATCCGTGATGAGCTCGGTCTGCCCGTGGCGACCCTGCTGGACACCAAGGGCCCGGAAGTGCGCGTCCGCTCCTTCAAGGACGGCCGCGTCACCCTCCAGCCCGGTCAGCTGTTCACCCTGACCACCGATGAGGTCGAGGGCGATGCAAACCGCGTGTCCATCACCTACAAGGGACTCCCCCAGGACGTCAAGCCCGGCAACGCCATCCTCATCGATGACGGCCTCATCGGCATGGAAGTCGAGCGTGTCGAAGGCAACGATGTCATCTGCCGCGTCAGCAATGGCGGCGTGGTGTCCAACAACAAAGGCGTGAACATCCCCAATGTCCACCTGAACATGCCCTTCATCAGCGAGAAGGATCGCTCCGACATCATCTTCGCGGTAGAAAACGGCTTCGACTTCATCGCCGCGTCCTTCACCCGCACGGCGGATGATATCCTGCAGATCCGTCAGATCCTCAAGGAGCACGGCGGCAGCGACATCAACATCATCGCCAAGATCGAAAACATGGAGGGCGTGGAGAATATCGACGACATCCTCCGCGTCACCGACGGCGTGATGGTCGCGCGCGGCGATCTGGGCGTCGAAGTGCCGCTGGAGGTCGTTCCGGCGATCCAGAAGGAGCTCATCCAGCGCAGCCTCGCCATGGGAAAGCCTGTCATCACCGCCACGCAGATGCTGGACTCCATGATCAAGAACCCCCGCCCCACCCGTGCCGAGGCCACCGACGTGGCCAACGCCATCTATGACGGCACCAGCGCCATCATGCTCTCCGGCGAGACCGCTATGGGCGCCTACCCCGTGGAGGCCGTCAAAACCATGGTCCGGATCGCCCTGGCGGCCGAGGCGGACATCAAGAACATCCGCGGCTTCACCCGTGCCAACCCCTTCGCCACCGATGTGACCAACGCCATCTCCCATGCCACCGTGACCTCCGCGCAGGATCTGGATGCCAGAGCCATCATCACCGTGACCATGTCCGGCTCTACCACGCGCACCCTCAGCCGCTACCGTCCCCGCAGCGTCATCGTCGGCTGCACCACCGTCCCGCGCGTGTGGCGGCAGATGGCGCTCTCCTGGGGCACTGTGCCGCTGATGATCGCCCGCGAATCCAACACGGATGACCTCTTCGAGCATGCGGTGGATGCCGCCGTCGCCGCGGGCATCGTCCGCGATGGCGAGCTGGTCGTGCTGACCGCCGGTGTGCCCCTGGGCATCTCCGGCACCACCAACCTGATGAAGGTGCATGTGGTCGGCCATCTGCTGACCCAGGGCGTCGGCCTGCACGGCGGCCGCATCGTCGCCCCACTGTGCGTCATCCATGACTATGCCCAGGATGCCCCCGCCTTCGACAATGGCGACATCATCGTGTGCAGTCAGGCCACCGGCGAGATGCTCCCCCTGCTGCGCAAGGCTTCCGGTCTGGTGCTGGAGGATCCCAATCCCGAAGGCTATGGCGCCATCGCCGGCCTGACGCTGGATATCCCCGTGGTCATCGGCGCGGCCCATGCCACCGAGATCCTCAAATCCGGCGCCGTCGTCACCCTGGACGGCCGCAAGGGGACCGTCAGCGCCAACGACACGGACGATCATTGCTAATGCCACATGCCCGGCGGACTGACCATGCGTTGTCCGCCGGGTTTTGATTCTTTCAGCCGGACGGAAGGCGCATCAACGGCGTTCGTCCCTTGCGTTTTCCCGATTTCATGCTATAATAGAGCCATCACATCACGAAAGGATGTTCTTGTTATGCGCTGCAGCTGCAAGGAATGCGGAATCTACATGGTGCAGGCGGATGCGCCCCATCTGGGCTGCGTTTGCCCGGAGTGCTTCTACCGTTGTACAGACTGCCTTGGCACCAATACCGTCGTCACCCGGGAGAGCATCAGGGCGCTGGCCTTCGATTCGCGCTTCCAGCCGGATAACCTGGCCGCCAATTTCATCAGGAAGAGTGACGATGATGACGCCTGAACCGCCGCGCAGGACCATCCTCCACTGTGACTGCAACAATTTTTTCGCCTCGGTGGAGCTGCTGAAATACCCCGAACTGCGGGATCAGCCCGTGGCCGTCGCAGGCGACCCGGAAGGCCGCCACGGCATCATCCTGGCGAAGAACATGCAGGCCAAGCGCATGGGCGTGCAGACGGCGGAGACCATCTGGCAGGCGCGGCAGAAATGCCCCGGCCTGATCCTCCTTCCGCCCCATCACGATGAATACCAGGCCATGTCCGACCGGATCAATGCCATCTATTGCAGCATCACCGACCAGGTGGAGCCCTTCTCGGTGGACGAAAGCTGGCTGGATGTGACCGGCTCACAGCGGCTGTTCGGCGATGGGCCGACCATCGCGGATATGCTGCGCCGCCGCATCCGCGAGGAGCTGGGCATCACCATCAGCGTGGGCGTGAGCGACAACAAATACTGGGCGAAGCTGGGCAGCGATTACAAGAAGCCGGACGCCACCACCGTCATCACCCGGGAAAATGTGGCGCAGTTGCTCCATCCCCTGCCCATTGACGATATGCTCTTTGTGGGGCATGCCGCGGCGGATGTGCTGCGCCGCCATGGTGTCTGCACCATTGGCCTGCTGGCCGCTGCACCGCGCGAGAGCCTGACAAAATGGCTGGGCAAGCAGGGCGAGAGCCTGTGGGCAATGGCGCATGGGCGGGATGACTCCCCTGTGCACCGATGGGGCGAAAGGGACGAGGTGAAATCCGTTGGGAATGGCATGACCTTCCCCCATGATCTGGTGGGTGAGGAAGCCTGGCGATCCGGCCTGATGCCCCTGTGCGACAGTGTCGCGAGCCGCCTGCGCGCCCAGCACCTCAAATGCCGCACCGTCACGCTGCAGATCAAGGATCCCCAGCTCAAGGTCATCTCCCGGCAAAAGACGCTGCCCATGCCCACCAGCCTGACGCAGGTGCTCTTTCGCGAGACCTTCGCCATCCTTCGCCAATGCTGGCGGAGCGATGCGCCCATCCGCCTGCTGACGGTGACCGCCTCCGGCCTCTGCCATGAGGACGAGGCCGAGACCGCACAGCTGTCCTTCCTCAGCGACGTGAAGCCGGATGATCCCCGCCGCGCACGCATGGAACAGGCGGTGGACGATGTCCGCAAGCGTTTCGGGAAAGGCGCCATCGCGCCCGGCACGCCCAGGCCGGAATAGCAGCTTTTCCCCTTCTGCGATGAAGGATATGAAATCTGCACTTGTCAAATGCTGAAAAAACATGTATAATGTTGAACGTTGGCGACAACGCTTATTCCGCATGCCGTCGAATCGGACGGCTTTCCGATAAGATCCCAAAGAGTTCGAGGAGGAAGTTTCCCCATGCCGACCAAGTCCTTTGACAAAGAATCCATCAAAGCTTCCATCATTGGCAAGCTCCAGCGCTACAACGGCCGCACCATCGGCGAGGCCTCCAACGCGCAGATCTACCGCGCCCTGGCCTCCACCGTCCGCGACCAGATCATGCAGAAGTGGATGATCTCCCGCGAGGAGCGCAAGACCAACAACAACAAACGCCTGTACTACCTCTCCGTGGAGTTCCTCATGGGCCGCAGCCTGTACACCAACATCCTGAACCTGGTGTCCACCGATGAGTACAAGGCCGCCCTGGATGAGCTTAACATCGACATCGACGCCGTGCTCAAGGAAGAGCCGGAACCGGCCCTGGGCAACGGCGGTCTGGGCCGCCTGGCTGCCTGCTTCATGGATTCTCTGGCTTCCCTGGATCTGCCCGCCATGGGCTGCTCCATCCGCTATGAATACGGCCTGTTCCGCCAGAAGATCGTGGACGGCCAGCAGGTCGAGCTGCCTGACTACTGGCTGGGCAACGGCAACGTGTGGGAAATGCCCGTGATGGAGGATGCCTGCGAGGTGCATTTCAACGGCCGCGTGGAAATGTCCGAGGAGAATGGCCGCATGGTCTTCAAGCATGTGGACTATAATACGGTGGAAGCCGTCCCCTATGACATGCCTCTGGTCGGCTATGACACCTCCACGGTGAACAGCCTGCGCCTGTGGAGCGCCCGCTCCCCCAAGCGCATGGACCTGGGCTCCTTCGGCCGCGGTCAGTATGTCCAGGCCACCGAGGAAAAGGAGCTGGCTGAGGCCATCTCCAACATCCTCTACCCCGAGGACAACCACTACGAGGGCAAGCTGCTCCGCCTGAAGCAGCAGTATTTCTTCACCAGCGCCACCCTGCAGTACATGATCAAGGACTTCAAGAAGCTCAATGGCACCAACTGGGCCAAGCTGCCGGAGAAGGTCGTCATCCATGTCAACGACACCCATCCGGGTCTGGCCATCCCCGAGCTGATGCGTCTGCTGATCGACGAGGAAGGCCTGGGCTGGGACGAAGCGCAGGCCATCGTCTCCAAGACCATCGCCTACACCAACCACACCATCATGGCTGAGGCCCTGGAAAAGTGGCCCGAGGGCATGGTCAAAACGCTGCTGCCTCGCATCTATGACATTCTGGTGGAAATGAACCGCCGCCTCTGCGCGCGCCTGTGGAATCACTTCCCCGGCCAGGCCGAGCGTGTGGGCAAGATGGCCATCATCTCCTACGGCTATATCCACATGGCGAACCTGTGCGTCGCCATGACCTACAACACCAACGGCGTCAGCCAGCTCCACGGTGATATCCTCAAGGCAGAGACCTTCCACGATTTCTACCAGGTCATGCCGGAGAAGTTCAGCGCCATTACCAACGGCATCACCCATCGCCGCTGGCTGATGGCCTGCAACCCTGAGCTGACGAAGCTCATCTGCGACACCATCGGCACGGACTGGATCAAGAACACCGAGCGTCTGGAAGACCTCAAGCCCTATGCGGATGACGCGGCCTTCCGTGAGGAGTTCGCCAAGGTGAAGCGCCACAACAAGGAGCGCCTCGCTGCCTTCCTCAAGGAGCATCAGGGCACCATCGTCGATCCGGATTTCATCTTCGACGCCCAGTCCAAGCGCCTGCATGAGTACAAGCGCCAGATGCTCAATGCCCTGCACTGCCTGGTGCTGTATAACCGCATCGTCAACGATGCCTCCTTCACCATGCAGCCCCGCACCTTCATCTTCGGCTCCAAGGCTGCGCCCGGCTACAACCGCGCCAAGCAGATCATCCGCTTCATCAACGCCCTCAGCCGCCTGATCGACAGCCATCCCCGCGCCCGCAAGATGCTCCAGGTCGTGTTCCTGGAGAACTACGACGTGTCCAGCGCCCAGATCCTCATCCCCGCGACCGAGGTCTCCGAGCAGCTGTCCACCGCCTCCAAGGAGGCCAGCGGCACCGGCAACATGAAGTACATGATGAACGGCGCCGTCACCATCGGCACCATGGACGGTGCAAACGTCGAGATCAGCCAGCAGGTCGGCATGGACAATATCTACATCTTCGGCATGCGTTCCGACACGGTGCTGGATATGTACCGCGAGCAGACCTACAACCCCATGGGCATCTTCGAGACCAACGCAGAACTGCGTCTGGCCCTGACCCAGATGATCGACGGCACCGTGATGCCCGAGGCCCCCGGCGCCCTGCAGGATCTGTACCACAGCCTGCTCATCGGCGATTACGGCAGCATGGGCGATCCCTACTTCGTCCTGAAGGACTTCGGCTCCTACTCCATGGCTCAGCGCCGCATCGATACCGATTATGCGGACAAGGACAAGTGGAACCGTATGGCCGTCATCAACACCGCCATGTCTGGCGTCTTCTCCTCCGACCGCACCATCCGCGAATACAACGACACCATCTGGCACCTCCAGCCCCTTGAGCGCAAGGAGCTGTGATCCCCTGATCTTCCCCGCCCGGCACGGTCTCGGCTGTCCCGGGCGTATCTTCCGGCAAGTTTGAAAACGTTTCCGCCATCGGAATAGCCCGAAATTCATAGAACAGGACTGATTTCACGATGATGCTTCACGATTCCCACAAGGCTTTCTTCCGCCAGCCCATGGGCCCCGCGCCCACGGGCAGCGAGGTGATCATCCGCTTCGAGTGTGACGAAGCCACCGCCGTCATCCTGCGCACCTGGCAGGACGAGGAGCTGTGCTACGCCATGCGCTGCACCGGCGGTGACGTCTGGGAGGCCGCCATCACCCTGCCCGAAGAACCCGGGCTGTACTGGTATCGCTTCATCGTCTACCGCAAGGATGGACACACCGTGGTCTACGGCAACAAGCCGGATCGCCTGGGCGGCGAGGGCATGCCCTACACCGAGGGCGAAGCGGAATCCTTCCAGATCACCGTGTACGACAAGCATTTCACCACGCCTGACTACTTCCACGGGGCGAACATCTATCAGATCTTCCCCGACCGCTTTGCCCGCGGGAAGACCGCTGCGAAGGATGACCGTCAGGATCGCTATGTGCATGAGAACTGGGATGAGGAGATGCTCTCCGTGGGCGATATGCGCGGCGGAAAGTATCAGGAGCTGGACTTCTACGGCGGCAACCTGAACGGCATCCGCGAGAAGCTCCCCTACCTTCATTCCCTGGGCATTGATGTGATCTACCTGAACCCCATCTTCCGCGCGCGCTCCAACCATCGCTATGACACGGGCGATTACACGCGCATCGATCCCCTCTGCGGCACGGAGGAGGAATTCCAGGTGCTCTGCGAGGAGGCCGCGCATTACGGCATGCGCGTGCTGCTGGACGGCGTTTTCTCCCATACGGGCGAGGACAGCGTGTACTTCAACCACTTCGGGCATTATCCGACCCTTGGCGCGTATCAGGGCGAATCTTCCCCCTATTACGACTGGTATACCTTCAAGAAATTCCCGGAGGATTACCGCGCCTGGTGGGGCATCCTGAGCCTGCCCGAGCTGCGCAAGGACAATCCGGAATACCAGAAGTTCATGTTCCGCGATACGGAAGGCGTCGTGCCGCGCTGGATCCACAAGGGTGCCTGCGGCTGGCGTCTGGACGTGGCCGATGAGCTGCCCATGGACTTCCTGCGCAAGCTGCGCATTTCCGCACACAAGGCCGACCCGAACGCAGTCGTGCTGGGCGAAGTGTGGGAGGATGCCTCCAACAAGG
>CAZIUA010000098.1:0-7898 GCA_964542315.1 uncultured Faecalibacterium sp. | reverse complement strand
GACGATCAACGATGATGTCCAGATGCAGCTCGCCCATGCCGGCGATGATGGTCTGGCCAGTCTCCTGGTTGGTGTAGGTCTTGAAGGTCGGATCTTCCTCAGCCAGACGCAGCAGAGCCATGGTCATCTTGTCCTGGCCAGCCTTGGTCTTGGGCTCAATGGCGACCTCGATAACGGGATCGGGGAACACCATGGATTCGAGGATGATCTGCTGCTTCTCGTCGCACAGGGTATCGCCGGTGGTGGTGTCCTTCAGACCCACAGCGCCGCCGATTTCGCCGGTGTAGACCATATCCACCTCTTCGCGGTGGTTGGCGTGCATCATCATGATACGGCCCATACGCTCGCGCTTCTGCTTGGTGGAGTTCATGACATAGGAGCCAGCCGCCAGGGTACCGGAGTACACGCGGAAGAAGGCCAGCTTACCCACGAAGGGATCGACCATGATCTTGAACGCCAGAGCGGAGAAGGGCTCGTCATCGGAGGGATGACGCTCCAGGACGACCTCGGGATCATCAGGATCGGTACCCTTGATGGCCTCGATGTCCAGGGGGCAGGGCATGTAGTAGACGATGTTGTCCAGCAGGGGCTGCACGCCCTTGTTGCGGTAAGAGGTGCCGCAGCAAACGGGGTTCATGGTGCAGTTGATGGTAGCCTTACGGATCGCCTTGCGGATCTCGTCCACAGTGATGGACTCGGGATCCTCGAAGAACTTCTCCATCAGCTCATCGTCGGTCTCAGCAACCTTCTCGACCATCTCGTCGTGGTACTGCTGCGCCAGCTCGAGCATGTCGGCGGGGATCTCCTCCTCGCGGACGTCCTTGCCCTCGTTGTCGTAGTAGACCTCGGCCTTCATGGTGACCAGGTCGATGATGCCGCGGAAGTTCTCTTCCTTGCCGATGGGCAGCTGGATCGGCACAGCATTGGCATGCAGGCGATCCTTCATCATCTCAACCACGCGGAAGAAGTCCGCGCCGGTGATGTCCATCTTGTTGACGTAGGCCATACGGGGGACCTTGTAGGTCTCGGCCTGCTTCCACACGGTCTCGGACTGGGGCTCAACGCCGCCCTTAGCGCAGAAGACGGACACAGCGCCGTCCAGCACGCGCAGGGAACGCTCGACCTCAACGGTGAAGTCCACGTGACCGGGGGTGTCAATGATGTTGATGCGGTAGGTACGATCGCGATTCTGGGGATCGTCCGGATCGTGCCACACGCAGGTGGTAGCCGCAGAAGTGATGGTGATGCCGCGCTCCTGCTCCTGAACCATCCAGTCCATGGTGGCGGAGCCTTCGTGGGTCTCACCGATGCGGTGGGTCTTGCCAGTGTAGAAGAGGATGCGCTCGGTGGTCGTGGTCTTACCGGCGTCGATATGAGCCATGATACCGATGTTGCGCAGCCGCTCAAGCGGATGACTACGAGGCATAAAGTTTGCTCCTTTCAGCATTAAGCTAAAGCATACGGTGCGCGGTGGGCGCACCTGCCGGTGGCATTGTCAAACGGTACGATCTGACGTGTCGCTTGTATCTTACCAGCGGTAGTGAGCGAAAGCCTTATTGGCCTCGGCCATACGGTGCATTTCTTCCTTACGCTTCACAGCGTTGCCGGTGTTGTTCATCGCATCCATCAGCTCGCCAGCAACGCGCTCAGCCATGGTCTTCTCGCCGCGCTTGCGGGAGAAATCCACCAGCCAACGCAGCGCCAGGGTCTGGCGACGCTCGGGACGGATCTCGATCGGGACCTGGTAGGTGGCACCGCCAACGCGGCGAGCCTTGACCTCCAGGGAGGGGGCCACATTGGCCAGAGCGGCGTTGAACACTTCCAGAGCGTCCTTGCCGGTCTTTTCCTTCACCATCTCGAAGGCGTCATAGCACACGTTCTGGGCGACACCGCGCTTGCCGTCGAGCATGATCTGATTGATGAACTTGGTCACAACCGTGGTCCCATAAACAGGATCCGGCAGAACCTCGCGCTTGGGTACAAAACCGCGACGGGGCATAGTCAATACCTCCTGAAAATCGTCTGAATCTTGTCGTTGTGCAATCTGTCACGATGCAAGGCACATGGGCCTGCCTCGGCAGACTGCGCATGTGGATTGCGAGGGGATCAGGCGGCTCGGAGCCGCAGCGGATCCCTTTTCGGCTTCCCCGGCTGGGTAACCTCTCCCTTGCGCAGGCGGATCAGCATTCCGCCTGTTCGGCCCGTTCAGGCCGTGCGAACGCCATGCGCTGAGCAAACGTGCGCAGCTCCCGGTTCCAGGGGAGCGGCCCGTCCGCGCGGCATGTCACGCGTCCGCCAAGGGCTGCGGGGGAAGCCTCTGTAGGCTCATGAGGGATTCAGATCCCTCTGTAAAAGGCCGAAGGCCCCTTACTTCTTCGGGCGCTTGGCGCCGTACTTGGAACGAGCCTGCATACGCTTGGCCACACCGGCAGTATCCAGCGCGCCGCGGATGATGTGATAACGAACGCCAGGCAGGTCGCGAACGCGGCCGCCGCGGATCAGCACAACGCTATGCTCCTGCAGGTTGTGGCCGATACCGGGAATGTAGCAAGTACCTTCGATACCGTTGGTAAGACGGATACGGGCGATCTTACGCAGAGCAGAGTTCGGCTTCTTGGGCGTCGTGGTCTTGACGCTCAGGCAAACGCCGCGCTTCTGAGGGCAGCTCTGCAGAATGGGCGCGGTAGACTTGTTGACAGCCTTCTCGCGGCCCTTGCGAACCAGCTGATTGATCGTGGGCATGAGAGCACCTCCAAATTTATATCCAAAAGATTCCGCAACCCTCGGAAACTATTTGGCATCGTAATGGGGAAACCTGTTGTTGCGCTTACCGGCAGATGGCGGCCGCCGCGCAGCCGATCGTCAGGCCGCATGCAGCGCCCAGCGCCTTGACGGAATCGACCTTCACCACCGGTGCGTTCACCTCAGCGCAGGCGCGGGTGACCTTCTGGTAGAGGAAGGTATCGATGTCGCTGGCGACGAAGACGAGTGCAGCCTCGCCGGTCTTCAGTGCGCGAAGCACTGCCTTGGTACCGACCGCTTTGTTTGCGGCGGATTTCAATCTCTCCACAGCACTGACCTCCAGTGTTCCGGACGGAGCCGGTCTTGGCTGATGCGTTCCGCGCGATGATCGCACCCTCAAAAAAGGGCAGCTTTCACCAGGCAAGCGCTCAACTCGTTAAGTGTATCATTTTTCCCTCATGATGTCAACACCTTTTTCAAGACTTTTTGCGCATTTTACGGACTTTTTTCATCCTTTTCCCAAGCGGTTTGGAAGCCCTTTCAAACACACAGTTTGTAGCGTGTCTATTCCGCCATGTCATCAACCCTGCATTCCCTTCCCATTCCCTCGAAAAAGGAGGCCGACATGTTCCGCATGCGTTTTTTCGCCCTTCTGCTGACGATTTTTCTCCTGACCGGCTGTGGCGTCCCAAAGGATTTCACTGCTGAGTTCCTCCCCTCACCTTCCACCGAGCCGCCCCTGCTCCACGTCGCCCTGCATGACAGCGGCGCCGTCATTGCCATGGACATCGAGACCTACGTCGCCGGGGTGGTCGCAGGCGAGATGCCCAATGACTGGCCGCTGGAGGCCCTCAAGGCGCAGGCGATCCTCGCGCGCACGTTCGTACTGAAGTTCATCACCGAGAAGGACAGCCGCTATGCCGGGGCGGACATTTCCACCGACATCGTCGAGGCGCAGGCTTACGATGCCGGGGCGGTGAACGCGCGTGTCCTGCAGGCCGTGGCGGAAACGCGCGGCGAGCTCCTCCTCACAGCGGACGACGTTCTCCCCTACACCTGGTTCCATGCCCATTCCGGCGGAACGACCGAGCTCGCCGTGGCCGGTCTGGACTGGCAGGGCGATGAGCCGACCTACACGCGCGTCATCGAAGGCGGGGATTCCGCCGATGCGCCTGATTCCGCCCGCGAATGGGCTGCCGAATTCACCGTGGCGGATTTCCTCGCCGCCTGCCGCAAGACCGGCGCCGATCCGGACGGCTGCACCCACATCGCCATCGGCCAAAAAGGAAAAAGCGGCCGTGCCGTCACCCTGTTGGTGAACGGAACGACCGTGAATGCCGCGCGCCTGCGCATCGCCCTGGGGAGCACGCAGATGCGTTCCACCCTGCTGACCTCCCTGCGCCTTGAGAACAGCATCATCCGCATGACCGGGCGCGGATACGGCCATGGCGTGGGCATGCCCCAATGGGGCGCATACGCCATGGCACAGCAGGGAAAGTCCGGCGAGGAGATCGCGCTACATTATTATATGGGGCTGCATTTGGTCAGAGCGTGGTGAGTCACTTGCCCTTCCGGCGGCTGAGCACATAGGAATACACCGTCGGTGCGATCACCATCACCGCCAGCGCGGCGAACATCACCCAGACCGCATTCAGCGCCGCACAGAGCATGATGACCAGCCCGCATCCGACCCAGACGGGCCCTGCGAAGCGGTGCGTGCGGTTCCAGTTGGCCTCGTCATTCAGCGTCCAGGGCAGCTTGATGCCCAGGGTGTAGGTCTGCCTGCACTTGGGCAGCCAGTTGCCAATGATGACGAACAGCAAGCCCAGCAAAAGCGGCACAACCAGCTCCACGCGGACTTCATAACCCAGCGCGTTGCCGTATACCAGCACAATCAGCACCACAGAGATCACCGGGCAGATCCAGAGCACGAGGCTCATCATCCGCCCTGCAAGGTTCTCGGCCTTTGGGTCGAGCCGCCCGGTCAGCACACAGAGCCAGTGCATGCCCAGCACGATGCCCGGAATGCCGAACACCGCGAAGGCCTTGCTGCTGTAACCATCCACCTCGCCACTGGTGCCAAAATGCGTCGCCACCTGGTCAGGCAGGCGATCCCACAGGAACAGGCCCACCAAAATGGGCAGGAGCATCACCAGCGTGCCGGCGATGAGCGTTCCACGATACTTCTTCATCATATCAATCCTCTCCTTTCAGCTCGTTCACCCATAGCAGGATATCCTCCAGCACGGAGGTGTTGAGGGTATAGATGATGAATTTGCCCTCGCGCTGATCCCGGATCAGGTCAGCCTCCTTCAGCACGGACAGATGGCGCGAGATCGCCGCCGCCGTGATGGGGAAATGCGCGCCGATCTCCCCGGCGGACTTGCTCCCGCTCCGCAGCAGCGTACATATCTCCCGGCGCGTGGGATCCGCCAGCGCCCGCAGCGTTTCCTGCAATGACATAGGGGACACTCCTTTCCTCCGTTTCATTCAAGTTTTTACATTTAACTTAAATGTTAATTGTATTGTAGCAGAAAACCGGGCTGATGTCAACCCGGTTCTGCGCGTTCTGCAAAAAATCAGTTTCTTCCTTAATACTTCACGTCCGACGGGATCTTTTCCGCGATCCAGGTCGCGCCGTCGGTGGTCAGGTGGACGAAATTCGGCACGGTGTACGCATAGGGGATCGTCCCCTTCATGATCCACTTCCAGCCCTCCGTCTTGCGGTGGTTGTTCGTCACCACCAGGAACAGGGGCGACACAGCCGCCAGATAATCCTCCCGCAGCACCTCGATGCCGTGGTGGGGGTACTTGATGATGTCCGCGTCCAGCGCGTCGCCGTGCATCTCCAGCATGCACTTCTGACCGGCCTCCTGCAGGTCCGCCGCCATGAGGAAGGTCCGCTCGCCAAAGGTAATCTTGAACTGCGCGGAGCAGTTGTTCAGCTTGGCGCCCGGCTCCTCCATCTTCCACACCTCGATGGTCGCGCCGCCCAGCGTCAGCACATCGCCGTCCGCGAAGGTCTTCACGGGGATGCCCGCCTTCTTTGCATAGCCGACCGCCTTGGTCATGTGGTTGTTGTAATTCTCAGGGAAGCAGATCCACAGTTCGCCCACATCGACCTCCTTGATCAGGTCGCGGAAGCCGCCAATGTGATCCTCATGCGGATGGGTGTTGATCACCCTGTCGATATGCGTGATGCCCATCTGCTTGCACATGTTGATGACGCGCACCGCCTGCCCCTGGGTGGCGCAGTCCGCCAGGATGGTCTCGCCGCCGCAGCGCAGGAAGGCCGCATCGCAGTTGAGGATCTGCGGGAAGATGACCTCCAGCAGCTCCGCGTCCTCTGCAAAAGCGAAATCCGCATATTCCTGAGGCGCATTCACCCGGTCGATCAGCACCGGCGCCTGCACGCCCTCCTCCGCAAAGGCACACACGCCAAGCAGCATCATCAGCGCCAGCATCAGCGCAAAGAACCGTTTTTTCATTCCGTGGATATTCTCCTTCCGACCTACGAAATCCGTACGCACTTTTTTTGCATATAAAAAAGGAAAAAGTACTTGACAACCGGCAGAGGATATGATAGCATTATAAATTGCATCAGTATCTTTATGTATTGCTGCCAATTTTCCTATGCCTTTGTATTTTACACCGTTTCGCGGAAAAATGCAAGAGGGAAATACAGCCGCTGCATATTCCCCATGGAAAAGGGTGCTGAAGCGGACATTGTTTCAGCCGGTGCGCACCGGCGCTGCGTGCCTGACACGGAGGGGCGCCCTCTCCGATGACGGCCGACGATGCTAGAGGGGTGATAGCTTTTATGGCGCGTGAGATTCAAATGGGTAAGCTCCGCAAGCGCGAGAGCTTCTCGCGTATCCAGGAAGTTCTGGACATGCCCGACCTGATCGAGGTGCAGAAGAATTCCTATCAGCGCTTTCTTGATACAGACCTGCGTGAGGTCCTTTCGGACGCCTCGCCCATTACCGATTATAACGGCACTCTGGAGCTGACCTTCACGGATTACGCTCTGGGCCAGCCGAAGAACTCCATGGAACGCTGCCGCGAACGCGACATGACCTATGCCGCGCCGCTGAACGTCCATGTGCAGCTGTATAACAGCGAGACCTCCGAGATCAAAGAGACCGACGTGTACATGGGCGATTTCCCGCTGATGACCGAGAACGGTACGTTCATCATCAACGGCGCCGAGCGCGTCATCGTCTCCCAGCTGGTCCGCTCCCCCGGCTGCTATTTTTCCCGCGCGCTGGACAAGGCCGGCGTGCCCCTCTATTCCGCGCAGATCATTCCCAACCGTGGCGCCTGGCTGGAATACGAGACCGACTCCAACAACGTCATCTGGGTCCGCCTGGACCGCGCGCGCAAGCTGTGCCTGACCGTGCTGCTGCGCGCCCTGGGCTATGAGAGCGATGCCGAGATCATCGAGCTGCTGGGCGACGACAAGCGCCTGACCGCCACCCTCGGCCGCGACAACACCCTGGATGAGGCCGCGAAGGCCCATGGCACCACCCGTCGCCCCCGCGAGCAGGCTCTGCTGGAGATCTACAAGAAGCAGAAGCCCGGCGAGCCCGAGAGCGTCGAAAGCGCCACCAACCTGTTCAACTCCCTCTTTTTTGATCCCAAGCGCTACGACGTGATGCGCGTCGGCCGCTATAAGTTCAATAAGAAGCTGTCCATCGCCACCCGTATCGCGCGCCAGGTCGCCGCGGAGGACATCATCGATCCCCGCACGGGTGAAGTCATGGTCACCACGGGTGAGATCATCGACCTGGAGACCGCCCGCAACATCCAGAATGCCGGCGTGAACACCGTGCTGGTCAACTGCGAGGGCGAGATCCGCAAGGTCGTGGGCAACAACTTCGTCGATGCCCGCGAATACCTGCCCTTCGATCCCAAGGAAGCCGGCATCCTCGAGATGGTCCACCTGCCCACCCTGAAGCGCATCATCGAGTCCACCGACGCCGATCAGCTCAAGCAGGTCGTCGCGGACAACATCCAGTACCTGGTGCCCAAGCACATCCTCGATGATGATATCGTGGCGTCCATCAGCTACATCCTGGGCCTGCCCTACGGTATCGGCACCGTGGATGATATCGACCATCTGGGCAACCGCCGCCTGCGCAGCGTGGGCGAGCTGC